>JANYBG010000068.1 GCA_025360865.1 Pseudomonadota bacterium | reverse complement strand
CGCCGCCTGGGCCGATGCGGCATATACCGCCGGTGTCGCCTGCAGGCGCACGAGATTCGTCTCAGCGTTCAGGCCGAGGTAGTCCGGCCGCAGCGTCTGCGCGATCGCCAGTAAGTACGCTCGATACACTCGCTGTACCTCAGGCTCGGTGATGGTGCGACCGAGGGCCACCAGCTGCGGTGGTTCCTGGGATCGATCAAGCCCGTTGGTGAGGTCGGCCATGAATCCCAGCCGCATCCCCTGGGCGCGCACCGCGTTCGCGAGCGGCATCTTCGCGTTGGCGAGATCCTGGGCCGACGTGCCCGCCAGCAGGTCTCGCCACGGGAGCTCCTCGTGGATGTGCACGAGGTCCGCGTGCGCACTCACCTGGCCGAGCAGCTGGACGACGGCATCCGTGGTGTAGGTAGGTGGATTCGGATAGAAACCCATCCGCCAGGTCCGGGTGGCGGTGGCGGCAGGAGCAGGGGACCCGCCCCCTCCGCACGCGCTGAGCGCGCAGCCAAACGGAAGTAGAGCCGCCGCCGCCAGCAGTTGCCGGCGCTTACGGCTCGGGGGCTCGTCGCCCAGTGCCTGAGATACGTGAGCAGGCGCCAAGAAGTAGGGCGTGCGTATTCGCATGGGAAACCACCGATTGCAACGGTCGGATCGTAGGCCGTCGTGACGCCAACAGGGCCGACCGGCGTCTCAGTATGCCGCCGTCGCCTAGCGACACCCATCGGTATCCGGCATCGAGGCGCGTTATGCTTCCTAATTCAGCAATACAAAGGGGGCGATGCGCATGACGATGGCCGCCGATTCCAAGATCCGCCTGCACGAGCTCGTGCTCGAGAATGGCCGCTCGGCGAGTCCCTACGTCTGGCGGATCCGATACGCGCTCGCACACAAGGGGCTGGCATATGAGTCCGTGCCGCTGGGTTTCACCGAGATCCCCAAGGCCTTCGATGGCCGCTTCAAGACAGTCCCGGTGCTGGAGATGGGCGGCTCGATGCTCGGGGAGAGCTGGGACATCGCCGAGTACCTGGATCGCGAGTTTCCTGACACGCCGAAGCTGTTCTCCGGGCCCGCCGAGCTTGCGATGGTACGGCTCTTCGAAGCCTGGTTTCTGTGGGAAGTCATGCGTCGGCTCTTCGGGCTGTACGCGCTGGACGTGCACAACGCCGCCCGCCCGGAGGATCGCGGGTACTTTCGGCGCAGTCGTGAGGCGCGCCTCAAGGGAACAACGCTCGAGGCGTTCACCGCCGACCGGGCATCCCGGTTACCTGCCACGCGGGAGGCGCTGTACCCGTTGCGCACCCAGCTCGCGCGATTCCCGTTTCTGGGCGGTGCGTCCCCGAACTATGCGGACTACATCGCGCTTGGGGGCTTTCACTGGGCCGCGAGCGTGGGCACGCTGCCACTGCTCGCGCGCGACGACGATGGACTGCGCGCGTGGCTGGAGCGCTCAATGGATCTCTACGGTGGCCTGGGCCGCGATCCGCGCCTAAAGCCGCTGTTCGAGTAGGGACATCTTCAGACCGGCTCGTCGATGGACTTGGCGAGCGGTGTGAATAGCTTCGGGCCGCTCTGCGTCATGTACCAGCAGTCCTCGAGCCGGATCCCGAACCGCCCGGGGATGTAGAGTCCCGGCTCGTCCGAGAAGCACATCCCGGCCTCAAGCGCCGTCGTGTCGCCGCGTACTAGGTACGGGGGCTCGTGGCCATCCATACCGATGCCATGGCCGGTCCGGTGTGAAAGTCCCGGCAGACCGTAATCCTTGCTCCAGCCGTTGCTCTCGTAGAACGCGCGAACAGCCTTGTCGAGCTCGCCCACGGGGGTGCCGAGCTTCGCGGTCTCGAGTGCGATCTCCTGGCCGCGCTTGACCATGTTCCAGACTTCGCGCTGCCGCCCCGAGATATCGCCGTGGATCCAGGTCCGTGAGATGTCGGACTGGTAGCCGAGCACGCTGCAGCCACTGTCGATGAGGATCACCGAGCCGTTGCGCACTTTCTGAGGTGTGACCGAGCCGTGCGGAAAGGCGCTCGCCTCGTTGAGCAGCACGAGCGAGAAGTCATGCTCGCCGCCGAGCTCTCCGGTGGCCTCAATCAGCATCCTCATGATCTCGGAAGCGGCCATTCCCGCGCCTACCCTGCCGTGGACGTGCCGTATCGCGGCGATCGTCACGTTATTGGCGGCTTGCATGAGTGCCAGTTCCGAAGGTGACTTGTGGATACGGCAGGCGCGAACTAATTCGTCCCCCGCGAGCACCTGACGACCGCCGCCAGCGAACTTCACGACCTGATCGCTGATGAAGAATCGCGTAGTGGCCTCGACCGCCACCGGACCCGGGGGCTGCTTTCGCAGCGCACCGGCGAGCAGCTCGAACGGGCTCTCGTCTTCTTTCCATGGCTGGACGTCACCGGCGACCTGGAGCGTCTCGCGGATCGAGGGCTCCTCGAAGAACGGCGTCACGACGACCACGCGTCCCGCCGCCGGGATCACCGCCGCGGTCGTGCGCTCTGAACGCCACCAACGGATTCCGGTGAAATATTCAAGCGAAGAGCCTGCCTCCAGCAGGAGCGCGGCGACGCCCTGTTTCCGCATGAGCCCCTGCACCTTCTCGATCCTCGCCTCGCGCTCCTGCGCGCTGATCGGGACTGCGCCGATGCTGAGCGATGCGAGCGCGGGTGATGCGGCCGCGGATGGCCGCGAGGCGGCCCCGGCGGCCACCGCGACGCCTGCCGCGGTCAATCCAAAAAACGTACGTCTGGAAACTCGAGTCATGAGGTCCCCGCAGCGCTTGCGTTCTTGTTGTGCGCTGGAGGATACGGGACGCGCGCCGGGTATTCCACTTGGGCTCCGGGTTCGCGCCCGCGCCCCGCTCCGCGAACGCCGGTCGCACTGGGATTGTGCGGGTCCAGCGGGTCAACCCATTGTGTGACGCCGGTCACTGACCGGGCCCGCCCGGGTGGCCGCCGCGCTCCAATCTGAGAGGTCGTAACACAATACGCAAGGGAAATCGCCTTACTTTACGCAGGTGAAAATTCGCTCCAAAGTCACCGCTCTCGTCGCGGGTCTCTTCGTATTCCTCGGGGTGGCGGCGCTACTGGTGGGCAAGTTCGTCATCATGCCGAGCTTCGCCCAGCTCGAGAGCGCCGACGCGCAAACGGCCATGCGCCGCGTCAGTTTCGCCTTGGACTCCACCCTCGAGCGGGTCGCCATGTCGGCGACGGACTGGGGCAACTGGGCGGACACGTACAGCTTCGTCAATGATCACAGCCCGGCGTTCATCACCGCGAATATCACCGACGTCACCCTGAAGCAGCTCAACGCAAACGTCCTTCTGGTCGTGGACCTCGCGGGGAACGTCGTACTTGCCACGGACCGCGATCTAGCCACGGACGGGGCGCTCGGACTTGACCTGACCGAGCTGAAGGCGCTGCCGCCAAACTTCCCCTGGACGGCGGAACGGCTGATCGGCAACCCCGGCAAGGGGCTGATCAACACCAATCGCGGGCTGTTGATGCTCGCCAGCGCGCCGATTCTGGATGGTAAGGGCCGTGGTCCGGCCCGCGGCATGGTCATCCTGGGGCGGCTGCTTCCCGGGCCGGCTTTGCGCGCGATAGCCGCGCAGGCGCAAATCCAGGTCGCGTTGTCGCCCCCCCCTGTCGACGGCGCGGCCGAGACCATGAAGATCGGTGACAGCGCTACCCGGGTGAATCGCGCGCTCAATGATATCTATGGCAAGCCGCTCATGACGCTGAGCGTCGACGTGCCGCGGGAAGTCTCGCTGCGCGGCAAGACCGCGGTGAAGGTCGCCTCGACATATCTGGTCGCCGCGGCGGTGCTCGTTCTGGTCCTGCTCGTGATGGTGCTGAACCGCGTCATCCTGAATCCGCTGGCGACCATGACCCGCCACGCGGTCGCCATTGGTAAAGGGACCGACCTCACGACGCGCCTCGACCTGCACCGGGGCGACGAGATGGGCGTCCTCGCCCGCGAGTTCGACAGCATGGTGGAGCGGGTCGCGGAAACGCGCATGGAGCTCGTTGACCAGTCGTTCCAGGCCGGCTTCGCCGAACTTGCGAAGGGAGTCCTGCACAACCTAGGCAACGCGATGACTCCGATCGGCGTCCGCCTGGCGAATCTCGGCGAACGCCTGCGGACCGCGCCAGCCGATGACGCTGACCTCGCCGCGGCCGAATTGCGGCACGGCGGCGCGGACGCGGAGCGTCATGCCGATCTTCAGGAGTTCCTGCGGCTCGCCTGCAAGGAACTCGCGGTCACCGTGCGCTCAGCGCGCGAGGACGTGGAGGTCATGAGTCGCCAGGCCACCGTCATCCAGACGGTCCTTTCCGAGCAGCTGCGCTCGGCGCGAAATGACGCGGTCATCGAGCCGGTGCGCCTCACCGAGCTGGTCGCGCAGTCGCTCGAGATCGTGCCAGACGCCTACCGACAGCGGCTGACCGTGGACACCGACGATACACTGCGCAGCCTCGGTGTCGTGCGCGTGGCACGCACGGTGCTGCGGCTGATCCTGCAGAACCTCATCATCAACGCGGCCGACGCGGTTCGCGACGCGGGCAAGGACAAGGGCAGCCTGCGCCTGAGCGCGCGGATAGTGGTCGACGCCGACGGCGAGAGGCTGCACTTGCAGTGCGAGGACGATGGCGTTGGCATCGCCCCCCAGAATCTACAGCGGGTCTTTGAGAAGGGGTTTTCGACGAAGTCGCCAGAGACCAACCACGGCATTGGTCTGCACTGGTGCGCGAACGCCATCAACGCTCTTGGCGGCCGGATCTGGGCCGCCAGCGAGGGTCCTGGGCGAGGCGCATCGATGCACCTGATCGTGCCGCTGGCCGCCAATTGATGGCGCACTAGCAGGAGCTTGACCGAGGACTTTTTATGGCTGAAAACACCGCAACACCCATTCGCGTCCTGGTCGTGGACGACGAACCCGAGGTCCGCGATGCGTACCGGCAGATTCTGCTGGAGAACGAGGTGACCCAGGAGATGGTGGGGTTCCGCGAGCTGCGCAGCCGCCTGTTCAAGCGGACCCCCGCGGAGGCCGCGCGCGAGCGTTCTGTCGCGCGTACCGGCACGATCGAGCCTGTGTTCTGCGATGGAGCGCAGGCGGCGGTGAATCTTGTCAAGGAAAGCCTGGCGCGCAACGAACCCTTCGCGGTGGTGTTCCTCGACGTGCGCATGCCCCCGGGACCGGATGGAGTGTGGGCTGCCACGCAGATACGCGAGGTGGACCCGGCGGTGGAGATCGTCATCTGCACGGCGTATTCGGATGCGGACCCGTGCGAGATCGGCGGCCTGGTACCGCCGGAGGACAAGCTCTCCTACCTGCAGAAGCCATTTCACCCGCACGAAATCCGTCAGATGACCATCGCGCTGAGCAGCAAGTGGCGCGCCGAGCGCCGCATCGTGCGCCTGGCCTACTTCGATACCCTGACCGGCCTGCCCAATCGCGAGCAGTCGCACAATCGCCTGGTGGGCGCCCTGCAGGCCGCCAAGGACAACAAGCGCACGCTCGCGGTCCTGTATCTGGACCTGGATAACTTCAAGCGCGTGAACGATACGCTCGGGCACGCGGTGGGTGATCAGCTGCTATGCGTCGTCGCCGAGCGCCTGCGCAGCTCGCTGCGCTATGGCGGGGATTCCGCGCCGGCCGGTACGGCCGATAGCGCGCGCCCGGGCGACATCGCGCGACTGGGCGGGGACGAGTTCCTCGTGCTGCTGCCGAACCTGCGCGCCGCGAGTGATGCCGGCGCGGTCGCGGACAGGCTGATCATGGCGCTGCGCGAGCCGGTGCAGCTGGCGCTGAACTCGCTCGTGGTCACCCCCAGCGTCGGCATCGCCTTGTTCCCGCAGGACGGGGAGGACGCGGAGACGCTACTGCGAAACGCCGATCTGGCGATGTATTTCGCCAAGCGCCGGACTCCGGGTACTTTCGCCTTCTTTGATGCTTCCATGAACGCCAACGCGCTGCATCGCTTCACGGTCGAGGAGCAGCTGCGCGGAGCCATGGGCCGCGACGAGTTCACGCTGCAGTACCAACCACAGTTCGACGTGCGCACCGGCTCGGTGTCCGGCATGGAGGCCCTGCTGCGCTGGACGAACGCCGAGCTGGGCTCGATCAGCCCGGTGGAGTTCATCCCCGTGGCCGAGGAGACCGGGCTCATCCACGCGATCGGCAAATGGGTGCTGTTGAGCGCGTGTCAGCAGGCCCGCAAGTGGCGCGACGAGGGCCTGCCGTTCAAGCGCATTGCGGTGAACGTCTCGGGGCGGCAGTTCGCCCTGGCTGAGTATCCGGCCGAAGTCGCCGCGATCCTCGAGGCGACCGGACTTGAACCCTCCGCGCTTGAGCTGGAAATCACAGAGTCGGTCGTCATGGCGGATGAGGTATGGGCCCAGAAGGCCATCAATGAACTCAAGCAGCTGGGTATCTCACTGGCGATTGACGATTTCGGCACTGGATACTCGAGTTTCGGCCGGTTGCGCCACTTCTCGGTGGACCGGCTGAAGATCGATCGCTCGTTCGTCAGCAGCGTCACCGAATGCAGCGACGACCGCGCGATCGCCGCGGCGATCATCGCCATGTCACGGTCGCTGCGCATCAATGTCACCGCCGAGGGTGTCGAGAACTTCCCCCAGCTGGCGTTCCTGCAGGAACAGGACTGCCAGGATGCCCAGGGCTTCCTGCTCAGCCGTCCGTTGCCGGGCGATGCGGCGAGCGACCTCCTGCGGCGTGTGAATGATTTGAGCGACGAGTCCCGCTCACAGCGCCTGAAGGTCATCATCGGCTAACCGGTCGGGGCTTTGGCGCCCCCCGGCCTGGGCACGGGGGATTACAGGTAGAATCGATCCGCATTCACGACGTCAGTGAAATACGGATCATGAAGACCGCGCTCGATCCCGTTATCAAGGACACGCCCGACGCAGCCGCGGCGGAGGCGATCCTGCGCAGCTGCGTGCATTGCGGCTTCTGCCTTCCGTCCTGTCCGACTTACCAGATACTCGGCGACGAGTTGGATAGTCCGCGCGGCCGCATCTATCTGATGAAGCAGCTCCTGGAGGGTGAGCCGGTGAGCGCGCGTACACAGCTGCACCTGGATCGCTGCCTGGGATGTCGCGCCTGCGAGAGCGCCTGCCCCAGTGGGGTGCAGTACGGCCGGCTGCTCGACTTCGGACGCTCGTTGACGGAGCAGCGCGTCAACCGGCCCGCGGCCGTCGCGGCCAAGCGCCGCGTGCTCGGCAAGGTCGTTCCGCACACCTCAAGGGCGCGGGCGTTGCTGCGCGCGGCGCGCTGGCTGCGACCGGTGCTGCCCGGAGCGCTGCGCGCTCAGCTGCCCCCCGCGCAGCCGTTCCTGTCCGCGGACGCGTGTCGATGGCCGGCGACACGACATAGCCGACGGGTGGTGATCGTCCCCGGCTGCGTGCAACCCGTGCTGGCCGGCGGCATCGACCCGGCCGCGGCGCGCGTGCTTGACCACATCGGTATCTCCGCCGTCGCTGTCATGCGCGGCGGTTGCTGCGGCGCCGTGAGCCATCATTTGTCGGCTCACGCGGACGCGCTAGCGCAGATCCGGCGCAACGTCGATGTGATCTGGCCCCACCTTGAGGCAGGTGCCGAGGCGGTGGTGTTCACCGCCAGCGCCTGCTCCGCCATGCTGGGCGACTATGGCCGGATGCTGCAGGGCGAGCCGCGCTACGCGCCCCGCGCCGCCGCCGTCAGTGCCGCCGCCCGCGATATCAGCCAGGTCGTGGCTGGTGAATCCGCCGCGTTGCTGGAGGCGTTGCGAACCGCGGTGCCGCGCCGCCCCGGAATCGTCGGCCGACGCGTCGCATTTCAGGCACCGTGCAGCCTGCAGCACGCGCTTAAACTCACCGGTGTGGTCGAGCCGCTACTGCTCGCCGCCGGCTTCGCCCTGATGACGGTCGGTGACGGTCAGCGCTGCTGCGGCTCGGCGGGGACCTACTCGATTCTCCAGCCGGAATTGTCGCAACAGTTGCTGCGGGCCAAGGTGAACGCGCTGGAGGAGAGCGGGCCGGAGGTCATCGCCACGGCCAACATCGGCTGCCTTCACCACATACGCGGTGGCACCAACATACCGGTGCGGCATTGGGTCGAACTGCTCGCGGAGCGACTGAATGGCTGATCAGTGGGGCGAACGCATGCCGCGCTCCGTCGGGCTGCTGCAGACCGTCGCGGTGTCGGTCGGGGTCGCGATCGGCAGCGGGATATTCCGCGTGCCGGCCACCGTCGCCGGCCAGCTCGGCACCCCCGGACCGATCCTGCTGTGCTGGATCCTCGGCGGCCTCGTCGCCCTGTGCGGCGCGCTCACCGTGGCGGAACTGGCCGGCGCGCTGCCGCGCTCTGGCGGCATATTCGCCTACCTCCTCGAGGCCTACGGGCGCATGCCCGCCTTCCTGTTCGGCTGGACCGAGCTTGTGGTCATTCGGGCCTCGGCGCTGGGCGCGATCGCGACGATATTCGCTGAATATCTGGGTTACTTCTTGCCGCTGAGCCCGCCGCAGGTGCGCCAGGTGGCCGCCGCCGCGATCATCGTCATCGCTGTGATCAACTACCTCGGGGTGCAGCGCGCCGCGACGCTGCAGAGCGCGACCACGGTGCTCAAGTACGCGGCGTTGCTGGCGCTCGGGCTGCTCGCCTTCACCGCGCGCGGCGGCACCGCCAGCCATTTCATGCCCGCGTGGCCCGCGGGGATTTCCCTGTCCCTGCTGGCGACGGCGCTGATCCCGGTGCTGTGGACTTACGATGGCTGGGCGGACCCGGCGACGATGGCCGGGGAAATCGCGGATCCGCAGCGTAACCTGCCCCGCGCGCTCATCGCCGGCGCCCTGTGCGTCACGCTGGTCTACCTGGTCGTCAACGTGGGCTTCCTGTACGCGCTGGCGCCCCCGGACATGGCCGGCTCCAGACTCATCGCCTCCACGGTCGCCGCGCGCATCCCGCTGTTGGGCACCGCGGGAACCGCGGCTATCGCCGCGGTCGTGGTCATCTCGGCCTTCAGCGGACTGAACGCCTCGATGATGACCGGGTCGCGCGTGTTTTTCGCGATGGCCGACCGCGGGCTCTTTTTCCGGGGCGTGGCGCGGATATCGCCGCGCTTTCAGAGCCCCTCCGCCGCGATCTGGCTGGCTTGCGTGCTCGGTGTGGCCTACGTGCTGGAGAACGACTTCGCCCAGCTCGCGGACAAGTTCATCCTCGGCATCTGGCCCTTTTACGCGCTCACCGTGGCCGCCGTGTTCGTACTGCGCCGCAAGCGGCCGGACCTCCCTCGGCCCTATCGGGTGTGGGGCTATCCACTCGTGCCCGCGATCTTCCTGCTGGCCTCCGTACTGATGATAGTCAACGCCCTCGTGACCGATCCGCGCGATACCGGGGTGACGCTACTCATCATCGTCGCCGGCGTGCCTGTTTATCTAGTGTGGTCGCGCTTCGCGCGGGCGCGCTGACGCCGCGTGCCGCGCCGCGAACGAGCTCTTTAATATAAGATGCGGGATTCCACTGGAAGGATTCCATGAGCTCGCCCGGTTCCGCGAAACGCGCGCTGGCGTTCATCTTCGTGACGTTGCTGGTCGACTCGGTCGGGTTTGGCATCATCCTGCCGGTGCTGCCGAACCTGATCATGCACCTGACGGGCGTCTCGGTGGACCGCGCCGCGACTTACGGCGGGCTACTCGCCAGCGTCTACGCGCTATTGCAGTTCTTCTGCGCACCCGTGCTGGGGAACCTGAGCGACCATTTTGGTCGGCGCCCGGTCCTGCTGTTTGCGCTGTTCGCGCTGGGGTGCGACTACTTCATCCAGGGGTTCGCGCCAACGATCGGTTGGCTGTTCGTCGGCCGCATGATCGCCGGCGTCGCGGGCGCGTCCTTCACGCCCGCCTACGCCTACGTCGCGGAAATCACGCCCGCGCAGAAGCGCGCACAGAGCTTCGGCCTGATGGGCGCCGCGTTCGGCATAGGCTTCATCGTCGGCCCGGCGATCGGAGGCCAGCTCGGGCACTTTGGGCCGCGCGCGCCGTTCTTCACGGCGGGTGCCATCGCGTTGCTGAATACCGCGTTCGGTTACTTCGCGCTGCCCGAGTCGCTGTCGCCGTCCGCGCGCCGGGCGTTTCGCTGGATGCGCGCGAATCCGATAGGCACGTTGGCGCAGGTGAGCAGGTATCCGGGACTGGTATGGATGCTGGCCGCCATGTTTCTCTGGCAGCCGGGCCACCAGGTGTTGCCGAGCGTGTGGTCGTTCTACACCATCCTGAAGTTCCACTGGTCGAGCGATCAAGTGGGTTATTCGCTGACCTGGGTAGGTCTGGTGATGGCGGTCGCGCAGGGCGTGTTC
>JANYBG010000048.1 GCA_025360865.1 Pseudomonadota bacterium | reverse complement strand
CAACGGCAACTGATGCCAGCAATATACGCACAAGTACCTAACGCCCTTCAAGCTTGCTTCGCAACTGACGCCTGCGACTCGCGGACACTGCGGGCCCGTGTAGCGCGCCAACAGGATGTGCGATGAGCGCTTTTCCTCCGTGCTTGCAGGCCCTGTTGCGCCCTCAGGCTTATCCTCACCCCGTCGGGGTCGTGGAACTCATCGAGACTCACGTGTCATGGGTGCTGTTGACCGGCGAGTTCGCCTACAAGATCAAACGCCCAGTGCGCTATTCCTTCGTCGATCTGCGTAGCGCTGAGCATAGACAGTTCCTATGCCAAGAGGAGATCCGCCTGAATCGGCGCTTTGCACCGCAGCTCTATCTCCAGGTGTGCCCGATCACGTCACTCCATGGAGAAGCATGCGTCGAGGGTCTGGGACCGGTCATCGAGCACGCGGTCAAGATGCGGCAGTTCCGCGCGGACGATGAGCTCGACCGCCTGCTCGACGCCGCGCGCATCGAGCCGGCCGAACTCGAAACCTTCGGGAGCGAGCTGGCGCGCATCCACGCGCGCCTGCCGCAGGCGGACTCCGGCCAGGAGTGGGGCCGCCCTTCCGCCACGCGCGCGCTGATCATGAAGAATGCCTCGGAATGCTCGCGCGTGGGCGGCGTACTAGGCGGTACGCTGGTGCTGGGGTCGATACACGCGTCCCTGTCAGCGCGACTCGACGCGCTGATGGGGCTGATGGCCGAGCGATTTGCAGCCGGACGCGTGCGCGAGTGTCACGGCGATCTGCACACGCGCAACATCGTGCGGCACGGCCCAGGGCTTCTGGGCTTCGATTGCCTGGAGTTCGATCCCGCATTGCGCTGGATCGACGTGGCGGATGAGATTGCTTTTCTTCTGGCTGATCTCGAATCGCGGCGCGCAGTGCTGCAAGCGCAGGCGTTTCTCGCCGGCTATCTTGCCGAAAGCGGCGACTATCAGGCGTGCGCGTTGCTGCCACTGTTCAAGGCTCACAGGGCGCTGGTGCGGGCTACGATCACCGCTCTTAGCGTACCCCAAGACACGACAGGCGGCGGGAGCCACTCCGCTGCGCGCCGGCAGTACGATACCTACGTGGAGTGCGCGGACCACGCCCTCGCCCCTAGGCGGGCGGTTCTCATCCTGATGTCAGGACTGTCCGGCTCAGGTAAGACCTGGTTTGCCCAGCGGCTAGCGCCGCGACTGCTGGGCATACACCTGCGATCCGACATCGAGCGCAAGCGCCTGTCGGGCATGTTACCCACACAACGCTCAGATTCGGATGTTGCACAAGGATTGTATTCCCGCGCCGTCACCGCGGACGTGTACCACCACCTGGCGCAGTGTGCCGAGAGTACGCTCGCGGGCGGATACCCGACCATCGTCGACGCGACTTTCGGCGAACGCGTAAATAGAGCGCGCTTTATCGAGCTGGCCGCGCGGCTCGGAGTCCGGATTTGCCTCGTGCGTTGTTGCGCGCCGCATGAGGTACTAGAGGCGCGCATTGTCGAACGACACCTGCGCAGCAACGACGCCTCAGATGCGGATCTCTCGGTGCTCGCCTGGCAAGAGGAGCATTTCGAGCCCATCCACGTGCAGGAGGGGTTCACTGTCCTTGAAGCGAGTAGCGAAGGTGGCGCGATAGAGGAATTGGTCGCACGCATCGCCGCAGCGAGTGCGTGACAATGTCCTAAGAGGCGAGTAGACAGCTCATCAGATTCAGCAACTCTTCGGCGTTCACGGGTTTGCTTATGACCCGCAGCTTCGAGTCGGGGGGCAGTTCCTTGACCGCTGTAGAGGTATCTCCCGTGATGAGAACGGCCTTCACGAGGACGCCGGAATTCTCTCGCACCTGCGCAATGACCTGAGTTCCGCTCTCGCCGCCCTGCAGGTGATAGTCAGTGATCAGCAGGTCCGGCGTGCCCTGCTCGTTCACATTTCGCAAAGCCTCCGCCAGCGACGCCACCGCTGTCACGTCATAGCCCTCTACCTTAAGCAGCATGCGAGTCGCATCGCGCACACTCCGGTCATCCTCGACCAGAAGTACGCGCGGTCGGTCAGTCCGCAGCTCACGCGGCACATCCCGCGAGGTGTCCGCCGGAGCAGCTGCCGGGCCAGACGTTCCTGGCTGCAGTGAGAGCGAAAAGACCGAGCCCTTCCCGACCTCGGACGTCACGTCTAGACGCAGGTTTAGGAGCCGTACCAGGCGCTTCACTATGCTCAATCCCAGTCCGTATCCTTCCCGCGAGCTATTGGCCGGTACGCCGACTTGGTAAAACTCGTCGTAAATGTACGCGATCTGATCGGATGGAATGCCGATCCCAGTGTCTAGTATCTCAACGCGCACCGACGCAGCCTCGCTCACGCAACGCAGGCTGACCTGGCCTTGTCGTGTGTACTTGATCGCATTTGAGACCAGATTCTTCAAAATCCGCTCGACGAGGGAGCGATCGCTGTACACATATTGCTCGGCCGCTGCCACCTGCAGCTTTAGACCCTTACTGGCTGCGATGCCGGCGAATTCCCTGTGCAGTTCCTCGAGCAACGCAGCCACCTTGAAATCGCACGGCTCAAGTTTAATAGCGCCTGACTCGAGCTTGCTGATATCCAGCAGCGCGTTTAGAAGTCGCGACATCGCACCGATCGCCTGCTCCTGTTGCGCCAAAACTTCGGCCGCGTCTCGGTTTGACACGATGCGCCGCAGCGTTCCGTTCAGAAGCGCAAGTGTCTGAAGCGGTTGACGCAAATCGTGGCTTGCCGTTGCCAGAAATCGGCTCTTGCTCTGGTTAGCCCGATCGGCGCTCTCGCGGGCCTCAGTCGCCGTTTCCAGAGCCCGGTCCGCCGTGTGACGGGCGACTTTGAGCTCGGCCTCTGCTCTCTTGCGGTCGGTGACGTCACGAATGGCCGCCGCGACTAGGCTTTGCCCTGGGCTCTCAACTGGTCCCAGGCTGATCTCGACCGGAAACTCGGTGCCATCGGCCCGTCGCCCGATCAGTTCCAATCCCTGGCCCATTGGGCGCCTGACCCCGCTGTAGTGTTGTCGGTGCGCGATGTGCTGGGTCCGGAAGCGATCCGGCATCAGGCGCTCCACGCTCTGCCCCACGACTTCTGCGTGCGCGTAACCAAACAGTGACGACACCTGCTGATTGGCGTACTGAATGATGCCTGCATGATCAATGATGAGCATGGCATCGGGTGCCGCATCCAGCGCACTACGCGCCAGTTCACTTGGAATAGACAGCATTTGTGGATGACCTTGAGACGCTGCGCATGTGACACACATGGCGCGCGGGAGCGCCACCAGTATTTCAGACAATGGGTTGTAATTCGCCCGTCTGCAAGCGCCTTGGCTTGCTCGGGCCAG
>JANYBG010000247.1 GCA_025360865.1 Pseudomonadota bacterium | reverse complement strand
TTCCCTGACGCCCAGCGACAATCAACCTTCAACGTAATGCTTGCCAGCGACAATCATCAGCGGCATGATCCAGACGCCGCGTGATCCTTTGCCATCTTGATTGACGCGTCCCTGCCAAGTTGATTGCCGCGCGATACACAGCCGACAGAGCGATACAGACCGGACCAAGCTTGATCCAGATCGCAAACGCTCTCAGCCGATACGCGAACTTTACGCTGGGTGGTGGCAGCGCCACGGTAGCAGTACTGCACCGCGAGATTCTGGAAAAGCAGAAGTGGATCAGCAACGACGAATTCTCGCTCTGCTTCGCCTTGGCTCGGCTGACACCGGGGACGAATCTGCTCGCATTTTGCACCGGCATCGGTTGGCTCCTGCGAGGCATGGCAGGCGCAGGCGTTGCGTTACTCGCAGCGTCTATCCCTTGCGCTCTTATTGTAATCGCCGCCACGGCGTTGTTCAGCCACTGGCAGGATAATCGTTGGGCGCAGGCGGCTATCCACGGCGCCATCGCGGCAGCGGTCGCCATCACCGTCAAAACCTGTTGGACGATTGCTCACCCTCACTTTCAATCAGGTGCCCGAGTCCGGGTGATTCTGATCGCGGCGTCGGCGTTCCTGCTCTATGTCTGGGCAAGGCTCCCCGCCATCGAGGTATTGCTGATTGCGGGCGCAATTGGCGCACTGCTGCCGACGGTGCGTCGATGAATGTCGCAGTTCTGTACCTGCTTCTGCTCAAGGGCACGGTTACCGCCTTTGCGGGCCTCGCGTCGCTGACGGTCATCCAGGACGAACTAGTGATGCAGCGCCACGTGCTGACCTATACGCAGCTCAACGAGGCAGTCGTGATCACGCGAAGCACGCCAGGTCCGGTCGGCCTCTACGTTGTCAGCGTCGGGTACTTCGTTGCCGGCGTTCCGGGAGCTATTGCAGGTTGGTTGGCGATGATTACTCCGGCGCTGCTCATTATCCCGCTGGTCCATTTTATGGGTCGCCGGATGGAGCACCCTCGAGTTAAATCTATCTTGCAGACAGTCGTCATTGCCAGTGCCGGCCTGCTGCTCGCGGCGGCGATCCCGCTTGTACGAGACGCACTCACAGATCCGATGACAGTGGTGATTGCGGCCATCAGTTTTGCCTTGCTGCTCACAACCAAGCTGGACACGCTCTGGATTATCCTCGGTGCGGCGATATGCTCCTGGTCTGTGGCATCGCTCGGCATCCTGACTCGGTTTGTGTAGAACACCGTTTCCCCAGAGATGCCAGTCGCGACGGTCAAGTCAGGGTCGTCACGGGTACCGAGTCGCCGTTTTCTTGATTATCTACGCGAACCAAAACCACGACGCACAGTGGCAGCTCTCTTATTTTCCGCTTTGGATTGCTGACTTCCCCATTTCACTCTCGTATGCTGTCTTCCCGATTCCTGAAGCCGAAGCGATTATCGGCCCAATATGGTGGTTATTCCTGCCTCTATTGGTCTGGTGGCTATTCCGCGGGCGACGAAGAGCAAGCGCAAAATGAACTCGCATCCATCGCTGTGATTCGGCATCAGTCCACGAAAAAACTTGGTCTCGCCCTTGTAGGTATGCTGGTCATTTGCGTCGGAACTTGGATCAATTGGCCGTACTTGCCGCTGCCTCCTGAAGTCAAGGTGGACTTGGTGGTGGTACGCAAATCGGATCGTCTCCTTGAATTGTACCGGGGTAGCGAGGCCATGACCGGTCATTGACAGACCTGAGATGACTGCTTCGAAGCTGCCACTCGTGCATCGTGTGGTCGATAACCGAGGAATTTCCTGAAATCGCGACGGCCCTTCAGCCGATTTCGGCCGGCAAGGAAACAAAACCCCGAAAACGCGCCCGCGCGCCACGCTGCCCCTCGCCCCGCAGACGCAGCCCGGGCAGTTGTTGCAGCACTCGGAGCACGGCGACTTTCGCCTCCAAGCGCGCCACTCCCATGCCGACGCACGCGTGAGCGCCGGCGGCAAACGCGAGATGCCGATTGGGCTTGCGGGTGATGTCGAAGAGATCCGGCTGCGCAAACTCCTCCGGATCACGGTTGGCCGCGCCGATGCACAGAGTGAGATATGTACCTGCCTCCAGCGCGACGCCGCCGATCGTCACCCGTTCGCTGACCAGCCGGTTTCCGAGCTGGTTGGGGCTCTCCAGCCGCAAGCACTCCTCGATCGCAGAACCCATCAGCGTGTGATCCTCGACCAGGCGTTGCGCCGCAGCTGGTGTGCGCAGCAACAGGTGCAGGCCGTTACCGATGATGTTGGTCGTTGTTTCATGCCCCGCATTCAACAGAAATATGCAGTTCTGCAGCAGCTCGTCCTCCGACAATTCCTTCTCCCGCAACAGGCCTGTGAGCAGGTCCGTGTCCGGCCCGGGGTGCCGGCGCCGCTCACTGATCAATTCGCGCAGGTAGCGGGTGAACTCACTGACTGCCTCGTTGCCCTGCTGCAGCTGCGCAGCCGTAGTGGTGGCCTCGAGGGCGCCCAGGATGGCCAGAGACCATCCACGCAGCGGACCACGGTCCACACGCGGCACGCCCAGCAAGTTGCCGATCACATCCACCGGGATGTGAGCGGCGAAGTCCTCGATATCGAACTTCTGCAGATCCCGCAGGCGCTCGAGCAGTGTGTCGATCAAGCTTGTGACACTCACCTCGAGTCCACGTACCGCAGAGGGACTGAGCACATCGACGATGGGTCGCCGCACGCGCGTGTGGTAGGGCGCGTCATTGAATACCAGACTCGTTGTGTGATGCGCATAGAGCGGCGAAGTTACGCCGAACACCGGACCGAACACGGTACGCTTATCGGAGCTGAATCGCGCCCGGTCACGGTACACGTGATCAAGATCCGCATAACGCGTGAGGAAGTAACTGCCATCGGCGCAGCGGTGCACGGGATCCCACGTGCGCAGCGAGGCATACGTCGCATACGGGCTCTCGTAGAAGTCGGCGGTCAGCCGCTGTGGGTCGAATGTGCGAGCCAGCGCGCGTGTCTCTTCAGCGTCCCTCGGGGGATTAGTTGGCATTGAGCAGCGCTTCAATGAGCTGGAGCAAGGCACGCGGATCCTCAACGTGGGCATCGGGTGTCGAGTGGATTGTCACAAAGGGAGCACCATCTGCGTTGACCAAGGAGGTCGGTCGTTACGTACTGTAAACTCGCTTCATGAGCAATAAAAAGCCGCCCGCTCCGCGGAGTTGGATAGGACAATAATAGACCTCCTTGATGAAGCAAACAAAAGCGCGTCAGCAGTCGGGCCCCCTGATGAGGTCGAGTGGGCGAGACCATGAACAGATTCTTATACCAGCGGGAGCGAGATTTCCGCACTCTGGCATCTGGCTGGGATGGACGACAGGCTCTACTAAAGAGTTGCCTGTCAGCTGACGGTTGCCAAGGACCGGAACGGGGTCGAAAGGGTGAGTTCGGGTCCCATCGGTCGCAGGCGGCCAAACCCGGACATTGACGTTTCAGAAATAACCACCCGAATGCGGCCGCTCGGGTCTACGGGATACATGCCGACGCGACGTCGCCCAATATTTGAAAGCTGATTTGCAATAATCTGATAGTCGCGCAGTTTAATTGATGTTCGAATGATTATTAGCGGGTGACTATTAGATTGGCATCGTGCGCTCAGGATATAGTGCTTGGCGGGATCATCATGAACGTAAAGCCATCATCCTTCTGTGGTCATGCGCGCCCAATCGAATCGGTCCTGCTGATGATTTGCGCCACCACTAAATTCTGCAAAGAGGCTTGCCGGTGAGTCCGGCCTTCTCTGAAATGCGCCGGGGATTTACTTTTTCTGCCTGTTAATCGTATCTTGTTGCGTCCCGATGCCTCGAGCTAGAAAATTGTCACCGTCGCTGTGCCTGGACTCGACACTGCGCCTGCGGGGTCCGCCTCGACACAATTGAGAACAACACTGCCGGAGCTACCAGCGTTGAACTGGATGAAATTGTACGGCCCCGAGAAATTACCCGCCAAGGCGCCCAAACTCGTGACTGTGCCGTTGGATATTGTCCAGTTAAAGTGCGACCCTGGGGGGGCGCTAAGACCGACGCGTAGACGTTCTTACTGCCCGCAGCGACCGAGGATGGAACGGTTATAACGGGCGGGAGTGGCGCCGGCAAGAAAGTGATCTTGGTCGTTCCAGGGGTTGATGTGTTTCCGTTACTGTCGATCAGCACGCAACTGACGACGCCTGTACCCGGACTAGCGGCCGTAATCTGCGAGGCAATGCTCCCCCCTGAAGTCAAAGTCCCAGAAGAAAAACTCAGTGTGGCGCCTACGGCTAGGCAGTTCAAAGTGTAGGTTGAAAATCCAATGTTGGTTACCAATAGCGTACTCGGGCTTCCCACAGTGACAGGTGAGTTCGTCGCGATTACGGGAGAGGGCACAGGCGCGCCGGCAATAGCGCTTTGAGCGGGCGAGAGCATCATTAATAGCCCGACCAGGCCGGCGGTGACTGTTATTCGGAACACTGATTGCATGATGCGCTCCTCGCTACGGTGGCGTTCTTAGTGCGCTCGAGTGTGCGCTTAGTAGGCCCCCACATACAACTCGGCTTGAGTCTTACAGAGACGTCGGGGCCGTAACTGGCCCTCCGCAGAGCTGCCCTTCGCCACCGACCGCAACGGGTCGAAAGTACTCATTGGATTGCACATGATAAGTAGCATTTAGCGCAATGGACGTGATGGCACTCCTTTCCAAAGCCTAGAAGGCGCATTAGCGGGATCTGGACAACGCGATTTCGCCATTAAGAACTCGTATGCATTGCAGGGAGATGCTCAAGTCCTGCTCGTATCGACGGACGAGGCGGGCCTCGGCTTCAGTGACCAGTGACACTGCCGTGCCTTTCGCGCCGGCGCGCGCAGTGCGACCGACCCTGTGCAGATAGGCCTTGCTCATCGTTGGTACGTCGAGATTGAAGATGTGGGTCACGTCGGGGATATTGAGTCCGCGTGCAGCCAGATCGGATGCAATCATGATGCGGATGGCGCGGCTGCGAATCCCGTCCATCGCCCGCTTGCGGTCCATCTTAGATAACTCGGCATTCAGGTCTGCAACTGCCAGTTTGTGATGGGTCAGCTTCAAAGCGACCTCTTCCGCCACATCGTTGCGGTGCACGAATACGATCGAGCG
The DNA here is from genome assembly GCA_025360865.1 of Pseudomonadota bacterium. Taxonomy (GTDB): domain Bacteria; phylum Pseudomonadota; class Gammaproteobacteria; order Steroidobacterales; family Steroidobacteraceae; genus 13-2-20CM-66-19. The sequence goes on along the minus strand of JANYBG010000247.1, from coordinate 5,307 downwards.
CGGCACATCGAACGCATGCAGCAGCTTGCGCAATACGTCCGGTTTGTCCCGGTCTTCGCAAATTAGATACAGATGTTCAATTCCTTCGTTGACCGCCGCCGTACCCCCGCGAAGCATCACGACACCAGGAGCCAGGGTTTCCAAGACCCGGCGAGTCTGCTGCTCGATCGTTGCTGATGCGAAAATCAACTGACGACCCGCCGGCGCGGCGCTGACGATTTTCTGAATCCAGCTCAGACTTTCGTCGTTGAGCAGTCGGTCTGCCTCGTCGATGACGACGGCGCGAATGTGCGCCATCTTCAGCTTGCTCCGTTCGATCAGTTCCACGATGCGGCCCGGCGAGCCCACCACGAGGTGCGGCTTGGCCTTGAGCTTGTCGATCTGCCGGTCGGTCGATGTGCCTCCGATGAGCAGCACCGAGCGGATGCCACGCTCTGCGTTTAGCGCAAGCTCACAGGATTGACGGTGAATCTGAATGGCCAATTCGTGCGTTGGCGCCACGATCACGACTTGGGTCGCTGCTTGCGCAGGATCGATGCGCGTAAAGAGCGGCAGCAGATAAGCCAGTGTTTTACCTGTACCCGTCTCCGCTCGCAAATACGCGTCCTTTCCGGCAACGAGCGGCGGGATTGCGGCGATTTGAATGGGGCTGGGGTCCCATATCTGTTGTTTCGAGAGCGCAGCGATGAGTTCGGGCTGCAGCGGAAGATCTGTGAACGTCATGAAATCCAACTCGCTACGGTAGCCGGTCACACCCGATTTCGTACGGGATGGTCGCTGAACGGACGATAATTCTAACAGTTTTACCTATGTCACCCGTCGGGGTGGTAAAAGAGGCGAAGCCCTCGTCGGCAATGCCTCATCCAACCAGCGGAACCCCCGCGCCGCGCAGGCGCCCGAAATTGATCGGACGCCAGCCGCAAATAGTCGCAGCTGTTCCAGATCGGCTGCCCGAAAGCGGGCATTCCTCCGCCACGCAGAAATGTCGGTTGCCAACCTATCACTCATCCGCGAGCATGCTTAGCTTGTACGGGGACCTTGACATGGTTAAGGACGGCTTCAAATCTTGAGCGACCCTTCGCGTGCCGTTTTTCTGAGCTATGCCTCTCAGGACGCGGAGGCAGCCAGCCGCCTCTGCGAAGCTCTTCGGGCAGCGGGTATTGAAGTCTGGCTCGACCGCACCGAGTTGCGCGGTGGAGACGACTGGGATGCATCCATTCGGCGCCAGATCAAGACCTGTTACCTCTTCATGCCGGTGATTTCGGTCAATACCCAGGCCCGAGAGGAAGGCTATTTTCGCCGGGAATGGAATCTGGCCGTGGCTCGCACGCTCGACATGGCCGCTGATCGCGCGTTCCTGCTCCCCGTTGTCATCGATGCCACGCCCGATGCATCCGCGCGTGTGCCTGAGAAGTTCCGGGAAGTTCAGTGGACGCGCCTACCGGCTGGCGAGGCGACGGTGGGGTTCGTCGCGCGCGTGGCGGGCCTGACTGGAGCCGCGGACACGAGTCCGGCCGCCGTCGCGCAGGTTGCGGTCAGTGTGATGCAGTCGCGCCCGGCCGCGGCAGCGCCCGCGCTGCGTGAGGGGTCGGCACCTGCGGCTTCGAGCGCACGCCCGCGCACTCCGGCAGCGAAGCGGTGGCGCTCGTTCGCGCTCGCGGCACCCGTCGCGTTGGTGGCTATTGTCGCTACGGTTTTGATCCCGCCCTGGCTCCGCCGGGAGCAGGCGCGCAGTGAACTCCTGCCGCATCTGCAAGAGAGGGTGGAAGCGATGACGCGCAGCAATCGCGAGTTACTAGACCTTGCCGCTGCGGTCGAAGCGACGCTACCCAACGATCCGACTCTGACCAAGCTCTGGCCACTGATCTCGGCGCGGCTCTCGCTCGATACGGACCCCGAAGGCGCCGAGGTGTATTGGAAAGACTACGACCAGCCGGCGGAGGACTGGCGCCGGCTCGGAAGCACGCCGTTGAATGACGCGCGAGTGCCGAAGACGTTCCTGCGCCTCGAGATCCGAAAGCAAGGATTCCAGACCGTAGAACTCGCTGCGCCGAGAACCTTCGGTGGTTTTCCGACACTCAACGAGCGACTAAAGCTCGATCCCGCGGGGAAGCTGCCGGTGGGTATGGTGCGCATGCCGAAGTCCAAGACAACCATGCAGATTGTTGGGCTGGAGAAGTACGGCCCGAAAGAGGTGCCGGAGTTCCTCGTCGACAAGTACGAGGTCACGAATCGGGAGTTTAAGGCCTTCGTGGATGCCGGCGGCTACACGAACGGGGCTTACTGGAAGGTGCCTGTATTAGAGGCCGGGAAGGAGATCCCGCTGAAGGAGGCGTTGGCGCGGTTCCAGGACAGGACCGGACGGATGGGTCCGTCGACTTGGGAGGCGGGCACCTATCCCGACGGCAGCGAAAACCAGCCGGTGACCGGCGTGTCCTGGTACGAGGCAGCAGCTTACGCTGCCTTCGCCCACAAACGGCTGCCGACCGCCTTTCATTTCGCCGCGGTCGCCGACACCTCAAGGTCGGAGTTTCTACTGCCGGTGAGCAACTTCAACGGCAAGTCGGCGATCGCAGTCGGCGGTCGAGGGGGTATCAGTACGATCGGCGTCTATGACATTGCCGGCAACGCCCGCGAGTGGACTGCGAACCCGAGCGGCAGATCCGATCAGCGCTTCATCCTCGGTGGGGGCTACACGGACCCCTCCTACACCTTCAACGACAGTTTCATCCAGCCGGCGCTCGATCGGAGTGAGACCAACGGTTTTCGCTGCATCACGACTCTTGGCGATGACCCGGAGCTCGCAAAACTTGAGCAGCCTATCGTCATGGCGTTTCGCGACTACACGCAGGAAAAACCGGTTGACGATGTAACATTCGCCGTCTTCGCGCGCCAGTTCGTCTATGACAAGACGCCGGTCAATGCCAAGCTGGAGAGGGCGACCGAGACGGATGCCTATCGGTCCGAAACCGTCTCGATCGATGCTGGGTACAACAATGAGCGGCTGCTGGTGCACGCCTTCCTGCCGAAGCACCACAAGGGCCGGCTGCAGCCGATCGTGTTCTTTCCGGGCTCGAATGGCATTAACCAGAGCGCCTTCGACGCCAGTCTCGTGGACAACCGGTTGCTGTTCCTTATCAAGAGCGGCCGAGCCCTCATCTGGCCCATATACAAAGGCACCTACGAGCGACGTGACAGCCTCAATTCCGACATGCAGGAGACAACAGTGCGCTACAAAGATCACGTTGTGGCCTGGGGCAAGGAGTACGCTCGGACCATCGACTACCTCGAAACGCGCGCTGACATGCAGGCCGACAAGGTTGGCTACTTCGGTTGGAGCTGGGGCGGCTTCATGGGTGGCATTATTCCGGCGGTAGAGAAGCGCGTGCGGTCTGTGGTCCTTCACGTCGGCGGTATGGAGATGGAGCCGGCGCTTCCCGAGGTCGATCAGATCAACTACCTCCCGAGAGTCACTCAGCCGGTGCTGATGCTCAACGGCAGCTACGACATGTATTTCCCTGTCGAAACTTCGCAGAAACCGATGTTCCGTTTCCTCGGCACGCCACAGAAGCAGAAGCAGAAGAAGATGATCGTGTATCTGTCCGGGCATCTCGTGCCGTGGCCGGAATTGATCCGGGAGACACTCGCTTGGTACGACGCGACTCTCGGACCCGTTCAATAGGACCGCGCAACTGCGTTCCTGCCGCGCGCGGCGACCACAGCTTACGGCAGTGCGCCACCGACGCTTGTGCGGCGCATGCCACGAAAACATCATTTCGCGTGGGAGCGATGTCGGTCCGGACAGTTGCGGCAGGGCCGGCATCCTCGGTCGTGATTACACCCGGCACGCCGACCCCCGACACGCGCGGCGAAACGATGATGCCTGGCCGGCAGTTGCTCTCGGCGGGATCACATCGAAATAGATTCGAGCCGGGGCGGTCATTGGAATGGGTTCCTACAACGGCTCTCCGCTTAACTTCCATCACGCTGCGCGCTAAATCTGCGCACCTCTATTGACATCGACTGCTCACACTTTCCGTAGCTGCAGCCGGGCGATCGTCTGGTGCATACGCTGTCGCTGTGGCGCGATCTTGAGTCGGTTGCCGCGTATAGTTACAAGGGCAAGCACGCCGAGTCGCTGCGCGGTCGCCGCGACTGGTGCGTGAAACCGAGCTGGCCGACATACTTCGCGTGGTGGGTTGGTGAAGACGAAACGCCGACCTGGGCGCAAGGCTATGAGCGCTTCGATATCATCCACCGCAACGGAGCGACACCGGCCGCTTTCAAAAAACAAACGCTTTTCCGGTCAACATACGCATCATCTAATTGCCTTAACCCGTGTCTCGCGGCATCAATTCCGTAGCTAGTTTTTTCATTGCTGCGTTTTCGCGGGTAACTTCGCCCTTCTCCAAGCTGTGCAAGGCTATCTCAGCGGCGATTGAACGGCCAAGAATTCGCTGATCGATAGCGCCGAATGGCCCGGGGATTATGCTTCCCAACCAACCGGCCCAGGCAGGCGTATGGGAGTTGCCGACGATGACGCCCGGGCGAAAGATCGCGAGCGGGTGAAACCGACGCTGCGTACGGTGTCTTCCTTCATGCCCATTATGCGGACATAGCGAAAGCGGCTATGGGCTGTGCTTCCCGCGGCAGAAAGTAGGCAAAACTGGGTGATTCCAGCTGCATGGCAGCCTCGCGCAAAGGCACCGACGACGCCGAGCTCGAGCCGTTGCAATTCTTCTTCGCTCCAGCGCATCGATCCCGTGCCGACTCCGACACAGCTCACGGCACTAACGGGACCCTGGCTGAGAACTTCACGGGCAAGGGCAGAAGTGCGCTCGGTAAACTCCGCAGCACCGGTGTCAAGGACGATATTGCGCACCCGTGCTCGCGCCGCATTGGGCTTTCGGGTGACCATCACCACTTCCCGGCATTGCTGAATTGACAGCAGCTCGGCGACGGCAGCACCGCCCACTTGCCCAGTACCACCGAGAATAATCAGTGCGAAATTCTCATTCATGAATAGAGCCCCTGCTCAGACAGGACTGTTCAAACCTCTAACCGGTCCCCCGGCCGCGCCACCAGCGCGTAGAGCGCCGGCATGAGGAACACGCTGATCAGCAGCCGGGTGAACAGGCCGCTGACTATGACCAAGGCAAACGGACGTTGAGAATCCGTGCCGACACCGGTGGCCAGCGCCACCGGCAACAACCCGAATGCGGCCACCAGCGCGGTCATCATGATGGGGCGCAGCCGCAGAATCGCAGCGTGTCGAATGGCTTCTTCGAGTGAGACGCCGTCGCGGCG
>JANYBG010000225.1 GCA_025360865.1 Pseudomonadota bacterium | reverse complement strand
CCGCGCCGCGCGTCGGCTCGATCCGGCGTCCGTGCCGGCGGGTTCGCCGCCGCGGCCCGCGCCGCTGCGACCACGGGCGGCGCGCCGGCGCCGGCGGCCACCTCAATGTGCCCAAGCAGGTCCCCGGGACTGATCTCGTCCTGCTCGTGCTTGAGTATCTCGCTCAAGGTTCCGGCCCCGGGAGCTGCGATCTCGACGGTGACCTTGTCGGTCTCGAGCTCGATGAGCGGCTCGTTCTCGGCGACTGGGTCGCCTACCTGCTTGAGCCAGCGCAGGATCTGCGAGCGGGTGCCCTCGCTCTGCTCAGCCGGGGCCCGTATATCGACGCGGCTGGTCATGGCGTCCTCACAGACTTGCGGTGTGCTGGAGCGTGCGCGTGATCCGCGCGACACTCGGTAACGCCGCATCCAGCAGCAGCGTGTTGTGGGGGCTCGGGATGTTGGCCATCGCCAGGCGCTCGACGGGCGCGTCCAGGCTGAAGAAGCTCTCCTGGGCGAGCGTCGCGGCGATCTCCGCGCCGAACCCCGCGGTGAGGTTGTCCTCGTGCACTATCACGCAGCGCCGCGTCTTTTCCACCGACGCCAGAACCGCGGCCTTGTCCCAGGGCGACAGCGTGCGCAGGTCCAGAATTTCCGCGTCCACGCGCGAGGCCGCGACCGCCTGCTCACAGCGTTCGACCATCGCGCCCCAGGTCACCACCGTGAGCTCGCTTCCCGGGCGCACGATGCGCGCCTGGCCAAAGGGCACGACGAAGTCATCGCCGGGGTAGGGACGCCGCGCCCACGCCCCATCGAGCATCGCGCGGTGCTCGAAGAAGATCACCGGGTCGTTGCCGCGCAGAGCCGATCGCAGCAGTCCCACGGCGTCCTCCGCGTTCGACGGCACCGCGACCCGCCACCCGACCCCGTGTACCCAGATGACCTCGTTGGTCTGGCTGTGCCAGGGATCGCCGACCTTGAAGAAGCCCCCGGGCATGCGCACGATGATCGGCGCCGCATAGCGGTTGCGCGTACGCCAGCGCATCGTGCCGCAGTCGTTGAGCTGCTCGGCCGCGGGCTCGGCGTACTTGCGGAACTGGATCTCCGCCACCGGCAGGAGTCCGGCGAGTGACATGCCAACGGCGCGGCCGATGATGCCCTCCTCCGACAGGCTGGTGTCAAATACACGCTCGACACCGTATTTATCCTGCAAGCCGAGCGTTGCGCCATGGACACCTCCCTTAGGGCCCACGTCCTCACCAAAGACCAGCATGCGATTGTTCAGGGCGAGTTCGGCGTCCAGGGTGCGGCGGATCGCCGTGAGCATGTTGATGCGGGTGGGTTCTGGGCGCGGCGTGCCGGTGACCTGGGGGAAGCGTATGCCCTCGGGCAGCAAGCCGCCCTGCTCCTGCGGCGCCCCGTCCTCGGCGAACACGAAGCGGGTCACCTCCGCGGGGTCGGGGGCATCCTGCGCCAGCGCGCGCTCGATGGCGGCCTCGACCTCAGCGCGCGCCTCCTGCGCGAGCTCACTCCACCGTGGGTCGGTCATGTGGGTGGGTACGAGGAAGCCGCGCAGCCGCCCCAGCGGGTCGCGCGCCAACTCATCCTTCAGCAACTGGTCGGGCTTATAGGCCTGCGTGTCCTGCCCTGAGTGGCCGGAGAGGCGCGGTACGGTAAGGCGCAGCAGCACCGGCGCGCGCTCCGCGCGCACGCGCTCGACGGCCGAGCGCGTGAGGCGCGCCGCCTCCGACGGGTCGCCGCCATCACCCTCGAGGATCGTGAGCCCCGCGAACGAGGCGAGGTTCGCCGCGATGTTGCCCCCGGGGGTCTGCAGGTGCGCGGGGACCGAGATGCCGTAGGCGTTGTCTTCGATGTAGAACAGCATCGGGAGCTTCAGGGTCGTCGCGATATTGAGCGCCGACCAGAACCCGTTGGTCGCCGTGGAGGCATCGCCGCCGAGGACCACCGCGATGCTCGACGCGTACGAGGCATCTGCAAGCACCTCGTGCCGATAGCGGATGGCCTGCGCCCAGCCGGCCGCCGGGGTGTACTGCGCGCCCACGCCGCCCACCGCGGGCAGCACGCTGGGCCCTCCGCGTCCTGGGCGGTTGAACACCACGCCGATATCCCGGCCACCCGTGCACGAGCCCACGCGCGTGAGCGGTCCCGCGGCCAGTTCCTCGGGTGTGGCGCCGAGGGTGAGCATGAGCGGCCTCGACCGGTAGTACACGCTCACGCCATCGTGCGCGTCGGTCAGGTTCAGCCCCAGCAGGATCTGCGCCATGTCGTGGCCCCGGGCGCAGAATTGGTAGGCGATCTTGCGCTCAGGCAGCAACCGTCCCTGCTCGATGTCATCGAGCGCACGCGAGGCGTGCAGGAGTCTCACGACCCGCGGCCAGTCCGGCTGCGGGGCGGTCATTGGATGTGTCCCGGTGGGGGTGGACAGCGGTGCGAGGCGTGCGGCCACGGCGTTCCTGGAGGCTCGGCTACAGAGAGCAAGTCTATGCCCTGTGGCGTGCAATTATCTTTCCGTAATTGCCTTTTCTGGACGATAATTGGCAACGTTATTGCTAATTCCACGAGAACGTCAATGGCCAAGACCCTCGACCGGCTGGACCGGCGCATCCTGGAAGAGCTGCAGGCGGATGCGCGCATTTCCAACCAGGAACTCGCCAAGCGGGTTGGGCTCTCACCGGCGCCGTGCTGGCGGCGCCTGCGGCGCCTGGAGAGCGGCGGGTTCATCGAAGGTTACGCGACGCTGCTGCGCGCGAGCGCAATCGGCCTGCCCATCCTCGCCTATGCGCTGGTGTCGCTTGAGAATCATCACCCCGAGTCGATGCAGCGGTTCGACCTGCTGGTGAAGGAGCGCCCGGAGGTACTGGAATGCCATTCAATGAGCGGCGCGAATGACTACCTGTTGCGCATCGTCGCGGCGAGCATGGAAGCGTACGAGCATTTCCTCTCGACGCAGCTGCTGCGGCTTGCGGCCGTGCGGTCAGTCAACACCAGCTTCGTGTTGCGGACCAAGAAGTTCACCACCCGCCTGCCGGTGACCTAAGGCGCGGTGTTCGCATTCGCAGCTCGCCGTATCCACCCCCGCGTACCAGAACGCGGAGGCTGGCAACGCGACATCGGCATGCCGCCAGGCTTGCTGCTGCTCGGGGCGCGCCCGCCGCGCCGCGGAAGTTCGCCCCTGCGCGGCGAGCGCGAGTGTGAGGCCGTACAGCGACCAGCCGTTGCGCGGAGTGCGCCGCAGGTCCTCGCGGTAGACTCTCTCCGCATCCCTCGCCCTGCCTGCGATGAGCAGCTGCGCCCCCAGCAGCTGGCGCACGGGGAAGAACCAGTCGGACGGTTCGTTGTAGGCAAGCCTGTCCTCGGCCGCTACCGCCTGCTCGAGCAGGTCGACCGAGCTGGCGTTATCCGCCTCGCTAGCGGCGATGCGCGCCGCGACCACCGGTTCGGCGACGCCAAGCAGGTCACGCAGGCTGTTGAAGCCGGCCATCACCTCGGGGGCGATGCCTGATGAGAGCGTGTGGAGCTCGGCGAGCGCTGCGCGGGCTTCCTCAGCGCGGCCGCGCGCGGCCAGGGCGAAGCCCCGCCCATAGAGGTATCCCGCGGTGAGCCCCACGGCGCCCTGCGCCGGGGGCTCGAGCCCGATCATCTCGTCCCATAGGCCGAAGCGGACCAAAGCGGCGTACCGCTGCGTGAGGCTCCACCCCGAATCTCCCATCGCCAGCGCCATGGATACCGGATAGACATCGACCACGTTCTGAACGGAGGCCAGCGTCTCGGCCTTGCGTCCCTCCATCGCCGCGGAATACGCCAGGAAGGAATAGTTGTGCGCGAGGTACATCGCGTAGTAGTCCGGCGCGAGCGTGCTGGCGAAGTAGGCGCGATCAGCCGCGGCTCCGCGACGGTTGGCTTCCGCGGCGTCCTCGTAGCGCCCGACGCGCTGCATGATGTGCGCGGGCATGTGCTCCAGGTGTCCCGCCGCGGGCATCATGCCCCGCACGCGCTCGGCCGCGGCCACCGCCTTGCCCGGCTGGGGGGAGGCTTCCATCACGTGGATGTAGTAGTGATTGGCTCCCGGGTGCGTCGCGTCGCGCCTGAGCACCGACTCCAGCCGCGCCTGGATTTCCAGTGTCCCGGGGGCAGGCTTCCCCTGCGCGTCCCACAGTTTCCAGGCGTGCACGTTCATCTCCGCTTCCGCGCACAACACCTGCACGTCGAGATCCTCCGGGAAGGCCTGCGCGACGGCGCGCATCCCGGCCGCGTATCCTGCGACCGCCGCTTCGCTTTGCGCCGCGGTGGGCGGGCTGGCGGAGGGGTAGCGCGCGGCGAGTGCGATGATGAGCGCCCGCTCGACCGGCGAGGCGTGCGAGGAAGTCTCCCGCGCCTTTCCCAGCGCCTCCCAAGCCACGCGCGCACGAGGTTCCTCGACGCCCGGGACGTTGTAGTTCGGGCCCACGGTGAGCGCCACGCCCCAGTAACAGGCCGCGCACCCAGGATCAAGACGCGCGGCTTCGGCGAACGAGCGCGTCGACTCATCATGGTTGAACGCCCACAGCAGCCGCATGCCCTGGTCGAAGTACCGCTGCGCAAGCGCGGAGGTCGTGGTGATCGGCCGGTGAAAGTCGCCCAGGCCTTCGAAGAGGCGCGCTCCCCCCGCCCACTGCGCGACACTGGTCGGCACGTGGGACATGACGGGGGTGGGGCTGGCGGGCGCGGTGTCCGCCTGGACGTGGCCTGTCAAGAACACGAGTAATAGCGCGCCGCCGAACCTTGTCATCGCCAGCGGCCTCTGGCGGCCGCGCGCAGCAGCAAGGGCGCCGGGCCCCAGCGCGCTCCATGAAGAGCCGCCAGCTTCCGCGCGGTCACGACGACCCGGTCAAGTCCGTGCTGCTCGGCCCAGTACATGGGACCTCCTCTCCAGGCTGGGAAACCGTAACCGTTGATATACACCGTGTCCACATCCCCGCTGCGCAGCGCGACGCCCTCCTCCACCAGTTGCGCGCCGGCATTCACCAGCGCATGCAGGAGCCGGTCAAGTATCTCCTGGGCGGGGATCTCGCGGCGAGTGATTCCCATCTCCGCGGACACCGATTCGATGATCGCGACGGCTTCCGGGTCGGGAATGCGCGTTCGGCCCTCGTAGCGGTAGAAGCCCTTGCCGGCCTTCTGGCCCAGGCGCCCCGCCGCCACCATACGCCCGAGCACCGGAGACCAGCGCTCGTCCGCGGGCAGCGTGCGGCTCCTGCGCACTAGCAGGCCCACGTCGTTGCCGGCCAGATCCCGCACGGCCAGTGGTCCCATCGCGAAGCCGAAGTCCTCCATGACGCGATCGATCCGCTCAGGCGTCGCGCCCTCCTCCAGAAGAAACTCCGCCTCGAGCCCGTAGAACATGAGCATGCGGTTGCCGATGAAGCCGTCCGCGTTGCCGGCGAGAACCACGACCTTGCCCAGGACGCGCCCGAGGTCCATGACCGTGCGGATCACCTGCGCGGAGGTCGCCTTGCCGCGCACGTTCTCCAGGAGCTTCATGATGTTGGCGGGACTGAAGAAGTGCGTACCCACCACCTGCGCGGGCCGCGAAGTGCTCGCGGCGATCGCATCGATGTCCAGCGTCGATGTGTTGGTGGCGAGTATCGCGTGCGGAGCGGCGACCTCATCGAGCCGCGCGAATACCTCGCGCTTGACCTGCATGTCCTCGAACACCGCCTCGACGATGATGTCGGCCTGCGCGAGCTGCGCGTACTCGGTGGCGCCACGGATCAGCCTTAACGCGGCCTCCGCGCGCTTGGAGTCCTGGCTACCCCGCTTGACCGAGGCCTCGTAGTTCTTGCGCACCAGCGCCATGCCGCGCTCGAGGGCGTCCCCGGACACCTCCAGCAGGATCACGGGGATGCCGGCGTTGGCGAAGTTCATGGCGATCCCGCCGCCCATTGTGCCGGCGCCGATGACCGCGGCGGTGCGGATGGGCAGCGCGGCGGTGTCCGGCGGCAGGTCCGGCACGGTGCGCGCCTCACGCTGCGCGACCGATACATGCATGAGTGCCTTGTGCTGCTCACCGTCGCGGCACTCATCGAACCAGGCCCGTACGCGCCTGCGCGACTCCTCCGCCGGCGCTGCGCACAACGCCTCGACCGCATCGACGATGCGCACGGGTGCGAGTTGGCCGCGGGCCTTCGCCGCGGTCTTCGCGCGGAATATCGCGAACTGCGCGGCATCCGGCGGCGGAGCCGGCCGGGTCGCCAGATCATTCTCGGGCCCCTCTTCGCGATCCGCGGGCTCACGCGCGAATACCAGCGCCGCCGCCAGCGCATCAGCGCCCAGCGCATCCACGAGGCCCGCTTCGGCGGCCTCTTCGGCGCCGAGGAAGGCACCCGTGGTGAGAGCCTCGAGTGTCGCCTGCGCACCCATGCGACGTAACAGCCGCTTGATGGCCCCCGGGGAGGGCATCAGGCCGATCTTCACTTCCGTAAATCCGAGCACACACCCCGGAGCGCCCACGCGCCAGCGGCAGGCGAGTGCGAGCTCGAGGGCAGGCCCGATCAGTACGCCCTCGAGCGCCGCGATGACCGGCTTGGCGGAGTCTTCAACCGCGGCGCAGGCGTCCTCGAGATCATCCACCTCGGGCGCCGCGATCCCGCCGTCGGCGCTGAGGATGTTGGCGAACACGATCGCGGTCACCTCCGCGTCATCGCGCGCCCGGCGCAACGCGGTCATGAGTTCCTGGAGGAACGCTGGTATCGGCTCCGCGGGCGCGCCCGCGCGCGAGATCACCGCGATCTGTTCTTGACGCTGGTAGTTCAGACAAGGCACGCGGACTCCTCAAGGCACAGGCGCCAGCCCGTGCCCCAGTGTAAGGCCAGCCCGACCGCGCCCGCAGGCTACACTGGGTCACCATGGACACAGTCGATGTGGTGGTTGTCGGTGCCGGTGTCGTCGGGCTCGCCATCGCCCGTGAGATCGCGCTTGCCGGGCGCGAGGTACTCATTCTCGAGGCCGGTGCGCGCATCGGCGCCGGTGTCAGCGCCCGCAACAGCGGGGTGATTCACGCCGGCATCCACTATCCGCCCGGGTCGCTCAAGGCACGCCTGTGCGCCCAGGGGCGGGACTTGCTCTACGAATACTGTGAGCGGCGCGGGGTGGGACACCGCCGCTGCGGCAAGCTCATCGTGGCCACTTCCGAGCCGGAGATCGGGGCCCTGGAGCGGATCGCATCGATCGCGCGGCAGAACGGAGTCGAGGTTACCGCGCTGACGGGCGACGAGGCGCGCATCCTGGAACCGCAGCTGCGCTGCGCGGCGGCGCTCCTCTCGCCGCTCACCGGGATCATCGATGCGCAGGCGCTGATGTTCGCGCTCTTAGCCGAGGCGCAGTCCCACGACGCGATCCTCGCCTGCAACAGCCACGTCACGCGCGTCGTACTGGAGAAGGACGGGGTGGTGATTGGCGTCAATGGCGGGGAGCCGGGGTTGCGAGCGCGGCAGCTGATCAACAGCGCAGGCCTGGGCGCACCGGCGCTCGCCCGCCTGATGGAAGGCCTGCCGGAACACCACGTCCCGCGAACCTACTTCTGCAAGGGCAGCTACTTCAGCCTCAACTCGCGGCCGCCGTTCCAGAGGCTCATCTATCCGGTGCCCACCGCTGGAGGGCTCGGCATCCACCTGACGCTGGACCTCGCGGGTCGGGCGCGATTTGGCCCTGACGTGGAGGCGACGGCGGAATTTGACTACGCGGTGGATGCCAGGCGCGCGCCGCTGTTCTACGCGGCGATACGCGAATACTGGCCCGCGCTAGCCGACGAGGCGCTGTCACCTGACTACGCGGGGATGCGCCCCCGGATCACGGCCGCTGGGGAGGCGCTGGCGGACTTTCGCATCGACGACGCGCGGGTGCATGGACTGCCATCGGTCCTGAATCTCTTTGGCATCGAGTCACCCGGTCTCACGGCCTCGCTGGCGATCGCCCGCGAGGCCGTTTCCCGGCTCAGCTGAGGGCGACCCGGCCGGGTCGCGCGGGATCAGTCGGCGCGAACTGCCTCGACTTGGATCTGCAGCTTCACGTCCATCTTGAAGCCGTACTTGTCACCGAAGCTCATGCCGTAGTCGCTGCGCTGGAAGCTGCCGGACGCATCCGCGCCGCAAACTTCCTTCTTGGTCATCGGATTGGGCATGCACTTGAAGGAGTTGACGGTTAGCGTCAGCGGATGAGTCACGCCGTGCAGCGTGAACTGCCCCTGCACCTGGGTGGGTGCGCCGTCCTTGAAGTTCACGAGCGTGCCCTTGTAGACAGCGGTGGGGAATTTCGCCACGTCGAACAGGTCGGCCGACTTGGCGTGCTCATCGAGCTTCGGATTGCCGAAGTTGATGGAGGTGGTGTCGACCGTCACGTCCACCGTGCCGGTGCTCTTGTCCTTGTCATAGACGATGGTGCCCGAGGAGGTGTCGAACTTGCCACGCCACACCGACAGGCCGCCGAAGTGATCGCCTTCGAAGCTCGGGTACGTGTGCCCGGGGTCGATCTGGTAGGTCGCAGGAGCGGCGACGACCGAAGCGGTGGCGAGGGTCAGGATCGCGGCGGGCAGCATAATCTTCATCACAGGAGGCCTCCAAGGCTTTGAAACGTCGGGGTAGCCTAGCCGCCGGCGGGGCGACAGGCCACCTCCCGTTGTGGGGACGGCCGCGCCGGCGCTTGGCCTGGGCGGTTGACCGGGGCGGGCGGCGACGATCGCGTCGTTAGGTGATCTGGTACGGCCGCGCCGCCAGTCCCAGCGCTTTGGCGACCACCTCGAGGGTGATCTCGCCGGCGTGCACGTTGAGGCCCGCGGCAAGTCCGGCGTCACGGCGCACCGCCGCCTTCCAGCCCAGATCCGCCAGCGCCCGCACGTAGGGGAGCGTCGCGTTCGTCAGCGCGAAGGTGGAGGTGCGCGGTACGGCGCCGGGCATGTTGGCGACGCAGTAATGGATGACGCCATCGACCACGAAGGTCGGTTCCGCGTGCGTGGTCGCGTGACTGGTCTCGAAGCAGCCACCCTGGTCGATGGAGATGTCCACCAATACGGCCCCCGCCTTCATGGTCTTCACCATCGCGCGCGTGATGAGCTTGGGCGCGGCCGCACCGGCCACGAGCACCGCGCCGATGACGAGGTCGGCGTCGCGCACCAGCCGCTCAATCTCGGCGGTGGTGGAATAGATGGTGCGCACGCTGGAACCGAAGATCGATGACAGTTCGCGCAGCCGATTGACCGAGCGGTCGACGATGGTCACGTCCGCCCGCAGTCCGACCGCCATCTCCGCGGCGTGGCTGCCCGAGACACCGCCCCCGAGTATCACGACCTTGGCCGGTGCCACGCCGGGGACGCCACCGAGCAGCACGCCGAACCCGCCATTGGCCTTCTGCAGGCTGGCGGCACCCACCTGGATCGACATGCGCCCCGCCACTTCACTCATGGGCGTGAGCAGCGGCAGCGAGCCATTCGGCGCGGTCACGGTTTCGTAGGCGATGGCGGTGGCGCCGGATTTCATCAGGCCTTTCGCCTGTTCCAGGTCCGCGGCCAGGTGCAGGTACGTGAACAGCAGCTGGTCCTTACGCAGCATCGCACACTCGATCGGCTGCGGCTCCTTCACCTTCACGACCATGTCGGCGCGCGCGAACACTTCCGCGGCGGTCGGCGCGATGGCCGCGCCCGCGGCCTTGAAGTGCGCGTCATCGACGCCGATGCCATTGCCGGCGCCGGTTTCCACCAGCACCTCGTGCCCGGCAACCACCAGCTCGCGTACCCCGGCGGGGACCAGCCCGACGCGGTACTCGTGAACCTTGATCTCGCGCGGAACACCAATACGCATGCGAAGGCCCCTTCAGATTGTTCGCGAAAGCGTAAGACTCCAGGGGTAACCACGGCTTGCGTAATGGGCCCCACCGGGCGGTTCGATGTGGCAGAATCTGCCGCGAATAGATAACTTTCCGACGGAATATTGCGCCTATGGAACCGGATCGCTACGATCGCGCCATCCTGCGGCTGCTGCAGCAGGATGCCCGAATCACGAATTCGTTACTGGCCGGCAAGGTGAGCCTGTCCGAGTCCGCCTGCCTGCGCCGGGTGCGGGCGCTCGAGGAGTCAGGCCTCATCCAGGGCTACACCGCCCTCATCGACCAGAACAAGGCGGGCTTCCCCGTGAACGTGTTCGTGAACATCACGCTCGACCGCCAGAGCCAGCAGGGGCTGGAGGCCTTCGAAAGCGCCGTGCGCAAGGTGCCCGAGGTGATGGAGTGCTACCTCATGACAGGCGAACACGACTACCTGCTGCGCCTGGTCGTGGCCGACATGGCCGACTTCGAGCGCATCCACAACCAGCATCTGACACGCCTGCCCAGCGTCACCCGAGTCCATTCAAGCTTCGCCATGCGCACCGTGACGCGATCGAGGAGCCTGCCCAGCCGGATATAGATCTACGCGATCAGCACGATCTTGCCAATGTGCGCGTTTGACTCCATGAGCGTGTGCGCGCCGGCGGCCTCAGTGAGCGGGAAGCGCGCGTGGATGAGCGGCCGCAGGTCATGGTTCGCGAACAGCGGCCATACCCGCTCCCGCAGCGTGGCGGCCAGGCGTCCCTTGAAGTCGATCGTCTGGGGACGCAGCGTGCAGGCGCTGATCGTCACGCGCTTGCCCATCATCGCCCGCAGGTCCAGCTCCGCCTTCGTGCCACCCTGGGTCGCGATGAGCGCGATGCGCCCATCCACCGCGGCCGCCGCGACGTTGCGCGCAAGATAGTCCCCGCCGACCATGTCGAGGATCACGTCCACGCCGCGCGCGTGGGTTGCCGCGAGTGTCGCCGCGACGAAGTCGCTCTCGTGGTAGTTGATCGCGACCAGCGCGCCGAGCTTCACGCACGCCGCGCACTTCGCCGCGCTGCCCGCGGTCACGATGACATGCGCCCCGAAGGCCCGGGCCAGCATGATCGCCGTCGTGCCGATGCCGCTCGAGCCACCATGCACCAGCAAGGTCTCACCGGCCTTCAGGCGGGCGCGCTCGAAGACGTTCAGCCACACGGTGAAGAAAGTCTCCGGGAGCGCCGCGGCTTCCTCCAGGCTCAGCGGCGCGGGCACGGGCAAGCACTGCACGGCCGGGACGTTCACGTACTGCGCGTAGCCACCGCCGGCGACGAGCGCGCACACGCGCGCTCCGAGGGCCGGCTCGGAGACGCCAGCGCCCAGGGACACG
This sequence comes from Pseudomonadota bacterium, assembly GCA_025360865.1. GTDB lineage: Bacteria > Pseudomonadota > Gammaproteobacteria > Steroidobacterales > Steroidobacteraceae > 13-2-20CM-66-19. Next base: position 14,980 of record JANYBG010000225.1, on the reverse strand, counting down.
ACCTCGCCGGCCACTTCCAGGCCGGGAATGTCGCTCGCCCCTGGGGGCGGCGCGTAGCCACCCTTGCGCTGCATGACATCGGGGCGGTTGACGCCCGCGGCGACCACCCTGACCAGCACTTCGCCGAACCCCGCGGCCGGAACCGCGCGCGGCGCTGGCCGCAAAACCTCCGGCCCGCCTGGCGCGGAGATCTCGATCGCAGTCATTTTTTGGGGAATCATCGGCGTGGATGTTGGGGTCCGCACACCGCGGCGTCAACCATCGGGCACCGCGCGCGCACGACCCGGACGCGACGCGCCCCCGCTCACGCCTGGACAGCGAGTGTTCCGGAACGCCCGGCCACGACGCCATCAATGATACGACCCTTGGGCAGGCGCGCGATATCCAGGCCCGCGACATAGGTTCCGAGGTCGGCGAGCTCGAAACCGCTCTTGAGCCACGCGCGCAGCAGGCGCTCGAACGATCCCAGGTACGCACCGCCCTCCAGCTCCGCGTGCAACGTGAATACCTGGTCGCGACCGGCATGGGCGGCGGTGAGGGCGAGCAGGTTCGCCACCGGATCGGCCTCAGGCAGGTCGGTCCTGCCGATGAGTTCATCGAGCGTCGGCAGAGTCGTGGGCAGCTGGGGAACCTCTGCGACGCCTTCCTCCAGCTGCGGGAAGAACGGCGCGACCCCGCGCGTGTCGGAGGCGTAGCGGAACCCGAGTTCCCGCTGCAGTCGCGGTACGTATTTATTCATCTGCCAGCCGGCCGCGCCGTGCACGACCGGAAAGTGCCCGAACACTTCCGCGAACTGATCGCGCGAGCGGGTCAACTCGCGGCGGGTCCACGCCTCGGTCGCCCCCGGCACCGCGTCCTGCCAGCGCACGTGGTCCCAGGTGTGTACCCCCACCTCGAAGCCGCGCCGCGCGATGCCGCGCATCTGCTCGGCGCAGCGCCGGCCGATGTGCGGGCCAGGCAGGAGCACCCCGTACATCAGGGTCTTCACCCCATAGTGCTCCAGCACCGAGGTGCGCTTCACCTTGCCCAGGAAACCCCGACGGAAAGCGCGCTTGATGGCCCGGCCGGTATGGTCCGGACCCAGGCTGAAGAGAAAGGTCGCCTTCACGCCCAAGCGCTCGAGCAGTTCCGCGAGCCGCACCGCCCCCTCACGCGTGCCGCGATAGGTATCGACGTCGATTTTGAGGGCGATCCGCGGCATGTTCAGACCAGTGGCAGCGGGCGCTCGGCGAGCATCGCCGCGAGTGTCGTCAGATCCAGCGGACCGCGCGGGGTGACCACGTTCAGCAGGCGCAGCAACCGGCCATCGCCACACACCGCGAAGCACTCAGCGCCGGCGGACACCAGGCGGGGCGCGCCGCCGGAGGCATCATGCTCACCGGTGAGGCGCGTGCGATGAATATCCCAGCGCTCGCCATCGACCTGCGCGAAGGCACCCGGGAAAGGTGGCGCGACGGCCCGCACGAGGTTGTGGATCTCGCCCGCGGAACAGCGCCAATCGATCCGCCCGTCCTCGGGCTTACGGCGGCCGAAGTACTGGCCGGGCTCGATCGGTTGCGGGCGCCGCGGCGCGCTGCCCGCGATCAGCCCGGGGAGCGAGCGCGCGATGACCGTCTCAGCGGCGACCGTCACCTTGGCGAATACCTCACGCGCGTCATCGTCCTGGAGGATCGGCACGGCCATCTGGTCGACGATCTCGCCGGCGTCGGCGCGTTCGACCATGTAGTGCAGCGTCGCGCCGCACTCGCTCGCGCCTTTGAGGATCGCCCAGTTGACGGGGGCGCGGCCGCGGAACTTCGGCAGCAGCGAGCCGTGCATGTTCAGCGCTCCGCGCCGAGCGGCGCGCAGCAGCGGCAGCCCCAGCATCGAGCGGTAATAAAATGAGAACACGAAGTCAGGCGACAGCCCCGCGACCGTGCGCTCGAGCTCGGGCGTATTCGCATCGGCGGGCGCTATAACCGTGAGCCCGTAGTCCTGCGCGCTGGTGGCGACGCTTGCGTACCACTGGGTCTCGCCGGGGTCGTCGGCGACGGTCACCACCAGCGGAACCTCGACGCCCGCGGACAGCAGCGCCTTGAGACAGCGCACTCCGACGTCGTGATACGCGAAGACGACGGCCCGGGCCTGGGTCACGCCCCGGCTTCCGGCGTGCGCTCGACGCGTGGCACGGGCACGGACGGCGGCGGGACCGCCGGGGCCGCCAGCTGCGCGCGCGGCGCGGCGTCGTCCTCGAGGACGGCGGCGACTGTGTAGCGCGGACGCTGGCGCACCTGCTCGTAGATGCGACCGACGTACTCGCCCACGACGCCCAGTCCCATCAGCGTCACCCCGATCAGGAAGAAGGCGACCGCGAACAGGGTGAACAAGCCTTCGGCTTCCGGCCCGATCATCATGCGGCGCAGGAGCAGCCACACCACCAGGCACAGCGAAATAAGCGCGATGACACTGCCGGCCATCGAGAAGAACTGCAATGGCGCCACCGAGAATCCGGTCATCAGGTCGAAGTTCAGGCGGATGAGGCGGTACAGGGAGTACTTCGACTGCCCGACCGCCCGATCCGCGTGTGACACCTCGATCTCCACCGGGTGGCGCGCGAAGGTATAGGCGAGCGCGGGAACGTAGGTGCTCACCTCGGTGCAGTGGTTCACCGCGTCAATCACCGTGCGGTGGTAGCCGCGCAGCATGCAGCCCTGGTCGGTGATCCGGATCGAGGTGGTTCCCTCGCGGATGCGGTTCATCAAACGTGACGCGGCCTTGCGCCACAAGACATCGTGACGGCTCAGGCGAATCGTGCCGACGTAGTCCGCGCCCGCATCCATCGCCTGGACCAGTCGCGCGATCTCCTCGGGCGGGTTCTGCAGGTCCGCGTCCAGGGTGATCACGTAGGTGCCGCGGGTATGCTGGAACGCGGCCAAGATCGCGAGGTGCTGGCCGGCGTTGCGCGCCAGCACCACCACCCGGGTGACATCCGCGCGGTTCTGAAACTGCTCACGCAACTGCGCGACCGAGCGGTCGGAGCTGCCGTCGTCGACGAACACGATCTCGTAGCTGCGGCCGAGGGCATCGAGCGCCGGGTACAGCCGTTCGAAGAGCAGCGGCAGTCCCTCCTCCTCGTTGTAGATCGGGATCACGATGGAAAGGTTCGGGTTCATGCGCGCGCTCCGTTCACGATGGCGGTGGCAGCGGCGACCACGCGATCGACGTCGGCGAGTTCCATCGTGGGAAACAGCGGCAGCGTGACCGTCTCGCGCCCTATCCGCTCCGCGTTCGGAAATCGCCCGTCACGGTAGCCGAGCGCCCGGTAACAGCTGAAGAGGTGGATGGCCGGATAATGCACCCCGACACCGATGCCACGCTGCTTCATCGCCTCGATGAACTCAAGGCGCGAGATGCGCAGCTCCACCAGCGGCAACAAGGGGGTGAACACGTGCCAGCTGTGGCCTTCATCGCCGCGTTCCGGCAGGCGCAGCGGAGCATCCTTGCCCCACAATTCGTAGTAACGGGCGACCAGCAGGCGCCGGCGCGCGTTGAACTCATCCAGGCGCTTGAGCTGGCCAAGGCCCACCGCGGCGGCGACATCCGAGAGGTTGGACTTGCCCCCGGGCAGGAGCGTGTCGAAGGAGTCCGGGCCGAGCCTCACCTGCCCATGCCAGCGGTGCAACTCGATCGACTTCAGCTCCTCCGGGGAACCGCCGGAGATCGCGCCACCCTCGATGGTCGTGATGTTCTTGTTCGGATGGAAGCTGAAGCACACCAGGTCCCCGAAGCTGCCGATGCGCTGGCCGCGCCAGGACGAGCCGATCGCGTGCGCCGCGTCCTCGATCACCCGCAGCTTATGCCGCTTGGCGATGGCGTAAAGCCGCTCCATGTCCACGGGTAGTCCTGCGAAGTGCACCGGCATGATCGCCCGGGTGCGTGGCGTGATCGCGGACTCCACCTGGTCCAGGTCGATGTTTCGCGAATCAAGGCCGACATCGATGAACACCGGGCGCGCGCCGACACGCATGATGACGTTGGCCGTGGCGACGAAGCTCAGTGCCGGGGTTATCACCTCATCACCCGGCCCGATCCCGCAGGCGAGCAGGGCCATCTCCATCCCCGCGGTGGCGGAGGTCTGGCTGCGGATGGGCCGGCCGCCGCAGTAGCGCGATAGTTCCGCCTCGAGCTGGGCGACCTTGGGACCGCTCGCCAGCCACCCCGAGCGCAGCACCTGCGCGACCTCGGCGATGGTTTCCTCATCGATCGTGGGCCGGGTAAAGGGCAACATCGGCGGCCCCTTGACTGAATCGTTCATGAGCGCGCCACCATGACCACCCCCAGCAGGATGACCCCGACACCGGCGACGCGCTGCAGGTTCGGGATTTCCCCCAGCAGCCACCAGGCAAGGCCGATGTTGAGGACATATCCCAGCGACAGCAGCGGGTACGCCTGGCCCACCGGCACGCGCGAGAGGCCGACGATCCAGATGAGAAGGCTCAACCCATAGGCGCCGATCGCCAGCCACAGCGAGGGCACGGTCAGAAGTTCAAGTCCCCGCTTCACGAGCGTGCCGTCGCCGGTCATGAGGGGCCCGGTGACCTTGGTGGCGGCCTTCAGTCCCAGCTGCGCGAAAGCGTTCAGGACCACGCCACAAAAGAGAATGGAAAAGTCTACAAGTCTCACAGGCGGCTCACGATGATGGTGTGCGGGTCCGCGGCGATGACCCGGCCCGGCAGGCCGCGCCGCCGCCATTGCTCCCACAGCCCGGGATCGAAGAATGCCACGGCATCGCCCGCGGCGTCCCAGCGCTCGACGAATTGTTCCATCGTCATGTCCTTCTGGGGCTCCTCGTTAAGACCAAACTCCAACTCACCCTTGAAAGCGACGATCTGGAGCGTGCGCCCAAGATAAGGTGAGACCGTCTCGCGATACTGGCCGAGGCTGTAGAGGGCGGTATCGGGGCCCACCAGCGGGCGCACCAGCTGCATCATGGCGTGGGACGTGTGCGAGGGCGCCACCACGGCGAAGGCGGACATCAGGACCTGCCAGCCCAGGATCGCGGCCAGCGAGGTCGCGCACACCGCTGTCACCAGCGACGGACGCCGCGAGGTAACGAGCACCGCCGCGAGCGCGACGACCAGGACAAGCGCCGTCCAGGCGATGGCCATGCGCGGCACGAAGCCATCGTGGAGCGCGCTGTAGATGAGCAGCCCGGTTCCGGCCACCGCCATCAACGCCGCGGAGATCCGGGCCGCGCCACGGATCACCGCCTGGGGATCCACCGCGCGCACCGCGCACACGGCCGCGAGCGCGGGCAGGATCGGGAGTATGTAGGGCGCGAGCTTCGAGCCCGAGGCCGAAAAAAAGGCGAGAGTCACCGCGCTGAAGATCAGCAGGAACTTGAGTGGTTTGAACGCTCCGGCCGCGCCGCAGTCCGCCCGCGTCGGCTCGACCGGCCAGCCACGCGCGAGGCCACGCCACAGGGGCGCGATCCACGGCAGGACGCCGATCACGAGGATCGCGAGGAAGTACCACCACGGCTCGACGCGCTGGTGCACCGTGGTCAGGAAGCGCGCGAAATGCTCGTGAACAAAGAAGAAGCCCGGAAAGCTCGGATTGCGCAGGGTGACGAGAATGAACCACGGCGCCGCGATGAGGAGGAACAGCGGCATCCCAAGCAGAAGGTGCAGCCGCCGCCAGATGCGCGTGTCCTTCTCCAGGGCCGAATAGACGATCACCGAGAGCCCGGCCAGCACTCCCACGACAATGCCCTTGGAAAGCACCGCCAGCGCGGCCGCCGCCCAGGTCAGCAGCATCCAGCGACGCTCCGCGGCGGAACCCCGGGCGCTCAGCTGCGCAAGTGTGAACGCGAACACCGCGCCCACCAGAAAGAAGGAGAGTCCCTGGTCGAGCACGTTCACGTGGCCGACCAGCGCGAAGTATGGACTCACGGCCAGTGCGGCCACCGCGAGCATCGCCGCCGCCGACCCATAGAGTCGCCGCACCCAGGCGAACATCAGTGGCAGGCATGCGAAGGCGAGCCCGAAGGCCCACAGGCGCGAGGTCAGTTGGCTGAACCCGAATGCCTCATAGCTCGCCGCGGTTGCCCAGTACTGCAGCGGCGGCTTCTCGAAGTACTTGAGGTCGTTCAACCGGGGCGTCACCCAGTCCCCGCTGGCCACCATCTCGCGCGGAATCTCCGCGTACCGGCCCTCGTCCGGGTCGAGCATGGGACGAAATGGCGCCGTCACGAACCAGGCCACCGCCAGCACGATCCACAGGCTCCAGCCGATCCCGCTTCCGTCCGGGGTCCGTCCGATATCGACGCTCACGACCGAACGCGAGGGCGGCTAGATGCCCGCGGCGATGGCCGCGGCGCGGGTGCCGAATCCTGGCTGGTTCACGTAGAACTCGATGGTCTTGCGGATCGCGGTGTCCATGTCGGTGGTCGGCTTCCAGCCCAAGTCGCGCGCGGCGGCGGTGATGTTGGGCACGCGCACCTGAATGTCCTGGTAGTACTTCCCGTAGTAGTCCCCCGCGGTGACATCCACGATCCGCGTCGCCTTGGCGTTCTCGCGCAGCATCGGGAACTCCTGGGCGATGCGGATGGTGCGCTCTGCCAGCTCGCGGATCGAGATGCAGTTGTCGGGGTTGCCGATGTTGAATATGCGCCGGCTCGCGCAGCCGTCCTTGTTCTCGAGGATGGTCAGCAGCGCCTCGATGGCATCGCCGACATAGGTGAACGAGCGCTTCTGACCGCCACCGTCGACCAGCTTGATGGGCCGGCGGTACAACACGTTGGACAGGAACTGCGTGAACACGCGCGAGCTGCCCTCCTTGGGCTCCTCGACGTTGTCCAGGTTCGGGCCGATGAAGTTGAACGGCCGGAACAAGGTGTAGTCGAGGTTGTCGCGAACGCCGTAAGCGTAGATGACGCGATCGAGGAGCTGCTTGGAAGCGGCGTAGATCCAGCGCTGCTTGTTGATCGGGCCGTAGGTCAGAGGACTGGTCTCCTCATCGAGCACCGCATCCGCGGACATGCCGTAGATCTCGGAGGTCGAAGGGAAGATCAACCGCTTGTTGTACTTCACGCAGTGGCGGACGATCTCGATGTTGGCCTCGAAGTCCAGTTCGAACACGCGCAACGGGTGGGTCACGTACTGGGCGGGATTGGCGATGGCCACCAGGGGGACGATCACGTCGCACTTCTTGACGTGGTACTCTACCCACTCCTTGTTGATGGTGATGTCACCCTCGACGAAGTGGAAGCGCGTGTCCTTGGGCAGGTTGCCAAGCTTGTTGTCCGAGAGGTCGATCCCGTAGACCTCCCAGTCGCGCTCGCGCAGGATCGCCTCGGTGAGGCCGCTGCCAATGAAGCCGTTGGCGCCCAGAATCATGATCTTGAGTGACATATCCGTCCTTTGCGCGGGTGCGCGCCAGCCGCACGGCCGGCATACCCCTGGAAATTAAGCGCCGAATGTTAGCAGTTTCCGCCACTTCCGGCCGACTCGCCTCCCCGGGCGGGCTCGCTGGGAGAGTTAGCAACAGCGGCTGACGCCACTCCACTTGCGCCGCTGGGATTCCTCGTAATGCGCCCTGCGGCCGAGCACCGGTTCACCCGGATGATGGGCCGCCTGATGTCGCTGGTAGCGCTCGTAGGCGTCATCGCCCGACACCTCGCGCAACCAGGCCCAAAACCGCGCGGCCGTCGCGGCCAGCGGCGCATGCGGCGCGGGGCTCATCGGGCGGCTGCCGTGGCGGTTCCCAACCGCGCGCGCCCCCGGTAGGCAGCCTCGGAACTCGCCGGGACCGGCAGTCCGCGCAGGCGCCGCACGCAGATGCGCGCCATGTCGATGATCACCAGCCACAGAATGGCGGTGAAGAGCAGCGCGAGTCCCGCGTCCAGGCGCTGGTTGAAGATCAATTGGGGCGCCACCACCGCCTTGTCCGGCGGCAGGACACCCGCGGCGAGCTTGGCCGCCAGGTCATTGGCCGCGGAGAGCAAACCGATCCTGATGTTCGGACTTGTGATCTTTTGAAACGCCGCCGTGCTGGTGACCACCGCGAGCCACGCCAGCGGCAACAGCGTCACCAACGCATAGCGCGCCTTACCCGACTTGATGATGATCCCGGTGGCGATCGACAGCGCGATCGCGGCCAGCATCTGGTTGGAGATGCCGAACAGCGGCCACAGGATGTTCACCCCGCCGTTGGGATCGATCACCCCCACGTAGAGGAAGTACCCCCAGGCGGCGACCATCGCCGCGCTCGCGAATATCACGGATGGATACCAGGAAGTGCGCCCGAGCGGCGCCCATACATGACCGAGCAGGTCCTGCAGCATGAAGCGCCCCACGCGCGTGCCAGCATCCAGCGTCGCAAGCAGGAACACCGCCTCGAACATGATCGCGAAGTGGTACCACAGCGCGAGCAGCCCCTGGCCGAAGGTCGACCCGAAGATGCTCGCCATGCCGACCGCGAGCGAGGGCGCGCCGCCGGTGCGCGCGAACAGCGTCTGCTCACCCATGGCGCTCGCCAGCGCGCGCATCTGCTCGACGGTCACCGGGAAGCCCCAGCCACTGATCGTGTGCACGGCCGCCTCCGGTGTGGCCCCGACGATCCCGGCGCCGGTGTTGATCGCGAAGAAGACCCCCGGATCCAGCAGTGTCGCGGCGATCAGCGCCATGATCGCCACGAACGATTCGAGCGCCATGCCGCCGTACCCGACCAGGCGCACGTCCGCCTCGCTGCTGATCAGCTTCGGAGTGGTGCCGCTGGCGATGAGCGAATGGAAACCGGAGATCGCGCCGCAGGCGATGGTGATGAAGACGAACGGGAACACCTTGCCGCCGAACAGCGGGCCCGTGCCATCGATGAATGAGGTCAGCGCCGGCATCTTCAGCATCGGGTGGGTGACGATGATGGCCACGCCCAGCAGCAGCACCGTCCCGATCTTGAGAAACGTCGAGAGGTAATCGCGCGGTGCCAGCAGCAGCCACACCGGCAGGATGGCCGCGAAGAAGGCATAGGCGGCCACCAGCGCGGCGAGCGCGACGCCCGAATAGTCGAACAGGGCGCGCAGCGTGGGCTGATGATCGATCCAGCCGCCCCCCACCAGCGCGAGCGCGAGGAGCACAAACCCGAGAATGGAACCCTCCAGCACCCGCCCTGGCCGCCAGAACCGCAGGTACAACCCGACGATGATCGCCGCCGGGATCGTCGCGATGACCGTCGCGGTCGCCCAGGGGCTGTGCTTCATCACGTTGACGAGCACCAGTCCCAGCACCGCGCTCAGAATCACCATGATCAGGAGCGTACCGATCAGGGAGGCGAAACCTCCCAACGGACCCAGCTCATCGCGAGCCATCTGTCCGAGGCTGCGTCCGTCGCGGCGCGTGGATAGCAGCAGGATCACCATGTCCTGCACGCAGCCGCCAAACACCGCTCCCACCAGGATCCACAGCGTGCCGGGCAGGTAGCCGAACTGCGCCGCGAGCGTCGGCCCGACCAAGGGCCCAGGCCCGGCGATCGCGGCGAAATGATGCCCGAACACGATCGCCCGGTGGGTGGGCACGAAGTCGCGCCCGTTGTTGAGTCGTTCGGCGGGGGTCGCCCGCGTCGGATCCACCATGAGCACCTTCGCCGCTATCCAGGCGGCGTAGAAGCGATACCCGAGCAGGTACACGCAAATCGCCGCGGTGACGATCCACAGCGCGTTGATGGGTTCATCGCGGTGCAGTGCGATGCCACCCAGGGCGAATGCCGCCAGCAGCGCCAATGCCGCGCCCGAGAGCTTCCTGAACATGAATCGTCTCCCTTATCCGTCTCGTCTAGGCGAGCAAGCGTTTCAGCGCCGCCGCGTAACGCCCCAGCAGGCGCTCACGCGCGTGGTGCCGGCCGCCCTCGACAAGCCGCGCCCCGGCGCGCCACACGCAGTCGATCGAGTCGCGTCCGCCCGAGAAAATCCAGCTATCGAGGATCTCGTCCTCGCCGCGCGCCAGGAACGCGGCATCCCCCGCCGCAAGCGTTACCAGATCCAGCGATGCGCCCACCGCCAGTCCCGGGGCGGCCGCGCCGGGCGCCCCGCCCCGAAGTACCTGCCAGCCCCCCTCCAGTGAAGCCTCGAACAGGCTGCGCCCCGTGGAAGCCCCGCCGGCCACCGCCAGCACATTGCGCGCCCGATGCTCCAGGCGCTGGCCGTATTCGAGCAGGCGCAACTCCTCGGCCGCATCGAGCCTGACATTGGAGTCGCTGCCGATGCCGATGCGGCCACGCTCGGCCATGAAGGCCGCCGCCGGGAAGATCCCATCCCCCAGGCTCGCCTCGGTGATGGGGCACAGGCCAACCACCGCGCCGCTGGAGGCGACCGCGGCAAGCTCCGCCGGCGTCACATGGGTGGCATGGACCAGGCACCAGTATTCATCGACGTCCTCGTGCGCGAGCAGCCACTCGATGGGGCGCTGTCCGCCGCTCCACTTGAGGCACTCCTCGACTTCCCTCACCTGCTCGGCGACGTGGATATGGATCACCCCGCCCTGCCCCAGCCGCGCCACCGCGGCGAGTTCCTCCGGCGTCACCGCGCGCAGGCTGTGCGCGGCCACCCCGACACTTGCCCCCGGCAGCGCGCGCACGACGCGACGCGCGGCTTCCACGATGCGCGCGAAGCTGTCCGGGTCGTTCACGAAGCGCGCCTGGCGCGGAGTGGGCGCCACGCCACCGAACCCGCTGTGCGCGTAGAAGGTCGGCAACAGAGTCAGCCCGATGCCGCTGTCGGCGGCGGCGGCGGCGATACGGCCGGCGAGCTCGCCCCGGTCGGTGAACACGGCGCCCCTTAAGTCGTGGTGCACGTAGTGGAACTCGCCCACGTGCGTGAAGCCCGCTTCCAGCATCTCCGCGTACGCGAAAGCGCTTATCGCCTCGAACTCGTCGGCGTCCATGCGCTCGACGAAGCGGTACATGAGCTCACGCCAGCTCCAGAAGCCGTCTTCCTCGGTGCCGCGCCGCTCGGTGAGGCCGGCGAGCCCGCGCTGGAAGGCGTGGCTGTGGAGATTCGGCATGCCAGGGATCGCGATGCCGTGGCGCTCGTCCGCGGACTCTGGCGCGACACCCTCGCTGACCCGCTCGATGATTCCCGATGTCGCCTCGATACGCACACGCGAGGCCCAGCCCTGAGGAAGCAATGCCGATTCAAACCAGAGGCTTGTGCGCGTCATGTCGGGCATTATTGATGATTGGCGACCTGAGCGCAGCTTAAGGGATCATAAGGCGCGATGAACTCTGATTCACCCAACACCTGGCTCACGATCGAGGCCGGCAGCGCACCGCTGCTTCTCTGCATGCCCCATACCGGCACCCAGATCCCCGCGGAGCTTCAGTCCGCCTATGTCTCCTCGTGGCTCGCGCGGCGCGATACCGACTGGTGGATCGACCAACTGTACGCGTTCGCAGGTCCAATGGGAGCAAGCCTGGTGCGCACCGACATCTCGCGCTCGGTGATCGACATGAACCGCGATCCCAGCGGGGCCTCGTTGTATCCCGGGCAGGCCACGACGGAGCTGTGCCCCACCACGACCTTCGATGGCGAGCCGCTGTACCGTCCCGGCGCGGCGCCCAGAACAGATGAGATCGCCCGCCGTCGCGCGGTCTATTTCGAGCCCTACCATCAGGCGATCGCGGCGCAGATCGCGCGCCTGCGCGTCCTGCACCCGCTGGTGGTGGTCTATGACTGCCACTCGATCCGTTCGCGGATCCCGCGGCTGTTCGATGGCACACTGCCGCACTTCAACCTCGGCACATTCTCGGGGGCGAGCTGCGCGTCCGAGCTGACACTGAGCCTCGAAACGTTGTGCGATGCCCCGTCGTTCTCGCGCGTGACCAATGGCCGCTTCAAGGGGGGCTATACCACGCGCCACTACGGAAAGCCGAGTGATGGCGTGCACGCGGTACAGTTGGAACTGGCCTGCCGCGGCTACCTGCGCGAGCCAACCGAGATGCCCACCCCGGCCAACTGGCCGGTGCCTTGGGATGAAGCCGTCTCTGAACCCATGCGCGTTATCCTCGAGCGACTGTTGCGCGCGTGTCTCCGGTTCGCGGCCGCGCGCGGGTAATCGCTGTCGTCAAGGCGGTATCCCGCGGCCGCACGCGCGGCAGCTTCATTTTCTCAGGAGCGCCGTGTCGCGCGGGTTCCCCTGGATCGCCGCGAGCGGTCCGGAGTGAACCGAGCGGTGCGAGGCCGCCATCCTGGTGCCGGCGAGCCCCCCAGGGGCATCCAATTGACCTTTTCCAACCGGGGTAAGCCATTGAACGGAGGCGACATTTAGGCCTACCTGGCGGGGCCGCCGAAGCCGAAAGACTTTATAATCGAAAGCTATGAACGCCGTACCCGTCGAGAAGGTCGCCCCACGCCACGCCCTGCCGGCCTGGGTCTATAACAACGCGGAAATGACCCGCCTCGAGTTCGAGCGGATCCTGAAACCGAGCTGGCAGATCGTCTGCCACGTGAGCCAGATCCCCAACCCCGGGGACTACGTCACCTTCGACTTCGGCCCCGAGAGCATCATCGTGGTGCGCGACAAGTCAGGGGTCGTGCACGCCCACCACAATGTGTGCCGCCATCGCGGCACCCGTATCCTGGATGGCAGCGGCAACTGCCGCGGCGCAATCACCTGCCCCTATCACGGCTGGACGTACCAGTACGACGGCGCACTGCAGGCGGCGAGCCTGCGCGACAGCTTCGTCGACTTCGACAAGTCGAAGTACTCGCTGTACCCCGCGCGCGTGGAGACCCTGCTGGGCTTCGTGTTCGTGTGCCTGGCCGGGAACCCGCCGACGCCGCGGCAGGTGTGGGCCCCGATGCTCGATGAGCTGCTTCCGTACCGCCTGGAGCAACTCGTGCCGATCTCGCCGATGTACGAGGACCACTGGAACGTCGACTGGAAGATCGCGATGGACAATTACCTTGAGTCCTATCACGTGCCGCTGGGCCACCCGGGCCTTAACCGCATGATGACCCCAGACTACGAGGATACGCGCTCCTCACCGGGCATCGGCCGAGGCGTCAGCTGGTTCCGCCCGCAGCCCTCCTCACGCTGGTTGGAGCGCGTCTACACCAAGTACGCCCCCCAGGTCGCCACCCAGGTGCCCGCGGAGAATCGCCGTTGCTGGCGCTTCTACAGCTGCCTGCCGAACTTGGGCATCGACATCATGCCCGAGCAGGTGGACTTCTTTCAGGTGCTACCCAACGGGCCAGGGCGCACCGTCATCCGCGGCGCCGCCTTCGGCGTGCCCGATGACCGCCGCGAGATGAAGCTGGTGCGTTACATGGGCAGCAAGCTCAACATGCAGGTCAACTCCGAGGACAAGTGGCTGTGCGAGCGCGTGCAGAAGGGCTTGAGGTCCGGCCTGTATACCCCAGGCCCCCTGTCGCATCTGGAGCGTTGGATGCACGAGTTTCACGAGCTGCTGCGCGAGCGCATCCCCGAAGCGCGCCTGCCGGAAGCGCCGGTGAGATTCGCCTGACCTAGCCGGCGCGGCGGCGCAGACGGCGGCGCACCGCGGCCACGATCTCGTGCACCTCGGTGATGCCAAGCGCGTTCGCGGACGCGACGAAGCCCGCGGCGGCGACGCCGATCACCAGGAACAGGCTCAGGAACTTGGGCCAGAACGCCTGCACCGCCCAGTCCCGCAGCAGCCACTGGCCGCCTACCCAGGCGATGACGAACAGCGCGAAGCTCGCCAGCGCCAGCTTCCCGAGCAGGCGCCCCATCGCCCCTGACTCCAGCCGCCCGAGGTGGGAGCGCATGATGAAGTACAGGATCAGGAAGTTGCTGGTAGCGACGCAGGCGGTCGAGAACGCAAGCCCCCGGTGACCCCAGCCCAGCTCGCGCGTGAAGATGACGTTGAGGGCGAGGTTCAGCCCCACGGCGATGAAACTCACCACCATCGGGGTCTTGCGCCGGTCGATCGCGTAGAAGGCGTTGACGAGAATCTTCAAGGCCGCGTAGCCGCACAAGCCCAGCGCATAGAAGCGCAGCGCGCCCGCGGACTCCGCCGTCTCATGCGCGCCGAAACGCCCGTGCTGGTAGAGCACCGATATGATCGGCTCGGCCAGCACGATGAGCCCCACGCTCGCCGGGATCGTCATCAGGAACGCGAGCCGCATCCCCCGCGCAAGCTCGCTCCGGAACGATTCCATGTTGCCGGTGGCGGCCATCCGCGCCAGCAATGGCAACGCGACCGTGCCCAGGGCCACCCCGAAAATCCCCAGCGGCAGTTGCATCAGCCGGAATGCCACGGTCAGCCAGAAAGTCGGCCCGTCACCGAGCTGGGAGGCGAACACCGAGTTGACCAGCACGTTCACCTGCGTGGTGCTCGCGGCGATCACCGAGGGCCCCATCAGGCGCAGCACCGAGCGCACGCCCGGATCGCGCCAGTGGAAGTCGGCGCGGTAGCGGTATCCCTGGCGCCGCAGCGCCGGCAACTGCACGAGCAGCTGCAGCGCCCCGCCCACCAGGGTACCGACCGCGAGGCCGAGGATCGCGTGCGGGCCGAAGTGAGGATCGAGCCAGTAACCCAGAATGACGCCGGCGACGATCGAACCCAGGTTGAAAAAGCTCGAGGCCAGGGCGGGCACGCCGAAGACGTTGCGCGCGTTCAGCATCCCCATGACGAGCGCGGCCAGCGAGACCAGCAGGATGAATGGGTACATGACGCGGGTGAGCGTCACGGTGAGCGCCGCCTTCCCCGGATCAAATCCAGGGGCGAGGGCCGCCACCAGCCAGGGGGCGGAAAGGATCCCGATCACGGTGATCAGGCTCAGGGCGACCGCGGTGAGCGTCGCGATCTTGTTGGCGAGGCGCCAGGCGGAAGACTCGTCCCCGACCGCGGCGGTCTTGGTGAAGACGGTGACGAAGGCGGTCGAGAGCGCCCCTTCGGCGAAGAGGTCGCGCAGCAGGTTCGGGATGCGGAAGGCGATGGTGAAGGCGTCCATCACCCGCCCGCC
>JANYBG010000224.1 GCA_025360865.1 Pseudomonadota bacterium | reverse complement strand
CCAGCGCAGTTCCCCCACCCAGCTCTTCTGGCGGTTGGTCATGGTGTTCGGCGTCTGCGTCCCGCGCAGCGCGGCCGGCAGATGAATGCCAGTGGCGTCGATCAGCGGGAACCATGAGCAGCTGGTCGCATCATCCGGGGCGGAGCACTTGGGCGGCTGGGGCGATTCACCAGGTCCCCCTAGGCTCCCTGGGATCGTGTTCCAGTAGCTCAGGTCATAGACGGTGCCCTGGTAGGCCGTCAGCTGCTTGCGGCCAAAGTAGGACACGTTGGCGATGATCGAGCTGCTCCGCAGGTCGTACTGGACCTTCAACGACGGCAGGTAGTAGTCGTCTGGCCCGCCGTCGCGCTCAGGCGTGGCGGTGTTGAAGTAACCGCGGGAGACGTTGGAGTACGCGGTCCAGTAGGTCGAGTCGTCATGCTTGTCCTGGCGCTGGTAAAGGAAGCTCGGCGTGACGGTGAGGTTGGCGCCAGGCGCCCATATCGCGGCGACCCGGCCCATCAGCGAGTGCGAGTAATTGACCTTGTTGGTGATGGTCTGTCCGGTGTCCGGGTCTACGCGGTTGATCCAGCCGCCGTCGTAGCGATACCAGAGGCTCGCGCGTATGCCCAGGGTGCCATCGATGATCGGCTGCCCGTGCGCGATGCCGAACTCCGCGTTCGGCTGGCCGTATTCGGTGAAGGACAGTTCGCTGCGGATGTGCGTGTCGGTCTGCGTGAGGCTCGGCTGGTTGAGGATATAGCGCACCGCGCCGCCCTCGGCGCCGGCACCGAAGAGCGTGCCCTGTGGTCCGCGCAGCACCTCGACGCGCTGCAAGTCGAAGGTCTTGGGCAGCGTATCGTCCGGGTTGAAGCCGACCGAGCGCATCTGGATCGGTGTGTCATCGATGTAAATGCCCGTGGTACCCGCGCCGCCGGAGGAGGAAATGCCGCGGATCGAGATCGCGTTCGTCCCGGAGTTGTCGATGGTGACCCCGGGGGTGAAGCGGGCGACGTCCTGGAAGTCCTTGATGCCAAGGTTATCCATCGTCTCCTGGGTGAGCGCGGTGACGCTGATGGGCACGCGGCTCAGCGCTTCCTCGTGGCGTGTCGCCGTCACGGTGACTTCCTGCAGTCCCTGTGCGCCTGTGCCGGTGGCGTCGGCGTCGGCGGCGCGCGCCGCGGGTCCGGTGACCATGATGGACAGCGCTCCCAGCAGCGCCAAGGCCGTGTTGACCGCTACACGATTCGAGTTCTGCATTTGCTCACCTTTAACCAGAATTCCTGATTCTTGGAAATCATCTTACGACTGTAGCACTACCGCCGCATCCGCACTCCAGCTCACGAACACCTCGTCGCTCCAGTCGATCGCGGCCTGCGCGGTACGCCGCTCGTTCTGCGCCACGACGGTGACAAGCTTGCCACTGGATGTCTTAATCCGATAGGTCGATCGGTTGCCCAGATAGCCCAATTCCCAGACGGTGCCACTCAGCTGGTTCACCCGGGCGGCTGTCGAGGGCTCCTTGGCCAGACGCGCCTTTTCGGGGCGTAGCGCGACCCAGACCTGCTGCCCGAGCGCGAAAGACCCCGCGTCATCAACCACTAGTTCCCCGCCTGTCTCCGGGCAATTCACCCGCACCCGCCCCGGCTCACAGGCGCACACCGTGCCTTCAAACAGGTTGGCGGTGCCGACGAAGTCGGCCACGAAGCGGCTGCGCGGGAATTCGTAGATCTCAGCCGGAGTGCCGACCTGGACGACCTGGCCCTTGTCCATGACCGCGATGCGCGAGGCGAGCGCCATCGCCTCGTCCTGGTCGTGCGTCACCACGATGAAAGTGATGCCGAGCTTGTACTGCAGGTCCATGAGTTCGAACTGGGTCTGCTCGCGCAGTTTCTTATCCAGCGCGGAAAGCGGCTCGTCCAGAAGCAGCACCTTCGGGCGCCGGATCAGCGCGCGGGCGAGCGCCACTCGCTGGCGCTGGCCTCCGGAGAGCTGGTGCGGCTTGCGCTTGCCGAGCCCCCCCAGCTGCACCATGTCCAGGGCCTCCTGGGTGCGTTGCTTCCGGGTCGCATCATCCAGCGGCAGGCGGCGCAGCCCATAGCCGACGTTACTCTCCACGCTCATGTGCGGGAACAGCGCGTAGGACTGGAACATCATGTTCACCGGGCGCTCGTGCGGGGGCACTATCCCCATCTCGGTCCCGTCGATGAAGATCCGGCCGCTGGTGGGCAGCGCGAACCCCGCCAGCATGCGCAGCAGCGTGGTCTTGCCACAGCCGGAGGCGCCCACCAGCGCGAACATCTCGCCCTTGAAGATGTCGAGGCTGACGTTGTCGACCGCGGTGTGCGCCGTGTAGGCCTTGGTCAGCGAGTCGATGCGGATCTGCGGGATCGCCTTCGGGTCAAGCCAGGGCCGGTCAGCGAGGGGTTTTGACTGTGCGGTGATCATGGCTTGTAAGGTTAATGTACCGCTCAGAACTCCGCTGGTGGGGTTGCGCGGCGCCGGGCCGGCGCGAAGAAGGGACGTTCCACCACCCGCGCCCGCACCATGCGGCGCTCCCACACGAGTTCGCGGTTGAGGTAGATCTCCACCCACAGGACCGACCCTGTGGCTATATAGGGCGCGTCAACCATCGCCAGCGCCAGATTGCGCTTGCAGGTCGGCGACCAGGTGGCGGAGGTGATGCTGCCCGCCTCCGTCCGGCCGGAGCGCTGCGTATAAAGGAGCGAGTTGTGTGCCGGCTTGGTGCCCTCGATGTCCAGGCCCACCAGCTGGCGCCTGGGCCCACGCGTCTGCTCGGCCAGCAGGGCCCGGCGGCCTGTGAAGTGACCCTTCTTGAAGTCGACCAGCCAGCCCAGGCCCAGCTCGATCGGGGAGCGCTCGGTACCGATGCGCAGCGTGTGCGCCGCGGAGACGAAATCCAGGTTCGGCAGGACGAAGCCGGCCTCGATGCGCACCATGTTCAGCGCCTGCGAGCCGATCGGGCGTACGCCACGCGTGCCGCCGTGCCGCATGAGGGTATCCCACACGACCCCGGCATCGGCCGGCTCCATCCACAGCTCGTAACCCAGATCCCCGGTGAAGCCGGTGCGCGAGACCATCATCGTGATGGGAGCGCTCGCGCCTGGCATCGAGAACTGGCCGTGCTCGAAGGGCTTGAGGCGCTCGAGCCCGGCGAGTCCCACGGCGCGCAGGAGCGAGTACGAGGTGGGCCCCTGCACCGCGAGCGCGGCGACCTCCTCGGTGACCTCGCTGATGCGGACGTCGAAGCCGATGGCGGAAGCGGTGAACCAGTCCATCTGCCGCTCGGCGGTGCAGATTCGGTATTCGTTCGGGCCGGTGCAGAACACCGTGCCGTCATCGATGATCATGCCCGCGTCGTCGCACCACACGACATAGGCCACCTTGCCCGGCTTGAGCTTGGCGAGGTCGCGGGTCATGAGGCGGTTGAGGAAGCGCAGCGCGTCCGCCCCCGCGACCCGGTACTTCACCATCGGGGTGAGGTCGAAGAGCGAACTCGCGTTCCTGACGGAGAAGTATTCCTGCTCGGCGCTGGTGAACACATCGACGGTGGTGTACCCGGCCCATGGGATGAATCTGTCGATCTGGCTCAGCGCTCGCGCCCGCTCGTGGAACGGGGTCTTCAGCAGCGGCTGCCGATAGTGCGGTTCGGTCGGCGTACTCATCAGGCGGCCCGGTTCATGACCTGGCGCGCCGCGTTGCGGCCGGCGAGTCCCATGACGCCGCCACCCGGATGGCAACCCGCGCCACACAGGAACAGCCCCGGCAGCGGGGTCTCGTACTGGGTGGCCCCGGGGACGGGGCGTACCATGAAGAACTGGTCGAACGCGATCTCGGCGTGATGCCAGTGACCGCCATGGATGCGGAACTCGCGCTCGATGTCCGCGGGCGTCAGCAGCTCGCTCGCGCGCACGCACTCGCGCAGCCCCGGCGCATACGCGCCCAGGGTGTCGATCACGATGTCGGTGAAGCGCTGGCGCCCGGTGGCCCAGCCTTCGTTTAGCTCGTAAGGGGCGTACTGCACCACGATCGAGACCACATGGCTCCCGGCCGGCGCGAGGGAGGGATCCGAAAGACTCGGCACCGTGACTTCCAGCATGGGGACGGCCGAGTACTCGTTGTACTTGGCATGGTTGTAGGCGCGCTCGATGTAGTCCGCGTCCGGGGCCACCAGTAAGCGACCCCGCAGCGATTCGGGGTCGAGGCCTGGGAACTTCGGCAGCCGATCGAGCGCCAGGTGCACTTTACCGGTGAAGCCCCGGGTGCGCAGGTGGGTGATGCGCCTGACGAATCCCGCATCGAGGAATTCAGCCCCCAGAAGTCCCAGGAAGGTGGTCTTCGGGTCGGCGTTGGAAACGACCACGGGCGCGAGGACCTGTTGTCCGGAGGCCAGCGCCACCCCGCTCGCGCGGTCATCCTTCACCAGGATGCGCTCCACCGGGGCCGCCGTATGAATCTCGGCGCCTGCGGCAGTGGCGGCGCGGCCGAGGGCCGCGGATAACGCCCCCAGGCCCCCTTGCGGCTGCGACAGGACCTCGGTGCCGCCGGTGGCGGCGAGGCGATACAGCAGCGACAGCACGCTGCCGGGCGAACGGGGCCCGTAGTTGGTGCCCAGAACCGCATCCAGCGCCAGCGCGCCCTTGAGCTGCGGACTCTCGAAGCGATCCTCGAGCAGGTCGTGCACGTTCATGAGACCGATGCGCAGCAGCTCGCGCATGTCGCGCCGACCGAGCCTGCGGATGCGCCAGCCCAGCCGCATGAGTGACTTGCGGTCACTCCAGGCATCAGTGCCGAGCCGTGGCGGCGCCCCATTGAGCAGCGGGTGCAGCGCCCCGGAGATCTGTCGCATCAGTCGCCGCCACTCGGTGTAGGCGCGGGCGTCGGCGGCTGAAAGCCGCGCGCCCGAGCCACCGCCGGCCTGCATCGACAGGTGCTGTCCGTCAGCGGACAGGGCGACAGTGGGCAGGTTATGCGCGGCGAACTTGAGCCCATGCGCCCCGAGGTCCAGGTCGTTGAGCAGCGCCGGCGGCATCAGATGCAGCAGATGCGCGCCTGCGGAAACCTGGAACCCGGGGGCGAACTCACGCGTCACAGCGGCGCCCCCTACGCGGTCGGCGGCCTCGAGCACCAGGACCGACCGGCCCGCGCGGGCAAGATAGGTCGCACAGACCAGGCCATTGTGGCCACCCCCGACGATGACCGCGTCGTACCGCGCGCGCGCCGGGGTGGTCATACTTTGCGCCCCAGGTCACGCAGGATCGCGGCCGCGGAGTTCGCCCCCGGCGCGCCCATGACGCCCCCGCCAGGGTGCGTGCTCGAGCCGCACATGTACATGCCGCGCACGGGCGCGCGGTATTGCGCGTAGCCGGGCACCGGGCGGTTGAACAGCAGCTGGTCGAAGGTGAGTTCACCCTGGAAGATGTTGCCCTCGGTGAGCCCCACCTCGTTCTCGATGTCCTTCGGAGTGCGGATCTCCGCGTGCAGAATGAGGTCCTTGAAGTCCGGGCTGTGCGCGCCGATCGCATCGATGACGGTCTTGCCGAAGGCCTGGCGCTTCGCGTCCGTCCAGTCCCCGTCGGCGAGCTGGTAGGGACAGTACTGCACGAATACCGACATGTAGTGCTTGCCGTCGGGTGTCATGGTCGGGTCGATCTGCGTCGGAATCAGCATGTCGACGTAAGGCGCGCGCGACCAGCGCCCCTCTTTCCAGTCGTCGTAGCCGCGCTCGAGCATCTCGATGGTGTCGGTGATGTGCAGGTCGCCCCGCATGGCGGGCGAACCCTGCGGGATCGCCGGAAAGCTCGGCAGCCCGTCGAGGGCGATGTTGAGCTTGCCCGAGGAGCCTCGGATCTTGAACTTGCGCACCTGGTCGATGAACTCCGCCGGCAGGTGCTCGGCAGCCACGGTCTTCAGGAATGTGCGCTTCACGTCCATGTTGGAGACCACGACCGGGGCTGAGATCTCCTCGCCGTCATCCAGCACCACGCCGGTGGCGCGCCCGCCGCGCACCCGTATCTGCTCCACCGGGGCGCTGACCCGCACCTCCCCGCCACTGGCCTTGAACGAGGAGGCCAGCGCCTGGGTGATCGCGCCCATGCCGCCGCGCGCGAAGCCCCATGCGCCCACGGCGCCATCGATGCTGCCCATGTAGTGATGCAGTAGAACGTAGGCGGTGCCCGCGGAGCGCGGCCCCAGGGCCGTGCCGATGATGGAGCTGCCGGCCATGTGCGCCTTGACGATCTCGCTCTCGAAGTACTCCTCGAGCATGTCCGCGCAGCTCATCGTCCAGAAGCGCAGCGTGTCGTACATGCGCGCCTCGCCGAGGTTGTGGAAGTGCTTGCCGAGGAACATCAGCTCGTGGATGTCGCGCGGCCGGAACGAGGTCGGGTCCGGTGGCTCGCGCAGCAGCAGCGGCTTGATGAAGCGGCAGTGACGCAGCATGTCGCGCACGTAGCGCTCGTACGCCTCGGCGTCGTGCGGGGAGTGGCGCGCGATCTCACGGCGCAGCGCGTCATGGTTGTCGTATACGGCCAGATGGCCGCCGTCGCGCATCATCGTGCAGCCGCCCTCGTAGGGGATGATCTGCAGGCCATGCTGAGGCAGAGCCAGCGCGCGGATGATCTCAGTGCGAAGCAGGCTGCAGACGTACGAGCAGTTGGAGTATGTGAACCCGTCGTACAGGCTGCGACTGACCGCGGCGCCACCCACGAAGGGATTGCGCTCGAGCACGAGGACCTTGAGTCCCGCGCGCGCCAGATAGCAGGCGTTCACCAGCCCGTTGTGTCCTGCGCCAACGATGATCGCATCGTAGCGATTGGTCACTCCCATACCCACGCTACTGGCCGGCGCTGGCCGGCGTCCGGCCAGCCCCTTGCGTGCTCGCGGGCGAATTGAGGGTGGCGTCGATCGCGACCTCGAATCCTCTGAGCGTGTCCTTCAGGCACGACTCATCATGCGCCGCGGACATGAACCATGGCTCGCGGGAGTCCGGCTCGCACAGGACGAGTTCATCGTGCAGCACTTTGGCGACCGCGTCGTAGAAAGTGTAGTCGCTGCCCTTCCAGTCGCGGTAGGTGCGCGGTGGCTGCGCGGCGAAGTACAGGCCACTCATGGACGGGTGACCCACGAAACTGTGCGCGATGCCGCGCGCCTTGAGGATCGCGCTCTTGCCGTTGCGCAGGCGGGTGCCGTAGTTGGCGAGCTTCTCGAGCGCGTCGGTCTCGGCGAGAATCTCCAGGGTCTTTTCCGCGGCGGCTAGCGAGACCGGGTGCGCGGTGTAAGTGCCACCGTGTGCGACGCCCTTGCCCACCTTGCGCATGATGTCCTCGCGGCCAGCGAGAACGGAGATCGGATAGCCGTTGGCGACCGCCTTGGCGAAGGTGCACAGGTCCGCGCGGATCCCGTACAGTTCCTGCGCGCCGCCCTTGGCGACGCGGAAGCCGGTCTTCACCTCATCGATGATCAGGACCACACCGTGGCGATCGCACAGCTCACGGGCGGCGCGCATGTAGGCCGGATCCGCGGCGATGCCCAGGCAGTTGCCCATGATCGGCTCGATAAGGAGGCAAGCGATGGAGCCGCCGTGGCGCTTGAGGACATCCTCGAGCTGGTTGGCATCGTTCGCCTGCACGAAGTGCGCGAAATTGCGGGTCGCGAGCGGCACACCCTCGCTGTAGGGGTGCACGACCGGGTCGCCGACCTCGGCCCACTTCTCCATCGGCGTGTACCACATGGCCGCGTCGAAGAGGCCGTGGTAGCTGCCCTCGAGAATCACATAGTTGTCTTTCTTGGTGAAGGCGCGCGCCAGTCGCAGCGCCGCCATCACCGCCTCGGTGCCCGAGTTCGAGAAGCGCACCAGTTCCGCGGCCGGCACCATGCTCGAGATGCGCTCGGCCACCTTGTACTCACGCTCGGTGGACAGCGCGAACACGCCGCCGAGCTTCATACCTTCGCGCGCGGCCGCATCCACCCGCGGATCCGCGTAGCCGAGGATCGCAGGGCCATATCCCATGCGGTAGTCGACGTAGACGTTGTCGTCGAGGTCGGTGACGCGCGCGCCGCGTCCTTCCTTGACGTAGATCGTGCGGTCCTCCCCCCAGAAGCGGAAGTTCGAGGCGACGCCCAGCGGCAACTTCGTCAGAGCCCGCCGGTAATGCTCATTGTTCCTGGTCATCGTTCTGGCCATGGCGGTGCTCTCGCTGATCGGTTGGACTAAAAATCGCAGGTATCACGGCAAGTTACCATCCGGGAGACATGCCGTCTATATGATCGTATAGTTTTCTGGGCTAGAATTATATAACCATATACTTCTCACCGGACGCACCCCCATGAACGCGAACGCCCGCCCGGTTGAAGCGACGCCCCCGACCCTAAAGCGCGCCCTGCCCGCCTGGGTCTACAACCATCCGGAAATGAGCCGTCTCGAGTACGAGCGGATACTGCGACCGAGCTGGCAGCTGGTGTGCCACGTCAGTTCGCTCGCCAATGCGGGCGACTACATGGCCATCGAGATCGGCCTTGAGAGCATCATGGTGGTCAAGAGCACGCAGGGTGAGATCCAGGCGTTCCACAACGTGTGCCGTCATCGCGGCGCCCGCATCCTCCAGGGCGAGGGCAATTGCCCGGGTGCGATCACCTGCCCCTATCACGGGTGGTCGTACAAGTTGACCGGTGCACTTCTCGGCATGCCCAACCGCGAGACTTTCCCGCCGCTGGACCGCGCGCAGCTGGGGTTGAAGCCGGTGCGCCTGCAGGTGTTCTCAGGATTCGTGTTCGTGTGCCTCGACGGCGATATGCCCTCGCTCGAGCGGATCTGGGGAGACATCGGCGCCGAGTTCGTCGCCCATCATTTCGAGCGTATGCGCCCCCTGGCGCCGCTTTACCTCGAGCACTGGGAATGCGACTGGAAGGTCGCGATGGACAACTACCTTGAGTCTTACCACGTGCCGATCGGTCATCCGGGCCTGTTTCGCATGTTGACCCCGGACTTCGACGACCAGTCGAGCACCGACAGCGGGGTCGCCCGCGGGGCTAGCTGGCTGCGCGAGCGCCCCTCCAGTAAGTGGACCGAGCGCATGTACCAGAAGATGATCGGCCCGGTATCGACGCACCTGCCCGAGGTGGACCGCAGGCGCTGGAGCTTCTACAGCATGCTGCCGAACCTGGGAATCGACGTGTTCCCCGACCAGATGGATTTCTTCCAGGTGCTGCCGCGCGGACCGGGCAGGTGCACCATCCGTGGCCAGGTCTTCGGGCTGCCTGACGAGCGGCGCGAGATGAAAATCGTGCGTTACCTCAATGCCCGCATCAATCGCCAGGTGCAGCGCGAGGATGAGTTCCTGTGCACACGCGTGCAGCAGGGGCTGGCCTCACCCAGCTACGAGCCCGGCCCCCTGTCCAGCATCGAAGGCTGGATGCTCGAGTTCCACGAGATACTGCGAGCGCGGATACCGGAGGCGCGGCTGGCTAGCGCCCCCGCTCGCTTTGCCTAGCGGGTAGCATCTCCAGCAGGCGGGTGATGGCGTCGCGGAACTCCGCCAGCGCGGGCGCCACAGGTCCCGCGTCACCTGGCTCGTTGCCCGCTTCCAGAAGGCCGGACTGGGTGGACTCGGCCAGCTGAACCTGCTCGCCGACCCAGGCGTCGGTTTCGCGCCGCCAGACATCGCGCGCCGCGCGGCTGCCGCGTTTTCCGGCCGCTTCGTTGCTGAAATCGAAGCGGCGCAGGCGCGCGTAGCCCGGGAAACCTGGCGTCACCTGCAGGATCACCGCCCCGGCGGGGCGCACGTCCACCAGCTGGTTCGGGAACAGGTAGTGCTGGGTCGGCTGCGGGTTTTCCAGCCACTGCTCCACCAGCACCTTCCAGTCGGCCGCGACGTCGCGCTCGGCGAAGCCGCCGGCGACCGGTTCTCCGCAGGCATCCCAGAGACTGGCGCTCGCGCGCGATTCGACCTGCGGCGCGGCGCCCCGGGCCAGCACCAGCCGGCCGCGCGTGGTGATCTCCAGCGGGGTGAGATCGCCCGGGGTGTTGCCCTCGACCAGCTGCCCATCGAATGTATAGGTGAGCGCGTGGGTCGCGCAGCGGATGGCGCTTTGCAGGTGTCCGCGCCGCTCGGCCACCAGCGCGTGCGGACTGCGCCGGCAGGTATTGCGGAAGCCATGCAGGCGGTCGCGCTCGGCGCGCACCACCAGCACCCGCTCACCGGCGAGGTCCCCGGTCAGGAAATCCCCCGCCATGCGCAACTCGGCCTCGTGTCCGAGCACCTGCCACGCGGTGCGCAGAAGTTGTTCGCGCTCGGCGCGCAGGAGCTTGGCATCGGCGTAAGCGCTTGCCGGCAGGCGCGCGCCGGCGGCGGTGCTCACCGGCCGCGGCGGCGCGGCCGGTTCGGCGGCGAACTCCCCAGGAAATACCGACCGCAGGAACGCCAGCGAGCGGCCCACCGCCTCGGCGCGATTGATGTTGGCCTCGCTCTGGAAGGCGAAGCCCTGCCACAGGATCTCGAGTACCCCGATCAGGCCCAGGGCTACCCCATCGGCATCCAGGTGCTTCGCGCCGCTTGCGGCGATCAGGCGCTGGATGAGTTCGCGCACCAGTGCCGCGAAGTCATCGTCCTTCTTGCCGCAGATGTCGTAGTACTCCTGGCGCGAGCTGGCCTCGCCCCAGAATGAGTACCAGACCGAGACCTTGCGAGGACTGGCGATGTCCGCGTCCAGGTACAGGTCCACGAGCAGCCGCAGCGCCGCGACCGGGGTATCCTTCAGTTGCGCGACCGGGGCCATGACGCGGTGCTCGAATTCCGCGGCCAGGTACTCCAGAGAGGCGACCAGCATCGCCGCCTTGGAATCGAAATAGAAACGCACGATCCCGGGGGACAGATCCGCCAGCGCCACGACTTTCTCCACGGTGGTACGCGAGGGCCCGTAGATGTGCAGCGCGGAAATGCAGGCGTCGATCAGGCGCCGACGCTGGCGGATGCGCGTGTTGCCGTTGCCGGCGGACGCTCCGGGGATCGTCGTGGAAGTTCTGGGGCCAGACACTTGTTGCTACACCCGCGGCCTTGGCAAGAGTTCGCGCCCTTCAGGCAATTGTTGCACCGGCGGCGAGATTATCCCGCACAATGCGCGCAGGCACGAGCAAATCGCACAACATGAAAAACCCCTGGCGCCCGGGCCGCTGGCTGATCATCCTGCCGCCGCTCATATTCCTGTTTGTCTTCTTCCTGATCCCGTTTGCCTTCGCCTTCAAGATCAGCTTCGCCGAGGCCGCCCCGCGCGTGCCCCCGTTCACGGACGTGATCTCGTGGACGGCCGATCACCACCTGCAGCTGCGGGTCACGCTGGGCAACTACCGCTACCTGCTCACCGACCAGGTTTACGGCGTCGCGTACCTTTACTCGCTGCGCACGGCGTTCTTCTCAACGCTCATCTGTCTTCTGCTCGGCTATCCGATGGCCTATGCCATCGCGCGCGCGCCGAAGTCCACGCAGAACCTACTGCTGTTGGTGCTGATGCTGCCGTTCTGGACCTCTTTCCTCCTGCGCGTGTACGCGCTGGAGGGAATCATCCGTGACAACGGATTCCTTAACACGATGCTGCTGCGGCTGGGCCTGATCCACCAGCCATTCCACATCATGCACACCGGCGTCGCGGTCTACATCGGCATCATTTACTCCTACCTGCCGTTCATGGTGCTGCCGCTGTTCGCGACGCTTGAGAAGCTCGACCCGACGCTGCTCGAGGCGGCGAGCGACCTCGGCAGCACGCCGCGGCGGGCTTTCCTTGACGTGACGCTGCCGCTGTCGATTCCCGGGGTCATCGCCGGGGCGATGCTGGTGTTCATCCCCGCGGTGGGCGAGTTCGTCATCCCCTCGCTCCTGGGTGGCCCGAACAACCTCATGATCGGCCGGGTGCTTTGGGATGAGTTCTTCGGCAACCACGACTGGCCGGTGGCGTCGGCCGTGGCGATCGCCTTCCTGCTGCTGCTCGCCGGTCCGATCGCGATCTACCAGTATTACAACGTGCGGCAGATCGAGGCCTAGTGGACCGACGCTCTTCGGCATTCCTCAACACGATGCTGTTCGCCGGCATCTCGATTTTGTACCTGCCGATTCTGGTGCTGATCGGCTACTCCTTCAACGCCTCTCCGCTGGTGAATGTCTGGGGCGGGTTCTCCACGGCCTGGTACGGCGAACTGATGCATAACCGGCAGCTGCTGCAGGCCGCGCTCCTGTCACTGGAAGTGGCGATCGCCGCCTCCACCGGCGCGCTCATCCTGGGCACGCTGGCGGCCATCGCGCTGGTGCGCTTCACGCGTTTCCGCGGCCGGCTGCTGCTCACCGGGATGGTGAACGCGCCGCTGGTGATGCCCGAGATCATCACCGGCATCACCCAGCTCCTGTTGTTCGTGTCCATGCTGCAGCTATTCGCCTGGCCGCACCGTGGGTTCACGACCATCGTGCTCTCGCACGTCACCTTCTGCTCCGCCTACGTCACGATCACCGTGCAGTCACGCCTGCAGGCCGCGGACCGGGCGCTGGAGGAGGCCGCGATGGATCTGGGTGCGAGCCCGCTGCGGGCGTTCATGGAGATCACCCTGCCGATCATCGCGCCCGCGCTGATATCGAGCTGGCTCCTGTCGTTCACCCTCTCCCTGGATGACCTTGTGATCTCGAGCTTCGTGGCGGGCCCCGGGGCAAGCACGCTGCCGATGGTCATCTACTCGAAGGTGAAGCTTGGGGTGAGCCCGGACATCAACGCGCTGGCGAGCATTATCGTCTGCGCCGTGGGGGCGTGCGTGGTCACCGCGGGCTATCTCATGGTTCGCGGCGACCGCAGGCGGGCCGCCGATATCCGTCTGGCCGGCAGCTGAAGCCGGCCGCTCACTCCACTAAAGGTCGGTCTTTATGCGCGTCCAGGTGCGCGTGCGCAGGCGTTCGAGCGTGGGCGATGCTTCCGTGGCCATATACAGCCGCGTCTCGATCGCAGGCGTCGGATAGATCGTCGGGTCGTGGAGGATGGCCGGCTTCACGAAGGGGTTGGCGGCGATGTTGTCGTTACCGTAGTGGATCTCGTTGGTGATCTGCGCGATCACTTCGGGCTCCAGTATGAAGTCGAGGAATTTGTGGGCTGCCAGGCGATGCGGCGCGTCGGCGGGAATCAGCAGCGCGTCGAACGAGCCGTTGGCGCCCTCCTTGGGCACGGTGAAGGCGAGGTTCACATCGACTCCGGCGGCCTTGGCGCGCGCCCGCGAGGTCGCATAGTCCCCCGACCAGGACATTGAGATGCAGAAGTCCCCGGTGGCGAGCCCGTTCATGTATTCGCTGGAGTCGAATGCGCGGATGTAGGGACGGACCTTGAGCAGCAATTTCTCGGCCTGCGCGTAATCCTCGGGGCGGGTCGTGTTGGGGTCCAGGCGCAGGTAATTCAGCGCCAGCTGCAGCACGTCCTCGGGGGAGTCGAGGAAGGTGACGCCGCAGTCGGCGAAGCGCTCGAGGATCTCGGGCTTGAAGATCATATCCAGGCTGTCCACGGGAGCATTTGGCATGCGGATGCGGATCATGTCGACGTTGTAGGCGAACCCGTTCACGTGCCGCAGGTAGGGCATCGCGTGGGCGTTGCCCGGGTCCGCCGCCGCCTCGAGCGCCAGCACGTGCGGGTCCAGGTTCTTCCAGTTCGGCAGGAGCGTCCGGTCGAGGGGCTGGTAGATGCCCGCCTTGATCTGCCGGGCGAAATAATCGGTCGAGGTGCTGACCACGTCGTAGCCGGAGTCCCCGGCCATCATCTTCGCCTCCAGCGTCTCATCCGCGTCGTAGGTGTCGTAGATCACCTTGATACCGGTGCGCCTCTCGAACTCGGCGATCGTGTCCTTGCCGATGTAGTCCGCCCAGTTGTAGACGTGCAGCTCCTTGGCCTCCTCGGCCGGCGCGCCCGGGCGCGCGCCGCCGCCGCACGCGGCCAGCGCAAGCAACGCACCCACCTCAAGGGCGCGCAGCAGCGCTTGGGCGCGCGAACCGGGCAGCACGCTCAGAGCTTCACCATCACATGGCGCGTAACGGTGTAGTCCTCCAGCGCGTACACCGAGAGGTCCTTGCCGTAACCGGAGCGTTTGAAGCCGCCGTGGGGCATCTCGTTGACAGTGGCGAAGTGCGTGTTGATCCAGGTGACCCCGTACTGCAGCTGCGACGCCACGTTCATCGCCTTCGCGATGTCGCGGGTCCAGATCGATGAGGCCAGACCATACTCGGAGTCATTCGCCCAGCGGACCGCCTCGTCGGTATCGCTGAAAGGCGTGAGAGACACAACCGGACCGAAAACCTCGCGCTGCACGATCTCATCGTGCTGGCGGGCGCCGGCGATGACGGTCGGCTCGTAGAAGAAGCCCCCACCGGCACGCGGCTTGCCGCCCGTGGTTATCTGCACGTGCTTGGATGCGGCCGCGCGGTCGACCATCTCGGCGACCCGCTCGCGCTGCGCCGCCGAGATCAG
The DNA here is from genome assembly GCA_025360865.1 of Pseudomonadota bacterium. GTDB lineage: Bacteria > Pseudomonadota > Gammaproteobacteria > Steroidobacterales > Steroidobacteraceae > 13-2-20CM-66-19. Next base: position 28,435 of record JANYBG010000224.1, on the reverse strand, counting down.
CGGTCCGAGTTCCACCCCCTCCTCCTGCTGCGTGCCGAGCTTGATCGAGCGCACCGCGGTCGTCAGCTCCGCCACGACCTTCTCATAAATGCCCTTGCCCACGTACATGCGGCAGGCCGCCGTGCAGTCCTGGCCGGCGTTGTAGTAGCCGAAGGTGCGCACGCCCGCTACCACCTCGGCGATGTCCGCGTCGTCGAACACGATGACCGGAGCCTTACCGCCGAGTTCCATGTGCGTGCGCTTCATGTTGTCGGCCGCGCCGGCCAGGATCTTCTGTCCCGTGCCGATGGAACCGGTGAGGGAGACCATGCGCACGCGCGGGTGGCTCGTGAGCAGGCGCCCGACCGGCTCGCCGCGCCCGCAGACGACGTTCACCACACCGGGCGGCAGGATTTCCGCGAACAGCTCGGCGAGCTTGAGCGTCGTGAGCGGGGTCTGCTCGGAGGGCTTGAGGATGAGCGTGTTGCCGGCGGCGATCGCGGGAGCGATCTTCCACACGGCCATCATCAAAGGGTAGTTCCATGGGGCGATCGAGGCGACGACCCCGACCGGATCGCGGCGGATCATGCTCGTGTGGCCGGCGAGGTACTCCCCGGCCGCCAGTCCCTGGGGCGCGCGACAGACTCCGGCGAAGTAGCGGAAGATGTCGGCGATCGAGGGCATCTCATCGGCGAGCATCGCCGCCAGGGGCTTGCCGGTGTTGCCCGACTCGAGCGCGGCATACGCCGCCGCCTCGGCCTCGATACGGTCGGCGATGCGCAGCAGGAAAGTGCCGCGCTCCTTCGGCGGCGTCCGCGCCCAGGCCGGGAAGGCGGCCTCCGCGGCGGCGACGGCCGCCTCCACCTGCGCAGGCGTCGCCGCCGGCACCGTGGCGATCAGCTTGCCCGTCGCCGAATCCAGGATCGACTCACCCGCACCGTCGCCGGCGACCAGCCGGCCCGCGATCAACATCTTGGTCTGCACGCTCGGCCTCCTTCTTAGAACCACGCGGCGCGGTCTTAGCTTGCCGCATCGCGTCGCCCCGTTATATTATTGTCCCCATAATATTAACACCCCCAGCGAACGTTCGGTGAGGCCCCTTAATGAACTCTGACGTCATCATCACCTGCGCGATCACTGGCGACGACACCAAGGTCACCAAGAGCCCGCACTGCCCGATCACCCCCGCGGGCATCGCCAATTCCGCCATCGAGGCCGCGCGGGCCGGGGCCGCCATCGTACACATCCACGTGCGCGATCCGGACACGGGCGCTTTCAGCATGGCCACGAAGCACTACCGCGAGGTCGTCAAGATCATCCGCGAGAGCCAGGTCGACGTCTTGGTCAACCTCACCTGCGGCATGGGCGGTTACATCTGCATCGGCAAGGAAGGCCTCAAGGACACCCCGGCGGCCGGTTCCGACTTCGTCACCCAGAAGGAGCGCATGCGGCACGTCATCGAGCTGTGCGCGGAAGGCCTGTACCGGCCCGACATCGCCACCCTCGATTGTGGCACGCTTAACTTCGGCGACGGCAACCGCGCCTACATCTCGACACCGGACTACTGCCGCGAGGGCGCGGCGATCCTGCGCGACCTCAATGTGAAGGTCGAAATGGAGGTGTTCGACACCGGTAACCTCTGGTTTGTGAAGCAGATGGTCAAGGAAGGCCTGGTACCAGGACCTGCCATGATCCAGCTGTGCACGGGCATCCCCTATGGGGTGCCGGCCGATACCGGTCACCTGCTGGCGATGGTGAACACACTGCCGGAGAACAGCGTGTGGAGTTCCTTCGCCATCAGCCGCATGCAGATGCCCTGGGTCGCCCAGTCGATCCTGCTCGGTGGCAACGTGCGCGTCGGCCTCGAGGACAACCTGTACCTGAGCAAGGGCGTCTACGCGAGCAACGCCCAGCTGGTCGAGAAGGCACGCACTATTATCGAGGCGATGGGCGCCCGCGTGGTCGGCCCGCAGCAGGCCCGCGAGCGGCTGCAGCTGAACTGACGTGGCCGGGATACCCGTCTTCGCCAGCCCGGTCCTGCCGGAGTGGATCGACTACAACGGCCACCTGCGCGATGCGTACTACGGGCTGATCTTCAGCCAGTCCACGGATGCGCTCATGGACCGCATCGGGCTGGACGCGGCCTACCGCGCGCGCACTGGCTGCACCTTGTACACGCTCGAGATGCACCTGCACTACCTGCGGGAGGTGAAGGTGGGGGACACCACCGAGGTGCTGCTGCGGATCCTGGGCCTGGATGCCAAGCGCATCCACGTCGCCCTGGAGCTCATGTGCGAGGGCAAGCCCGGGGTCGCGGCGAGCGCGGAGGTCATGCTGCTGCACGTGCGCCAGCACGAGGGCGGCGTTTCCACCGCGCCGTTGCCGGCCGAAATCGCCGCGGAGCTGGCCCAACTGCGGGCCGAGAGCTCGACGCTCGCGGCCGATGCCGCCGGATCGCGCCGCATGGAGATGCGCGCCGCCGCGCCACCCTCATGAGCGCAGGCGGGCTGCGCCGGCTGCTGGCACCGCGCAGCATCGCGCTGGTCGGCGGCGCCTGGGCGGATGCGGTATGCGCGGCGTGCGGGGTCATCGGCTACGCCGGAGAGCTGTGGCGCATCCACCCCAAGCGACCGTCGACGGATGCGCAGCGCTACTACCGCGGCGTGGAGGAGCTTCCGGGGGCGCCCGACGCCACGTTTATCGCGGCCCCGAACCACGAGGTGCCAGCCATCGCCGCGGCGCTCAGGCGACGCGGCGCGGGGGGCTTCGTGTGCTTCGCCGCGGGTTTCTCCGAGCTTGCCACCGCGGAAGGCGACCACCTCACGCGCGAGCTCATCGAAAGCGCCGGCGAGCTGCCCTACTTCGGTCCCAACTGCTACGGCTTCGTCAACTTCTTCGATGGCGTCGCGCTGTGGCCTGACCAGGTGGTCGGCAAGCGCCGCGAGCGCGGTGTGGCTCTGATCTGCCAGAGCGGCACGATCGCGCTGAACCTGCTCTTCAATGACCGCTCGGTGCCGATCGGCATGGTGCTCACGGTGGGCAACCAGACGCGGCTCGCCGCGGAGGACCTGATCGAATTGCTGACCGAAGATGAGCGCGTGACCGGCTTCGGGCTTTATCTCGAGGGCCTCCGCGATGCGAGGCGCTTCGCCGCCGTCGCCGCCCGCGCCCGCGCCGCGGGCAAGCCCATTGCCCTCATCAAGGCCGGCCGCACCGAGGCGGCGAGCGCCACGGTGCGCACGCACACCGGCGCGCTCGCCGGCGCGGACGGCGCCTTCGATGCGTTCTGCGCCCAGGCCGGGATCGCTCGTTGCGAATCCCTCGCCACGCTGTGCGAGACGCTGAAGATCTTCGACTGCGGCGGCCCCCTGCGCGGCCGACGCGTGCTCACCATGGGCGCCTCGGGCGGCGACATGGCCATGACGGCCGACGCGGCGCGCGATCTCACGCTGGAGTTCGCGCCCATCCCCGCGCGGAGTCGCGCCCGCCTGCGCGAAATCCTCACCGACAAGGTGCACATCGCCAACCCGTTCGACTTCCACACCCACATCTGGTTCGACCCTCCCAAGCAGCGCGCCATGTTCGATGTGGTACTGCGTTCTGGCTATGACGCGGTCGGCTTCATGCTCGACTGCCCCCCGCCGCCGGGGAATGACAGCGCTTACGTCAGGGTCGTCGAGCAATTCGCCGCGGCACTGCCTGGGGCATCCACCCGCGCCGTGCTCATCTCATCTCTGCCCGAGTCCATGTCCGCCGCCACCCGCGAACTGTGCCAGGCCGCGGGCATCGCTCCCCTGCAGGGGCAGCGCGAGGCGCTCGAGGCCCTCGACCTTGCCGGTACGATGGGTGAGACCTGGGCGGCGGGCTCGCGGGTCGAGCTGCGCATTCCACGCGCCGCGGGCACCAACGCCCAGGCGCTGAGTGAGCCGGAAGGCAAGGCGGCGCTTGCGGCTTTTGGCGTGCCGGTGCCGCGAGGCCTCATCGTGCCCGCCAGAGGCGCCGCGGCCGCGGCGATGTCCCTGGGTTTCCCGGTCGTCATCAAGGCCGCCGCGGCGACGCTTGAGCACAAGTCCGAGTCCGGTGGTGTGGTCCTGAACGTGCGCGGCGCGCAGGAGGCCGAATCCGCCGCGCTTCTCCTGGGGAAGCTTTCCGACACGCTCCTGGTCGAGGAGATGGTCACCGACGGGGTGGCCGAGATCCTGGTCGGCATCAGTATCGATGCGCAGTTCGGCCAGATGCTGGTGCTGGGCGCGGGAGGCGTGCTCACGGAGCTGCTGCGTGACAGCGTCAACCTGCTGCCGCCGTTCACCGTAGGCTCCATCACCGCGTGCCTCGGGAAACTGCGCGTGGCGAAGCTGCTGGGCGGATTCCGCGGACGCCCGCCCGGTGACATCCCCGCGCTTGTGGCCGCCATACTCGCCTGCGCGCGCTACGCCGCGGCGAACCTTGAGCGCCTGACCGAACTGGACCTTAACCCGGTGATCGTGCGCCCCCAGGGCCGCGGCGTCGTGGCAGTCGATGCGTTGATCCGCGTGGCACAGGAGCGCTGACATGACCGATGGTATCAATACCCTCATCAACGGCGCGGTCCTGGAGATCACCATTGATCGGCCCAAGGCCAACGCCATCAACCTCGCGGCCAGCCGCCGCCTGAATGATGTGTTTTCAAGCTTCCGCGATGACCCGAAGCTGCGTGTCGCGATCATCACCGGCGCCGGCGAGCGCTTCTTCTCCCCGGGCTGGGACCTCAAGGCCGCGGCCGCCGGCGAGGAGTCGGACTCGGACTGGGGGGTCGGTGGCTTCGGGGGACTCAACTACCCACGCAACCTCAACAAGCCGATCATCTCCGCGGTCAACGGCATCGCCTGCGGTGGCGGCTTCGAGATCGTGCTGGGAACGGATATCATCGTGATGGAGGAGCACGCGCGCTTCGCGCTTCCAGAGATCAATGTCGGCGTACTGGCCGACGCGGGGACCATCAAGCTGCGCCGCCGCATCCCCTACCACGTGGCGGTCGAGTTCCTGATGACCGGTCGCTGGATGGATGCGACCGAGGCCAAGCACTGGGGGCTTGCCAACCACATCGTGCCCAGGGGACAAGCGCTGAGCAAGGCGCGCGAGATCGCGCGGCAACTGGCTGCGGGGCCGCCGTTGCTGTTCCCGGCCATCAAGCAGCTGATGCGGCACACCGAGACGGTGGCGGAGGGACCGGCGTTCGAGCTGCACGACAGTTTGGAAGCGGTGCAGAAGGTCGTGCGCTCAGACGACCTGAAGGAAGGCGCGCGTGCCTTCTCCGAGAAGCGCCCGCCGCGGTGGACGGGCAGATAGCGCGGGCAGGTGCCGCGCCCGGCTAGCCTCCCAGGGGTCGCAGCAGCGCGCGCGAGATGATGTGGCGCTGCACCTCGCTGGTGCCGTCCCAGATGCGCTCGATACGCGCATCGCGCCAGATGCGCTCCAGCGGCAGCTCGGTCATGAGCCCCATGCCACCGTGGATCTGCAGCGCCTCATCGGCGACCATCGCAAGCATCTCGCTCGCTTTCAGCTTCGCGATGGCCATGTCGGTGTCCGTTGCGATCTTGTTCTCGAGCTTCCACGCCGCCTCAAGCGTCAGCAGCTCCGCGGCGCGCAGCTCCACCGCCATGTCGGCGAGCTTGAAGGCGACTCCCTGAAACTTGCCGATCTGCTGACCGAACTGCTCGCGGTCCACCGCCCACTGCTTGGCGCTCTCGAGCGCGCGTTCCGCGCGGCCTAAGCAGGTCGCGGCCACCTGCAGGCGCGTGGCGCCGAGCCAGGTGTTGGCGACCTCGAAGCCCCGATGCACCGTACCCAGCACCGCGGACTTCGGGATCCTGCAATCGGTGAACTCGAGGATGCTGTTGGTGTAGCCCCGGTGTGAGACGTTGCTGTAGCCCGGACGCACCTGGAAGCCAGGGATGCCCTTGTCCACCAGGAATGCGGTGATGAGCTTGCGCTTGCCGCGCGGGGAATCCTCCTCGCCGCTGGCGGCGAACAGGATGACGAAGTCGGCGTGGTCCGCATGGCTGATGAAGTGCTTCGTGCCGTTGATGACGAAGTCACCGCCCCTCTCGACGGCGGAGCACTTCATTCCGCGAACGTCCGAGCCCGCTCCGGGTTCCGTCATCGCCAGGCAATCGACCCGCTCGCCGCGCACGCTCGGCAGTAGGTAACGCTCGCGCTGCTCGCCGACGCAGGCGAGGAGGATGTTCGACGGGCGTCCGACGCAGCAGTACTGGAGCGCATAGCCGGTCCAGCCCAGCTCCTTCTCGTAGAGGATCCAGCTGACCGCGTCCAGGCCCGCGCCCCCGACCTCGGTGGGCATGTTGGCCGCGTACAGGCCCGCCTCGATGGCCTTCTGCTTCAACTCGCGCATCAGCTCGGGGCGCAGGAGGCCGGTCTCCTCGACCTCGCGCTCGTGCGGCGCCAGTTCCGCGCGCACGAATTCGCGCGTCGAGGAGATGATCAGCTGCTGTTCTTCAGAAAGGGAGAAATCCATCGTGAATCTCCTCAGGCGGAGGCCTTGCCGCTTTTCCTGGACACCGTGGAAGTCGCACTACCCATGGCCCAGCCATGCAGCAGCTCCAGCTGCAGCCGCAGCTGCCCGACCTGGCGCTCGGCGGGCCAGTCGCCGCGACTGGCGACGGTGCTCGCCGTGATGCCGTTGATGAAGGTGATCACCGAGCGCAGCACCTGCTCCTGCGTGGACGCGGGCCAGCTGCCCCACTGAGTCCAGCCGCGCTCCAGGCAGCGCTCGAACAGGCGCAGGTACTCGCGGTGGAGCCAGGTATTGATGCGCTTCAGGCGCCGGTCCGCGGGCACCTGGCCCCAGAAGGCGATCCAGAACGCGCATTCGATGTAGCGCGTCTCGTCCACGGGCAAAGCCTCGGTGAGCAACGCGAGCAGCCCCGGCTGCTCCTCGACGCCACTGGGGGTCAGGCGCTCCTCGATGCGCCGCAGGATCAGCCGCAGCGCCGCGGTGACGATGTCCTGCTTGGTATCGAAGTAATGCGCCACCATGCCGGTCGTGTAGCCGGCCTCCCGCGCGATGCGCACGATCGTCGCCTGGTCGAAGCCGTGCTGCGCGACGACGCGGCAGGCCACCAGCGCGATTTCGTTGCGGCGCTGCTCGTGGTCGACGATCTTGGGCATGGACGCTCCCTCGCCTTAGCGGGCGGGCTTGCCACGCATGCGGCCCGCCTCGGCCGGCACGGGGACGCCGGACTGGGAAGACTGGATGCCGGCGAGCTTCGCGCGGATCGCCGCGTTCATCGGCGCGACCTTGCCCGCGGCGGTGTCCACATGCAGGTAGACCTGCTCGCACGTCCCCAGCTGCGCGCCATCGACGCGCCGGCTGAGTGTGTGGAACAGCCGCACGCGCTTCTCGTCGACCTCGAGCACGCGCGAGGCGATGAACAATTGCTCGTTCTCCTTCGCCTCCGCCTGGTGGGTCATGTGCGTCTCGACCGTGTAGAGGCCGTGGCCGGCCTTGCGGTACTCGTCATCGATCCCGGCGTAGCGGAAGACCGCATCGGTGGCATCGCCAAAGACCTGCAGGTAGCGCGAATCGGTCATGTGACCGTTGTAGTCAATCCACTCGGGGCGCACCTCGAGCTCCATGAGCTCAAGAGCGCCGGCCTGGGCGCCCGCGCTCACAGCGGCGGCGATCTTGCCCTGGGCACCCTTGCCGGCATCCGTGTACAGACGCTGCTCGAGCGCGCGCAGCGTGGAACCGGCGCCGATGTCTTGCTGCTTCAGCACCTGCTGGATCGCCACCAGGTACGCGTCGCGCTGGCGCTCGATCTCGCGGATCGAGCGGCCACCTGCCTGTGCCTGCGTTCCTTCGACCATCTTGTCGACCAGAGATTCGGTGAGCTCGGGCGCCTCGAGCTTGGTCCAAGGCCACTTCAGGCACGGCCCAAACTGCTTGAGCATGTGGCGCATGCCGGTCTCGCCACCGGCCAGGTGGTAGATCAGGTTCGTGCCCATCGCCGCCCAGCGCAGCCCGGGTCCGTAGATGATTGAGTCGTCCAGCTCACCGGTGGTGGCGACGTCTTCGTTGACCATGTGGAGGATCTCGCGCCAGATCGCCTCCTGCAGCCGATCGGTGAGGTGCCCCGGGACTTCGCGGCGCACTTTCAGGGCGTGCATGCCGATGTACGTGAAGAAGCGCGCGGCCGCATCGAGCGCCGCCGGGGAGGTCTGCTTGCCCCCGACCAGCTCGACCAGCGGCAGCAGGTACACCGGGTTGAACGGGTGAGCCACCAGGAAGCGCTGCGGCGCGACCATGTCCTTTTGCAGGTCGCTCGGCATCAGGCCTGAGGTGCTGGAGGCGATGAGGACATCGGCCGGGGCCACGCGGCTGACATCGGCCAGCACCCGCTGCTTGAGCTCAAGCTGCTCGGGAATGTTCTCCTGGATGAGATCCACCTGGGCCGCCATCGCCCGCAGGTCGGTGGTGAAGCTGAGTTTGCCTTTGGGGGGCAATGGGGCGAAGGTCAGTTTGGACAGCGCGCCCTCGGCGTTGGCCACGGCGCCACGGATCCACTGCTCCATTTCCGGCTTGACGTCCGCGGCGACCACGTCGATGCCGAAATGCAGGGCGCGCGCCGCCCAGCCGCCGCCGATGACCCCTGTTCCCAAGAGACCGAGTGTCCTCACCTGTCGCATGCTGGCTCACCGTTGCGTCGAGGCCCGGCGGAGCGCACCGGCCGGGCGAATCTTTTTAATGTCGCCGTAATAATATAATAGATCCCCGCGCCGCGCACGGAGCGACGCTCGCCCCCGTTCTGACTCCCGGGGCGGTATTTACCTTGAGCGAAATGGCGGATTTGCGGGACAATGTCCGGGCAGGGAAATCTCCAACCATCACCTAAGGAACAAGAATGGGCTTACTGGACGGATTGTTGGGTGGCGCCATCGGCGCCACGGCGGTCACCGCGCTGAGCTCGCTGATCCAGCAACACGGCGGCGTGCAGGGGATCATCACGCAGCTTGAGCAGCAGGGACTGGGGAACACCGTGAAATCGTGGGTGGGCACGGGCCCCAACCAGCCGATCTCCCCGGATCAGGTACACCAGGTATTCGGCGGGGCGATCACGACCCTCGCGACGAAGCTGGGCATGACACCGCAGGAGCTGGCGGCGAAGGTCTCGCAGCACCTGCCGGCAGCCATTGATCACCTCACCCCGGGCGGCAAGGTGCCCACGACGACCGCCTAGATGCGCCATGCGCGCGCCAGCCGCGCGCGACCGCGAGTCTGGCGTTAACCGGCGGGTTCGGCGCCGGACCGGCCGGCGGCGCGCCGCGGCGATCGGGGTCGGGGTTCCGCGCGTCTAACGGGGCTCAACCAGGCTTCCAGTTCATCGCGATCGCGCGGTTTCCGCGACCGTGACCTGCGAGGTCTCTGAGACGGAGCTGACCGGTCCGATGTTGATCCCGGTGACGTCGCCTCAGGGGTAGCTCTACCCACTCGCGGCTGCCGCGAGGCCCGGCGCCTCCTCGGCGCAGAAACGCCGGATACGCGCGCACGCCGCATCCAGAGTCGCCTCCTCACTCGCGAAGCACACCCGTACGCACCCGGCGGTGGCCGCGCCGAACGCCGCCCCATCCATGACCGACACGCGCTGCGAGCGGAACAGCTCGCGCATGAACCGCGCGCCGGTAAGCCCCGTCGCGGTGACGTCGAGCAGCATGAACATCCCCGCCTCCGGGGGCAGCGGCCGCACACCGGGGATCCCGGCGATGCCCGCGGCGAAGCGCGCCAGGCGTGCCGCACAGAAGGCGCGGATGCGCGCCTCCGCCTCGGGGGCCATCGACAGCGCGGTGATGGCGGCTTCCTGGATGAAGCCAGGCAACCCGAATAGCATACACATCGCAAGCTCGATGGCGTGCGTGACGAATTCCTCCGATCCCACCAACCAGCCGGCCCGCCATCCGGTCATAGCGTGCGATTTAGAGAGGCTGCCCAGTGTCACCACGCGTTCCGGCATGCGCGAGGCAAGGCTCGGCACGCGGCCGCCCGGGGCGAGCCCCACGTAGACCTCGTCCGCGATGAGCCACAGATCGTGACGTCGCGCGAGTTCGCCGATGGCGGTGAGTTCCGCCTCGTTCAGCACCACCCCGCTGGGATTGTTCGGGCTTGCCCACACGATCGCGCGCGTGCGCGGGGTGACGAGCCGGGTCAACGCCGTGAGGTCCGGCCGGAAACCACCGATCGCGGGCACGCGCACCAGCTTCGCCCCTGAGACCTCGATGGTGGCAGGGTAGGTCGGGTACATCGGGTCGAATGTCACGACCTCATCCCCCGGCCCGGCCACGCACATGGAGGCGACGAACAGCGCGTTCTGGGCGCCGGAGAAGTGCACCACATTGTCCCCCGAGCACGGCTGGCCGCAGCGCGCGCTGTGGCTACGCGCGATCGCCGCGCGCAGCGGAAGGCGACCCGCCGCGGGCGAATAGTGGGTGTCACCGGCACGTAACGCCGCCACGGCCCGCTCAACCACAGCGGGGGGCGTGTCCAGGTCGGGATCACCGACGCTCAGGATGATGACATCCTCCCCGCGCTCGCGCGCCGCGAGCGCGGCGTAGTGCGTAACCCACGCATCCGCGCCGTCGCCACCGAGGCGTTTGACCAGGGGGGAGAACTTCACGTTCTTACTGTGCGTTGGTGGTGTTAACATTTCAAGCACATGAGCGCGGTTCCCTGGACGGTCGGACGCTACGTGGTCGAGACCATTGCCGCCAATGGAATCGACACGGTTTTTGGCATTCCCGGCGTCCACAACCTCGAGCTGTATCGCGGTCTTGAATTGGCGCGTCTGCGCCACGTGTTGGCGCGCCACGAGCAGAACGCGGGCTTCGCCGCCGATGGCTACGCGCGCGTGACGGGTCGCCCGGCGGCGGCCTTCGTCATCTCAGGTCCCGGCCTCACCAACATTCTCACCGCCCTCGCCCAGGCCTACTCGGACTCGGTCCCTGTCCTCGTCATCGCCAGCGCCCCGATGCGCGCATCGCTCGGCTCGAACTGGGGAGTGCTGCATGAACTGGGTGATCAGTGCGCGCTCGCGCGAGCGACCTGCGGCTTCGCCGCCAGCGCGCGAACCGACGAGGAGGCGCGCGAGCACCTGCGCCGCGCGTTCGCGACATTGCGCGCTCCGCGTCCGCGACCGGCTTACCTCGATATTCCACTGGACCTGCTGGGGCAGGCCACGGCGCTGCGTCCCGAGCGATTCGACAGGGACAGCGCGCCGCCGGTCCCTGATAGCGACGCGCTCGCACAGGCGCGGCAGCTACTCGTCGGCGCGAAGCGCCCGCTCATCATCTGCGGCGGCGGTGCGCGCGGAGCCGGCGCGGCCGTACGCGGCCTCGTGGAGGCCCTCGACGGCTACCTGGCCACGACCGCCGCGGGCAAGGGCGTGGTCGCGGAGAGCCATCCGGCCAACCTCGGCGCGAGCCTGCCGTATGCGGTCATCCAGGAGCTTGCCGCGCAGGCCGATGTCATCGTCGCCGCGGGAACCGAGCTGTCGGAGACCGACGTCTACACCACGACGCGCTTGCCGCTGGGCGGCCCGCTGATACGCATCGACGTGGACGAGGGCAAGCTCGCCGACCACTTCAGCGCCGCGGTGCGCCTGCGGGGCGATGCGGCGCCAATCCTCGCGGATCTAGCCGCCACCACGCCCAGGCGCGCCGGCTGGCGCTCCGCGGCCGGCGATGCGGCCGTGCACCGGCGCCGCCTGGAGGCGCAGTTCGATGTCGGAACGCGCGTGCGCCTGCGCGCCCTCCTCGCACTGCGCGCCGCATTACCGGCTGACGCCGTTGTCTTCAGTGACATGACCCAGATCGCGTACCTCGGTAACTACGCGTTTGGCACGGAGCGGCCGGGACAATGGTTCCACCCCAGCGGCTATGGCGCGCTCGGCTACGCGCTGCCCGCTGCGATCGGCGCCAAGATCGCGCAGCCGCAGCGGGCGGTCGTCGCGCTCGCCGGGGACTTCGGCGTGCAGTTCACGCTGCAGGAACTCATGACCGCGGTGGAACTGGATCTGACGATCCCTGTGATCGTCTGGAACAACGAGGCGCTCGGTCAGATCCGCGACGACATGCAGGCCGCGGGGATCGCTCCCATCGGGGTCAAGGGGCGCAACCCCGACTTCGTGGCACTCGCGGCCGCATGCGGGGCGACCGGGGTACGCGTGCGCGGCGCCGAGGCTCTGAGTCAGGCGACGCGGGCCGCCCTCACCCGCTCCGGGCCGACCCTGGTGGAAGCCGTCGCCGCGGATTTCCGCCCTTCGTGAGCGTGGATGCCGAGGCCTCCGGCGGCTCGCTGCTGCTCACCCGCACGCGCCAGAAGACCCGGCTCGCCTTCATCACGATCTACATCGCGTGGGGCGTCAGCTATGCGGTGAACCGCATCATGGCGCTGGCACTGCCGCCGCTGCTGGCCGCGGGCGCACGCTTCCTGCTGGCCGCCGGCTTTCTCCTGGCATTCGCGCGCTGGCGAAAGCTGGCGCTGCCCCGCGGCCGCCGCGACTGGCTGTTCCTCGTGGCTGCCGCGGTGCTCGGAATCGTGGTGAGCAACGGCCTGAGCGTCCTGTCACTGCGGCACATCGCCTCGAACCAGGCGGCGCTCATCAGCGCGAGCGCCGCGTTCTGGATCGCCTGGCTCGGCATGTACGGCCGGCGCGCGAGCCGTGTCAGCCCTCGCACCTGGGTCGGGCTCGCGCTGGGATTCGTGGGGGTCGCCGTACTGGTCTCGGCGCATGGCTTCGACGAACGGTCCAACGTCGGCTGGCAGCTGACCATTCTGGTGAGCGCGTTGTGCTGGGCGCTGGCCAGCATGGTCATCCGCGAATCCCACTCGCAGTCGGACCCGCTCGCCTTCACCGCCTGCTACCTCCTGATCGGCGGGACCCTCATGACCTGCATCGGGCTTGCGCACGGAGATGCGGCCGCCTGGGCCTGGTCGTCCACGGGGCTCCTCGCCATCGGGTTTCTCGCGATAGTCAGTTCCACCTTCGGCTTTGTCTCCTACGCCTACCTGCTGCGCCATGAACCGCCCTCGCGCATCGGCACCTATGCGTACGTCAATCCAATCGTGGCCGTTTTCACCGGCTGGTTGCTGCTCAACGAGGGGCTGGATGGCGCGCAACTGCTGGGATCGGCGATCGTATTCGTAGGCGTGTTCCTGGTGGGAAACCTGCGCCTCCTCCCGCGCGGCAGCGCGGTGCCCAGCCCCGCCGAACCGATGACCCGGGGGTCGGCTCGCCCCTAAGCTCGCGGTCGCGTCAGACGACTCCCACGCTGCCAAGCCCCGCGCGCTGGCTGCGACCAGGGGACATTGCTCGGCAAGATTCCCCGCAAGCAGCGATGGGATCGAGGCGATGTATAAAACAAATAGATCAAACGAATATCGCACCTGCCTCATTCTCGCGGCGGCGGGCGCCGGGAAAGGCTTCGTGTCCGGGTGGATAAGCCGCAACCACGTCACTGATTCATCGAATCAGGGGGCGCGCGCGAGAAGGTGGCCCACCAGCGTCTTCTCGTGGACGAGCCGCGGGAACGCCGGTACGACGCGAGCCTGAGTTCAGGCAGGACCCGAAGTCGCGCGACTGCGGCGCGCTCCACCCCGGGGAACTCAGGGGAAATTCGGGAATGGCTCATCCGGCGCTACCAACGGGCTACGCGCCGTTTTCCTCTAAGGGCATCTGGGCTAAGGGCATACCTTGGGCGCGGCGCGCCAGACACGCTCGCCGGGGATTCAGCCGAGCGAACTCACGCGCACGATTCCCTTCGCATCCCGGGAGAACATCTGCCGAAGCGCGACTCGCCCCTGGAAGTCCTCACCCTCGACGATCGCATTCTCGGCGGTCACGGCCACGCCTCGGGCATAGTCGATCGCATCCTGCCAGACCGTGAATTCCGCCAGGAACCAGTCGGTTCCCTTCTGGGTGACGCCCCAGCGCTCACCGGTGCGGCGCACCCTGACACATGGCATATCCATCGGACCGTCTCCTTAATCGGGCTTGGCGATTACTCTCCGCGCAAGCGCCAATGATGCGCGGAGGCCGCGCCGATCGGTATCGGCGTCCGATGCCACCAAATTGTCGGCGCGCGCCTACAGCGGCGCTAACCCATGACCACGCGGACGGAATGGGTCGCGCGGTCATCCACCAGCGGGATCCGGATTGGCGGCCGCAGTATCGTCAGATGGTCCAGTTCCACGTGGCTGATCCCATTCGTGGCTCCAAAGGGATTGGTGACCGTGATGTCGTACACCGTGTCGCCATGTCGATAGGTGATGTCGTAGCGTCGCCAGTCGCGCGGAATGCAGGGCTGGATCACAAGCTCGTTTCCCTCGACGCACAGCCCGAGGATCGACTCGAGACCGGCCCGGTAGAGCCAACCCGCGGCACCGGTGTACCAGGACCACCCTCCCCGGGCAGCCGGCCCGGGTGCCGCGTAGATGTCAGCCGCCACCGCGTAGGGCTCGAGCTTGTAGCGCTCGACCTCCACCGGGTCACGCGTGTGACCTATGGGACTGAGGAAGTCGAACAGTTGCTTCGCGCGATCGCCATCGCCGAGCTTCGCGAATGCCATGAGCGACCAGATGGAGCCATGCGTGTACTGGCCACCGTTCTCGCGGATCCCCGCCGGATAAGCGCGTATGTAGCCCGGGTTCGGCTCGGAGTCAACGAACGGGGGCGTGAAGAGCAGGACCTGCTTCTCCTCGCGGCGGACCAGGTGTTCGCTCACCGCGGCCATCGCGTGCGCAGCGCGCGCCGGATTGGCGATGCCGGAGAGCACCGCCCATGACTGCGCTATCGAGTCGATCCGGCATTCCCGGTTGCCCGCGGCGCCCAGTGGCGCGCCGTCATCGAAGTAGCCGCGCCGGTACCAGTCTCCATCCCAGCCGGCGCTCTCAAGCGCGAGCCGCAGCGACTCACGATGCGCTTGCCAGCGATCGGCGCGTTCGCTGTCTCCCCGCGCCCGCGCGAGCACGCCAAACTCATCCAGCGCCGCGCACAGGAACCAGCCGAGCCACACGCTCTCGCCCCGCCCTGCTGCACCCACCAGATTCATGCCATCGTTCCAGTCCCCGCCCCCCATCAGGGGCAAGCCGTGCGCCCCGACCGCGAGGCTCGCGTCGAGGGCGTTAACGCAATGTTCATAGACCGAGTCGGTTCGAGCGGAGACTTGTGGTTCAAAGTACTTGTCGCTCGCACCCTCCGGGATAGGTTCACCGATGAGGTAGGGCACCTTCTCGTCCAGGACCGCAAGGTCGCCCGTGGCGTTCACGTAGTGCGCCGCGCAGTACGCAAGCCACGCCCGGTCGTCGCTGATATGGGTGCGTATCCCCTTGCCGGTTTCCGGCATCCACCAGTGCTGGACATCCCCCTCCGGGAATTGGCGGCCGGCCGCGCGCAGCAGGTGCTCCCGCGCGATGGCCGGCGCGAGCGTGGTCAGCGCCATGCAGTCCTGCAGCTGGTCGCGGAAGCCATAGGCGCCGCTGGACTGGTAGAACGCGGTGCGCGCCCATACCCGGCAAGACAGCGTCTGGTAGGGAAGCCAGCGATTCAGCAGCAGATCGAGCGCGCGATCTGGGGTCTTGACCTGCACCCTGCCAAGCAGCTGGTTCCAGCCAGCAGTGACCTCAGCGAACGCCTGCTCGAGGTGCAGGTTCCGCGCGGCCTGGATTTCAGTCGCGGCGCCGGCTGCGTCCTCGGCCTGCCCGAGGAATGTCACGACGTCTCGGGAGGTCCCGGCCGCCATGTCCAGCGCGACCAGCAGGGCCGCGCATGGATCAAGGCCAGCGCCGGTGCGCCCGGACAGCGGCAGCGCGGCGCGCAGCGCCGCGGGTGCCTCCATGCTTCCGTCCAGACCTAGAAATTCGCGGCGGTCGCACGTTCCCTCCGTCTGCGCATCGGCCATATCGAGGTAGGCGGCGCGCGCGCCGAACTGCGCATTCCAGGGATTGCGCGCCAGCAGCGCCCCGGTCTGTTCGCAGCGCTCAGTGATAATGAAGGGCGCGCTGGCCACGCGCGAGGGCCCCAGCGACCACTCCGCGTACGCGCACACACTCAAGCGGCGCGCCCTGCTCCCCTCGTTACGAATCCGCAGCCGCGAGACCTTGACCGAGAGCCCGCGCGGCACGAACTGGAGCAGCTCAAGCGCGATGCCGCGACTTGAGTACTCGAAGCGCGAGTAGCCCTGCCCGTGGCTTGCACGGTAGGCGCCATCGCGATCACGGATGGGTGCCGCGGTCGGGGACCAGATCTCCCCGGTCTCATCATCCCTGACATAAAACGCCTCGGACGGCGGATCCGCCACCGCATCGTTAGACCACACGGTGAGCGCGTTCTCGCGGCTGTTGCGCGACCAGGTGAAACCCGCGCCGGACGCGGAGACCTGGAACCCGAAGTCCGGCTGGGCGATGACGTTGATCCAGGGCATGGGAGTCGCGACTCCCGCCTTCAACTCCACCACGTATTCGCGACCGTCGGCGCCGAAGCCTCCGGTGCCATTGTCGAACTCAAGCTGGGTGTCGGGCGGTTCCCCCGCGCGCACCGCGACGGCGCCGCGGCGCGCGCTCACCACGGCGGTCTCCGCTGAAGGCTCCTCGAGACGGTCCAGCTGCTCAGCGAGGGTTCCACGCCGCGCGATCAGCGCCACGCGCGCCGCGGATAGCAGCGCCCCGCGCGATTCACCCGACATGACCTCGGCGCGCAGCGCGAAGACGCTGCCACCGCCCGCCTGGGCCGCCTGCAGAATGCGCTGCTGGCCGGCGCGCGCCAGCGACTCGATCTGGGACTGCAGGTCCTGCAGATAGGAGGTCGAAGCGCCGTTGACGATCACCAGATCGACCGGAAAGTTCTTGAGAATGAAGTAGCCGTGAGCGCGCAGCAGTTGCCGCACCAGCGCGATATCGGTCGCTTCGTCGATGTCGACCATCATGATCGGACGGTCCCCGGATATCCCGTGCGCCCACAGGGCGTCCGGCCCGGCGCGGTTGCGACGCAGCGTGTCGGCGCCGCCGCGCAACGCCGGATTGATATAGAAGAGGTGCGCCGCCAGGCGTTGGAACAGACTCGCCTCGTCAGGATCGAGACCCAGGTGATGCAACTGCACCCGAGCGCTGGTCCAGGCGAGAGTGGACGCACGATCGAACGCCGCGGCGTCGCGGCAGATATCGGTGATACGCAGCACGTCCGTCCGCGAGCCGGCGACAATAGTCCAGAAGGTGATACGCGCGGTTTCACCGGGCGCCACCCGCAACCGGTATCGCAGGCTGAATACCGGATCGAGCACCGTGCCGGTCGAGCCACTGAGCGGCGCGGCCTCACTAAGCGCATGCGGAAGGCTGATATTCTGGTCGCGCCCCAGGAACCGCGCGCGATCAGTCTCGTATTCGCAGGCACCCACTGATTCGGTTTCCAGTACCGCCACGTGCGCGGCCCAGACCGGCGCATCGCCCTCCGCCCGCGGCCGCCGGCCCGCCAGCAATGCCTGCCGCCCCGGCTCAAACTCGGTCTGCACGAACATATTCGAGAATGCCCGGTGCGCGCGATCGGCGCTGGTGGTGGTCAGGAGCACCTCGGCGTACGAGGTGACCTCGATCTCGCGCGTGACATCTCCCTGGTTGGATATCGAGAGACGCCGGGCCTCGGCATCATGTTCAGCGGACACCAGCACCTGCAGGCGCGTCGCCCAGGGACCATCGCGCCTCGCGATCTCCACGCGGTCCTCGGCGAAGGAGATGCGATACGAATCGGGCTTAACGCCTGCGGGCGCGAAGCCCCCTGACCACACCTCGCCGCTGTCGCAGTCGCGCAGGAATACGGCCTGGCCGCTCTGGTCGCGCGTGGCATCCTCGCTCCAGCGAGTCACGGCGAGGTTCCCACAGCGGCTGAATCCGGCGCCGGAGGCACTGACCATGACCGCGTAGCGGCCGTTGCCGATCAATTGGGTATGCGGCGTGCGCGGCCGCCAGGTCTGCAGGCGCCGCCGCCCGGCCCAGACCGGGAAGCGCGCTTCGCGCGCCTCTGACTCCAGTCCCTGAGGGGCATCCTCCACCGAGCGCGGCGGCTTCTCCTGCAGGAGCAGTTCGCTCGCGCGCGCGACCGCCTCGGCGTGGAAGTAGCCCTGCGCGGCACCGCCCGTCAGCGCGTTGGCGATCCCGACGATGGTCATACCCTGGTGGTGTGACATGTAGGCGCGCACGACAGCCACCGTCTCTCCATCCGCGAGGCGTTCGGGGGTGAAATCCAGGGCCTCGTAAAACCCGAAGTATCCGAGCCCGCCACTTTCGGCGAGGATGCGAAAGTTCGCGGCGGCCGCGGTGGGATCGACCATGGTCGCAAGGCCCGTCGCGTAGGGAGCGACGACAAGGTCGTTGGCCAGCCCGCGCTTGAGGCCCAGCGCGGGCACCCCGAAGGGTGAGTACTGGTAGGTATGGTCCAGGTCCCGGGTGTTGAAGGCGGACTCGGAGATGCCCCAGGGAATCTCCCGCCCGCGGGCGTAGTCCCGCTGCGCCCGCACGGCCACCTTCACGGCCCTGTCCAGCAGGCTACCGGCCGGCGCGCGCATCACCAAGGTCGGCATCAGGTACTCAAACATCGAACCGGACCAGGACAAGAGCGCGGTCAACTCACCCAACGCCACCGAGCGCCGGTCGAGGCGGAACCAGTGACGCGCTGGCACGTCGCGCTTGGCGATGGCGATGAAGCTCGCCAGACGCGCCTCCGAAGCCAGCAGGTCGTAGTCACTGGAGTCCAACCGCCCCTCGGCGACGTTGAAGCCGATCGAAAGCAGCATTCGATGTGGCTTGAGGAGGAAGGCGAAGTCCATCTCGTTAGCAAGCCTTCGCGCCATACCGGCCACGACGGTCAGCCGCGCCAGTAGGGCACGCGGGGCCGTGGCGGACTCGGTCTGAGCCAGATCCCACAACGACACGACCTCGCCGGAAGGCTCCGCGCCGTTCACGAGGGCGGGGAGCGGTGGGCTCGCCAGCTGCTCAAGATCACGCAGATGGCTGAACGCACATCGGGCGGCGACGGCGATCCAGTCCGGGTCTGTGGCGAGGGAGGCCGCCGCGGTCGCAACGGGTGGCGCCGCCCTTGCGACGCGCGCGACAGCGCGGATGCGCGCGCCGACATCCCCGGGGACCGTCGGCGGCCCCGCCGCGGCGTGTTCAAGCAACTCACGCGCTGAGCCCGCCGGCGCCAGCCGCAACGCATCCCGGACGCCGGACACTCGCTCAGGCCCCCAGAGGGGTCGTCGGATCACCGACTCGATCGCATTGGCCAGGGTAAGCAGGTGGCCGGCGAGGTTGCCACTGTCGACGGTCGACACATAGCTCGGCAGCAATGGTTGAGTCGTCCGCGTGTCGTACCAGTTGAGGAAATGCCCGCGGAATTTCTCCAGCCCGCCGAGCGACTCCATGGTGGCCTCGAGGCGTTCCACCCAGTCATGCATTCCAAGCCAGCCGAAATCGACGGCGCACGCCGAGGACAGCAGGTACATGCCGATGTTGGTCGGCGAGGTGCGCTGCGCCAGAATCGGCAGCGGGGTCTCCTGAAAATTATCCGGCGGCAGGAAGTGGTCCTCGGCGGTCACGAACTCCTCGAAATAGCGCCAGGTACGACGCGCGATGAGCCGCAGATAGGTCGCATCGTCCGCGGACAGTTCCGGGACGGCGTCTTCCGCGTGCGGCAGGCTGATCTGGCGCGCCAATACCGGGGCGGTGATCCACAAAAACAGCCAAGGCGCCGCCAGCCAGAAATTCTCCGGTGCGAAGAAGAGCACCGCGCATGCGCCCAGGACGGCGAGCAGTACGCCACCGCGCATACGCACCAAGAAGCTGCGCAGGCTCAGGCGGCTATCGCTGCGGGCCTGCGCCGCGGTGGTCCAGTCCAGCAGGTGGCGATGCGTGACGGCAAGTCGCGCCAAGGTGCGAACGATCGCATCGCCCATCAGCCAGGCGCGATCCGCCAGCAACGCGAGACTCAGGGTCCAGCGCAGCAGCGCGGCTCGCAGGTCGTGGCGCAATGCCTGGCGTTCGCTCTCCCGCTTCAGGTGCCGCGGACGGTCACGGACGGCGATTAGTATCGGCAGCAACGGTGGCACCGCGAGCGCGAGAAGAATCGCGGCGGTCCACCACAGCGCCGCCTGTGCGGACAGCAGCCATCCGAACAGCAGCGCAAGGAGCGTTGCCACCGGCACCAGCGTGCGGCGCAGATTATCCAGCAGCTTCCAGCGCCCCAGCGCGGAAACCGCGGCGACCCGTCGCGGCTCCTTTCCGCGCCCGAGACGCGGGCGCAGCCAGGGCAGAAGCTGCCAGTCACCGCGTGCCCAACGGTGCTCACGCGAGGACACCACGTCGTAACGATCTGGGGCGGGTTCCACGACGGCGACGTCGCACACCACCGCGGCGCGCGCGAATAGTCCCTCGAGCAGGTCGTGGCTGAGGACCGAGTTCTCGCTGATGCGCCCCGCCAACGACTTCTCGAAGGCATCTATGTCGTACAGGCCCTTGCCGGTGAACGAGCCTTCCGCGAACAGATCCTGATAGAGATCGGAAACAGCGAATGCGTAGGGATCCAGACCGGGCGTGCCGGAGAGCACGGTCTGAACCAGCGACGCCCCCTCGGCGCCAGGCAACGAGGGCGTTACCCGCGGCTGAAGAATCCCGTAGCCTTGGGTGACCCTGCGGGTCGCGGCGTCGAAGTGCGGTTGATTGAGCGGGTGCGCCATCTTTGCGATAAGCTTTTCCGCGGCTCCGTGCGGCAATTGGGTGTCGGCATCCAGCACGAACACATAGCGCACCGCCGGCGGCAGCTTTTGGCGCTCCGCGGCTGTGAGCTGGAAGCTGGTGTCATCCGCGCCACGCAGAAGCCGGTTCAGTTCGTGCAATTTCCCGCGTTTGCGCTCCCAGCCCATCCAGCGCCCCTGCGCCGCGTTCCACTGCCGCGAGCGGTGCAGCCACAGAAAGCGCGCGCCGGCGCTGGCCGGGCCGTAACGCTCGTTGAGCCTGCCGATTCCCTCCCGCCCAGCCGCGATAAGCTCCCCGTCCGCATCCGTCTCGGCCGTGTCGGCGTCCCGCCCATCGACGAGCAGAGCGAAATAAAGCTCGCCGCGCGCTCCCGAAAGGTACTGACTCTCGAGGTTGGCGAGCATCTCCTCGACATCCGCGCGGGTACTGAGCAATACCGGCACGGCCACCAGAGTTCGATGCTCGTCCGGAACGAGCCCACCGAGATCCAGCGCCGGTAGCGCCTTGGGCTTGATCACACGCGTGATCGCACTATTGAAGATCGCTATGACCGCATCGCTCACCGGTAACAACAACAGGGCCAGCCCCAGAACGGTGCGCCAGCGCGGCTGCGGGGGCAGCAGCCAACCGGCCGTGAGGAGCAGCCCCAGGCACGCTACCAGTATCGGTAGGAGATAGCCGCCAACCCCCGCGGCCTTAAGGGCGCGCGGCAGCGCTTGCCGCCACGGCCGGCGATATCCGACCGCGACCTCGATGCGCGCTCGACCGGGTCCAATCAGATAGAAACCCGGATCGGCAGCGCCGACGGTTCTCGCGTCGTTGTCGCGCGCGGTGTCGATGACGAGCTGCGCGATCTGGGTTTCGCGTCGACCAGAGTGTCGCGCCACGTCCTCGATCGCGCTGCGATAACTGTTGCGCGTCGCGAAATCGAGGGCGTAGAAGTCGCACTCAAGGCCCAACAGTGTATCCACCGCGCTCAGCTGCTCGACGATGTCAGACCAATCAAGCGCCGAAAGCTGGACCAGGCTGGTGACGATATTGCGCACCGTCACGTTGGCCGCGCCCTGGCGCTGCAGCTCATCGCGAACCACAGCCTCGGCATTGAGGCCCTCGGCGCGCAGGAGTTCCTCGACCCGTTGCAGGGCCGGGGTGACCCGCGGATCGCAGTCGCGCAACCGCTGCACCAACTGCACCGCCAGCGTCCGCGGCAACGCGGTGGAGGCGTACTCGGCCAGTACCCGTTCAACCGGCTCCGGCGGACGGGACGCAGAACCCAGGAGTCGGTCCGCGAGCCTGTCCGCCTCCTCGCGCTGGGCCCGGCCGATCACGATTCGGTCGGCGCAGCGCCGAAGGTTCTCGATCAGCACCACACGCAGCATGCTGGCGATCGCCCAGAGCTCGCCGATGGTCAGGGATTCAACCTGCTGGTACGCGCTCACGAAGCGCACCAGGGTCGAGATATCCAGATGGCTATCGGTATGCGCGACGAACGACCAGGCGATGCCGGTGATCCGCGGCAGACCCGCCAGTTCGCCGTCGGCAAGCTTCGGCAGCTGTCGGTAATACCCGGACGGCAGGTCGTCACGGATGAGTTGCAGCTGTCGCTCGACCACGTGGTAGTTGTCGACGAACCACTCCGCGGCCGGAGTCACGCTGCGCCGGCTTGAAGTGGTATTGGCGATGCTGTCGTAATGGCTGCGAAGGACGCGGGCGTTTTGGCGAGAGCGCTTCAGTAACGCTCGACCATGGCGCGCGGAGGGCAGCAAAGGCTGCGACTTCGCGAGCGTAGCCGCGAATTCCTCAAGCCTCTCGGTGCTTAGCAGCTCCGCCCGAATGGGCGCAGGCTCGGGTGCCGCGCGCGACGAGTCGAACGCTAACCAGCGCTTGTCGCGCCTGAACCGCGGCTCAATGGCGACCATCTCTGGTCGACTCAGGCAGCGAAGCCGAGTTTTCGCCGTGCGCGCTCCGCGGCGTGGCGAGCGGAGATGTGACCCAAGGCGAGATCCAAGCGAGGCCCTTGTCGGTCACGGTTCTGCATCTGCGGTGGAGTTTAGGCTTGCGTCTGTGGTTAGCTTGTAGGACTTCGCCGCCGGATTATGCCGGTCGAAAACCGACGCCAAGCGCTTGCGCGAGGCGGCCGCGGAACAGGGAGTCGACGTCGGGGTTACCGGCTTACAGAGGCGTTACGGCCTTCCCGGCTACTCTTAACTTCTACTTGTACCACGAATACTTGTACCACGAAGGAGCGCGCTTGGTCGTAACAACTGCCCGCTTGAAGTCACGTACCAGCGGCGCACGGCGCTCACCGCGACGGCCTTCACGTGTCGAGTCCGACGTGGCGCTGACCAATCGCCTCCAGCGCGGCGCGTTCGGCTACTTCCGCGCTTACACGAACCCACTTAACGGCCTTGTGGCTGACACGTCCAGGGCGGGATCGCCCTGCAGCATCGCCGTCGTCGGCTTCGCGCTCTCGTGCCAGGCCGTGGCTGTCGAGCGTGGCTGGTGCTCACGTGAGGAAGCCGCCCGCGCGGTGCTGACGACGCTGGAGTTCTTCTGGGATAGCCCGCAAGGCGGCGGCGCGAACGCCACCGGCAATAAGGGCTTCTTTTACCATTTTCTCGACATGAAGTCCGGCCAGCGCGTCTGGGACTGCGAACTGTCCCTGATTGACACGGCGCTGCTGATCGCCGGTGTCCTGAGCGTCGGGCAGTACTTCGTCCGTGAAAGGCCCGTTGAGCGACGAATTCGGCAACTTGCCGAATCACTCTACCGTCGAGTCGACTGGGTGTGGGCACAGAATGACTCCCCAACCCTTTCACAAGGATGGCACCCCGACTACGGGTTCCTGCACTACGGCTGGGAGGGATACGACGAGGCTCTCCTTATCTACCTCCTAGGCTTAGGCTCCCCGACCTCGCCGCTGTCCCCGCGCAGCTTCACCACCTGGACCCTGACCTACCAGTGGGAGCGGCTGCTCGGCCAGGATGTGTTGTATTCCGGGCCGCTGTTCACCCACCTGTTCCCTCAGGCCTGGATCGATCTTCGCGAAATCCGCGATGCGTTCATGCGCGAGAAGCGCAGCGACTACTTCCGGAACACCTGTCGCACCGTTGAGTTGCAGCGCGAGTACTGTGAGCGCAATCCGCGAGGCTTCCTCGGCTACGGCCGTGATATCTGGGGCCTCAGCGCCGGCGACGGCCCCACCATGCGGGCATCTGGCGAGTGCCCCTCTGACCAGCGCCACTTCGGCTACATGGCGCGCGGGGCGCCCTTCGGTCCCGATGATGGCACCTTGTGCCCGTGGGCGATGATGGTGACGCTACCGTTCACCCCGGAGGCCGCGCTATCTGGCACCCGGGCGCTGCTCGCGGAATACCCGCAGGCATGCCTTGAGGACCGATTCGCCAGTGGGATCAACCCCACGGTCGACCCGGAAAGCGGCGGATGGCTCTCCGAGGGCTGGTATGGGCTAGACCAGGGCTTACTGGTGATGTCGATTGAGAACGCGCGCACCCAGCTGATCTGGTCGCTGCTACGCGGGTCAACGCACATCAGGCGCGGGCTCATACGAGCCGGGTTTCGTGGCGGCTGGCTGTCGTGACAGCTCGCGCTCGCACGTCCCCCACCGCCTCCAGAATGAAGAGCCACGACCTCGTCATCGTCGGCGCCGGCCCGGCGGGCTTGGCGGCCGCGGAGCTTGCCGCGCGATTGGGAGCCCGCGTGGCGCTGATCGAGCGGGACCGGCTCGGGGGGACCTCAGTGAACACCGGGACCGTTCCTTCAAAGGCGTTGATTCGCCTGGGTACGCTGTTCGCGGCGATGCGCGAAGCATCCCACCTGCGACATCCCGATGGAGACGAACCCGTCGCGAACTTCCAGCGTGTGGCCGCGCGACTTCGCGCCATTGAGCACCGAGTCGGAAGCTTCCACTCCGCCGAGCGCCTGCGGCGCGCGGGTGTCGAGGTTCATTTCGGGGTGGCCCGCTTTGTCGGGGAGCGAACACTGGTCGCCGGATCGCGCCGCCTGAACTTCAGGAACGCGCTCGTGACAACCGGCGCGCGCGCCACGCCGCCTTCCATCCCCGGCTTGGTCGAGGGATCTTACGTGACCAGCGACACGCTATTCTCACTCGAACACCTGCCGCGCGAGCTGGCGGTGATCGGCGGCGGCGCACTCGGCTGCGAACTCGCCCAAGCCTTCCGGCGGCTAGGTTCCCGCGTCACGATCTTCCAGGATGAACCGCGGTTCCTCCCAGGGGAGGAGCGCGATGCGGCGCAGATCCTCGCGCAATCCATGGCGCGCGACGGAGTCACGATTCGCCTGAACACCTCCGTGGTGAGCGCCCGCAGGGAACCAAACGCGGTCGTCCTGGAAACACAGAATAATCAGCATAACGCCGAGGCACGCGCGGATCTTGTGCTGGTCAGCGTCGGACGCACGCCCGCCACCCAGGGGCTGGGGCTTGACGCCGCCGGTATTCGCATGGACGCGGCACAGGGGATCGTGGTCGACAAGTTCCTGCGCACCACGAACCCGCGGGTCTATGCCGCCGGCGATGTCTGCCTGCCCTACCGGTACACGCACGTCGCCGAGAGGACCGCGCGCATGGCGGTAGGAAACTTGCTCGGCGAAGGGGCGCGGCAGTCCCACACCAACCTCACGATACCCTGGTGCACATTCTGTGCGCCCGAGATCGCGCACGTGGGGCTGCAGGCGTGGGAGGCGCGAAAGAAGAACATCCCCATCCGCACGTTCACCGTGATGATGCAGGACATTGATCGGGCGATTATTGATCGTCAGGACGTCGGCTTCGTGAAGCTGCACGTGGCCGGCGGCAGCGACACTATCCTGGGGGCCACGATCGTGGCGTCCCGCGCCAGCGAGATGATCAACGAGGTGTGCGTCGCGATGAGTACCGGGATCGGGTTGCGCGCGCTAGCGAAGGTGATCCACATCTACCCTTCACAGTCTGACGCGATTCGGATCGCCGCGCTTGCCCTGGATGAGCCTCTGGCGCCCGCCTGAGCAGCAGTCCGCGGGAATAGTTCCCCGCACCCGCTACCTCGGGTAGCGCGAGCCGCCGCCGCCGCCGCCCGTACGCGTCACTGCGGCTCGGGAGTGACCACGATATTGCTCTTCACCTGCGCCACGCCAGCGGTGTTGCGAGCGATGTCGACGGCACGGTCAGCCGCTTCCTGTGTGTCGGTCGTGCCGCTTAGCCATACGATGCCATTCCGATCCGTGTCGACCTTGATCCTGGCCAGACTACTGAGATGATCCGCCGCCAGCTTTGTCTTCACCGCCGAGGTGATGGGTGAGTCCTTCACGTAGTGCGGCGTGTGCGAGCTGTCCGCGACCGTGGGATCCGCGGCCAGTACCAAAACGGGCCCCGCCAGCGCCGCGGCGATGACGCCAGCGCCAATTGCTTTCTTGTTCACCGTAACCACTCCTTCAGATTCGTCACACTTGGCATCCACGCAGATCACGCCCGCTTATCGTCTTTCTTCCACTCCTCCTTCACATCACCGTAGGTGGCCCGCGCCTTGCCGGCCATGTCCTGCATGCGACCCTTCTGCTGGAGAGACTCATCGTGAGTGAACTTGCCGACAACCTTCTTGGCCTTGCCCGCCACCTCGTCCATTCGTCCTTTTACCTGATCCTCGTTCATGAATCCGCTCCTGATTGATGCAAATCGTCGACCGCTGATGCTGTCATTGACCGCCCGCTCGATATAAGCCCCGGTCACCCTCACAACCAGTAGGCTAGGCCCTACCGCAAGCTCATTCGGTTGCGCGGGCCTCCGCCGGCTGGCCCAACCTGGGGGTGTCCGCCGGCGGGTTCTTGGTCCCCGCACTTACCCCCTACGGTGACCTCCGCGTAGGCAATTGTCAGAGCAGACCTACATAGGGTCTGGCGGATGGCGTACGCTTCACCCACGGCCAAGCTAGTACTGTCGCCGGGGTGAATTCTCCCCCCAATCGCCAGCGCTTTACCGGAGGTTGAATGCCAAGTGTGCTTATAGCGGATGACCACGCCATGGTCCGTACCGGACTGCGGCACTACCTGGAGCTCGACCGCTCGGTGGATACGATCGGAGAGACGGCGACCGGGGCTGAAACGCTGCAGCGCCTGCGCGACGGTCACTGGGACCTGGTTATCCTGGACATCAACATGCCGGACCGCAGCGGGATCGACATCCTGCGGCATATACGGTCCGGCCATCCGAACACCAAGGTACTGGTGATCAGCGGCTTCGCGGAGAAACAATACGCGATCAACGTGCTGCGGGCGGGCGCCTCGGGGTATCTCGCCAAGGACCAGGCACCGGAGGAATTCATCCGCGCCGTGCATACCGTTCTGGCGGGCCGGCGCTTCGTAAGCGCTACCTTGAGCGAGATGCTCGTAAGCGCGCTGGACGAACCAACCGACCAGCCGCTGCACGCGGCGCTTTCCCAGCGCGAATTCCAGATCCTGTGCAAGCTCGCGGTCGGGCGCTCCGTCTCGGAAATCGCCCAGGAGCTGTTCATCAGCGTGAAGACGGTCAGCACGTACCGGGCCCGTGTGCTGGAGAAGATGAACCTCGACACCAACGCGGATCTCACCACCTACGCCCTGCGCAATGGCCTCGTTCAATAGCGAGCCCCCCTCCGGTCGGTGAGTTCTGACCGCCATCGAGGCTCCCCGCCGGCGGCCTCAAACCGTGCGCCGGGATAGCATGTGAGTCAGATTCGCGAAACCACACGTCAAGATGCTCAATGGATCCCCCTCGATTCCGCTGGAACGCTTCGTTATGCCGGCTAATCCCAACTTGCGGGTCTTACTGGTGGAGGATTCCTCCATCCTCGCCGCGCGACTGAGCGAATTGATTCGTCGGTTACCCGACGTTGACCTCATCGATGTCGTGCAGACAGAGGCTGAGGCCCTCGCACGCATCAGCGCGGCGTTGCCGGACGTGTTGATTCTCGATCTTCACTTGCGAACCGGCTCAGGCTTCGGAGTGCTGCGCTCGCTTGCCCGGGAGCGCCCGACGCTGCGCCCGAAGATCGTCATCCTGACGAATTTTGGCCTGCCCGAATACCGCCGGGAAGCGGAAACCTACGGCGTCGAGGCGTTCCTGGATAAGTCGAGGGACTACTTCAGGTTACCGGCATTGCTCCGGGACTTCGCCAAGGAACGCAGCGACCCCGAAACTCACTGAGGGCCACGCGCGCTCAGGCCGCCTGCGACACGACTATCCTCGCCAGCGGCAATCGCACCTCAATCTCCGTGCCTCGTTCCGCCCGCACGATCCGCCATTCGCCCCCGAGTCCAATGGCACGGTGACGCATGGCGGCAAGGCCATGCGATCGCAGCGTCCGGCGGCGGTCAGAGGCCAGTCCCACGCCATCGTCCTTCACTCTAATCACGAGCCACTCTCCCACTGTATCGATGGACACCTCGACGTTGTGGGCGTTCGCGTGCTTGAGAATGTTCGTCATCGATTCCTGCACGATGCGGAATATGGCGATCGAAGCTTCCGGAATCAGATTCAGATCCTCGGCGGGATACCGCTCAATACACGTGATCCCGCCTCGTCCGCACGAGTCAGCGACCTGCCAGCGAAGCGCGGGGAGCAGCCCGAGGTTATCCAGCAGCGTCGGACGCAAGTCTTCGACCACGCGTCGCTTG
>JANYBG010000155.1 GCA_025360865.1 Pseudomonadota bacterium | reverse complement strand
CCGGGACGATGGCGCGCAGCTCATGGTGGTAGACCTCCTGACGGCCAAAGTATTCGTCGTTCTTGACGTGCCCGTCGGGCATCTGCGCGGTGCCCAGCTGCGCGCTGGTGCTCGCGCTCACGACCTTGATGCGCGCCCGGTACAGGTAGTAACCGTCGGCGATCTCGAAGTTCAGGCGCACCCGGTCGCTGCCCTCAGGGACCGCATCCAGGCGGAATGCCTGGTCGGGCTGCAGGAAATCGTCGCCGCCGGACTTGGCCAGGGCGGCCGCTATCCCCTGGGCGGTGGACTGGGCGGGGGCCGGCGTCGGGCTGTCCACGGCGAGGGCCGGCCGGCTGAACAGGGCGACCAGCAGAATACCTGGGATATGTCTAATGACTGTCACGGCCATACCTTAGCTTGGGACCCGCTGAGGGTCAGGGCCGATTTATAGCCCACCCGTTGGATGAGTGGCAGGAACCCGCGTTCAACTTCCGGAAAAGGCTCGCGTTCCGCCCCGGGGAGGGCCCAAGCGCAAGGCCGGCGGACCGAAAAAAGACCCCGCGCGACTTGAATTCCGGGGCTGCGCCACTATGATTAGCACCCGCGAGAGGAGAGTGCTAACAGCTCCTCCGCCCTATAAATCCATATCAATCAAGTATTAAGGAGCGTCCACCATGAAGATCCGTCCTCTTCATGACCGCGTAATCGTCAAGCGCCTGGAAGAGGATCGTACCTCTCCCGGGGGCATCATCATCCCCGACACCGCCGCTGAGAAGCCGGTGCAGGGGAAGATCATAGCGGTCGGTAAGGGAAAAATTCTGGAAGACGGGAACGTCCGTCCTCTCGACGTCAAAATCGGCGACAAGATCCTGTTCGGCAAGTACAGCGGAACTGAGGTCAAGCTCGACGGTGACGATCTCGTGGTCATGCGCGAAGAAGACGTCATGGCCGTGATTGAAGGCAAGTAAGCGAGGATCACGACAATGGCAGCTAAAGAAGTCCGTTTCAGCGACGACGCTCGCGCCCGCATGTTCCGCGGCGTGAACATCCTCGCCAACGCCGTCAAGGCGACACTGGGCCCCAAGGGCCGCAACGCCGTGCTCGACAAGAGCTTCGGCGCACCCACAATCACCAAAGATGGTGTCTCGGTCGCCAAGGAAATCGAGCTTAAGGACAAGTTCGAGAACATGGGCGCGCAGATGGTGAAGGAAGTCGCTTCCAACACCTCCGATGAGGCCGGCGACGGCACCACGACCGCCACCGTGCTGGCGCAGGCGATCATCCGCGAGGGCCTCAAGGCCGTCGCCTCGGGCCGCAACCCGATGGACGTCAAGCGCGGAATCGACAAGGGCGTCATCGCCTGCGTCGAGGAACTCAAGAAGCTCTCCAAGCCGTGCAAGGACTCCAAGGCGATCGCCCAGGTCGGTACGATCTCGGCGAACTCCGACGAGTCGATCGGCAAGACTATCGCCGAGGCGATGGACAAGGTCGGCAAGGAAGGCGTGATCACCGTCGAGGAAGGCTCGGGTCTTGAGAACGAGCTGGAAGTCGTCGAGGGCATGCAGTTCGACCGCGGCTACCTGTCCGCCTATTTCATCAACAACCAGGCCAACCAGTCCGTTGAGCTGGAAAAGCCGGTGATCCTCCTGGTCGACAAGAAGATCTCCAACATCCGCGAGCTGCTGCCGCTGCTCGAGGGCGTGGCCAAGTCCGGCCGTCCGCTGCTCGTCGTGGCGGAAGACGTCGAGGGTGAGGCCCTCGCGACGCTCGTCGTCAACAACATCCGGGGCATCCTCAAGGTCGCGGCCGTCAAGGCCCCCGGCTTCGGTGATCGCCGCAAGGCCATGCTGCAGGACATCGCCACGCTGACCGGCGGCACGGTGATCTCCGATGAGGTTGGACTGTCGCTCGAGAAGGCGACAATCAATGATCTTGGCGAGGCCAAGAAGATCGTCATCGAGAAAGAGAACAGCACGATCATCGACGGCGCCGGCAAGAGCGCCGACATCAAGGCGCGCATCGAGTCGATCCGTCAGCAGGCCGAGGAGGCGACCTCGGACTATGATAAAGAGAAGCTCCAGGAACGCGTCGCCAAGCTCTCCGGCGGTGTCGCCGTCATCAAGGTCGGTGCCGCCACCGAGATCGAGATGAAGGAGAAGAAGGCCCGCGTCGAGGACGCGCTGCACGCCACGCGTGCGGCGGTCGAGGAAGGCGTCGTCCCCGGTGGCGGCGTGGCCTTGATCCGCGCACAGAAGGCGCTCGACAAGCTCGAAGGCAAGAATGAGGACCAGACGGTCGGCATTCGCATTCTGTCGCGTTCGATCGAGGAGCCGCTGCGCCAGATCGTCGAGAACGCTGGTGAGGACGCCGCGGTGATCCTGAACCGCGTCAAGGAAGGTAAGGGATCGTTCGGCTACAACGCCGCCAACGGCGCGTTCGGCGACATGCTGGACGCGGGCATCCTCGACCCGACCAAGGTGACCCGTCTCGCGCTGCAGAACGCCGCCTCGGTGGCCGGCCTGCTGCTCACGACGGAAGTCATGGTGGCCGAGGCTCCGAAGGATGACGACCACGGTCACGGTGGCGCTCCGGGTGGCATGGGTGGCATGGGTGGCATGGGCGGGATGGACATGTAGGAACCTCTCCAAAGAGGTATCGATTCCCGCGAAAACACTCGGTACGCTTTACATAACAGTTAAGGGTTCGCGGCCGGCTCAACGCCGGCCGCCACCCCCAAAGCCGCGGAACAAGACCCCCTATTCCGCGCATTACTCGCAGGCCCCCTTACCGGGGCCTGTTTTTTTTCGCGTGCCGGCTGATGCGCGGCGTCAACGACGCGCGTTCCGCTTCCCCGCGTGCGCGCGCAGCGCTATGGTCATCACCACAGCGGGGAGAATCGCCATGGCAACTGTTCGTCTAATTGCATTCACCGCGACCGTAGCCGTCGCGCTGTTCACGCTCGCCGCATGCGGCCGCGAAGGGCAGGACCAGATGGGCTGGGCGCGCTCCGCCCTCGAGCGCAATACACAGGTTGAGGTGGTCGCCGCGGATCAGCAGAGCCGAAGCTTCACCGTGCGGGTCAAGAACACCGGCGAGCTGCGTGTCGTGCGCGCCGACCAGCTGATCGCGCAGCCCCCGGGCGCCGCGCCCCCTGCGTCGCCCACCGCGATGCCCGCCGCGCAGGTCGCATCAGCCGCGGCGACGTCCGCGCCGGCGATGGCCGCGGAGCCGGAGCCCGCCCAGTACGGCGACGCCTCGCGCCCGGCGGCGTCGGCGTCAATAGGTGGCGGGGAGGTCGCGGGCGGGAAGGTGCTGGAGTCCGGCCCCGGGTATAGCATCAAGGCCGCGGGTACCACACCTGCGGCCGCGCGCGTTTCCGAGAACCAGGTCATCGAGTCAGGTCCGGGTTACAGCATCAAGGCCGGGGCGGCCAGCACGCCTGCCACGACGCGCACCCGCGATCCGAGCGTGACCAGCGCCGCGCTCGAGCGTCGCCACGAGCCGATCATCTGCCAGGGTGATCGCATGCTGCACATCGACAACCGCAACATCCAGTTCGACGGTGACGCGGTGAGCGCGCAGGACGGCTGCGAGGTCCACATCACCAACAGCCACATCACCGCCACCGGCGTGGGCGTGCAGGCGCGCGCCGCCAACGTGCATATCGACAACAGCCTCATCGAAGGCGACGGCGGGTCGATCGACCTGTCAGACGGCGCGCAGGCTTACGCGACGGCCTCGCACTTCCGGGGCCTCAGCCGTCGCAGGGGTTCGGCGTCGCTACACGATCTCGGGGGCAACATCTGGAACTGATCCCAGGCGCTGGGATCAGTTCCGAGCTTCGCGAACACCTCGAGCGCGCCCTTGAGGCGCTCGGCGCCAACGAGCAGGCCGCGGCCGCCCTCGCCAGCGCCCCAGCCACGGTTCGCGAGTCGGTAGCGCGGGTGTTCGCCGCGAGTGACTTCGTAAGCCAGTCCTGCGCCCGCGCGCCGCGCCTGCTGGCTGAGCTGGTGACGGCCGGTGACCTGGAGCGCCCGCTCACCGCCGCGGACTTCACCGCGCGGGCTCCCGGGGGATTCGCCGTCGACGCCCCCGAGGGGCTCGTGCAGGCGGCGCTGCGCACCTGGCGCCGCCGTGAGCTGACGCGTATCGCGTGGCGCGATCTTGCCGGGTGGGCGCAGCTTCCCGAGACGCTGGGCGAGCTGAGCGCCTTCGCCGACGTCGCGATCACCACGGCTCTCGCCCAGGCGCGCTCCAACCTCCTCGAGCGCTACGGCGAGCCGCGTGGCGCGGGCGGCGCGGCCCAGCCACTGGTGGTCATTGGCATGGGCAAGCTCGGTGGCGGTGAACTGAACTTCTCCTCTGACGTCGACCTCGTGCTGCTGTTCCCGGAGCACGGCGAGACCGCGGGACCCCGCGTTATCGCCAACGAGGAGTTCTTCACGCGCCTGGGGCAGGGCCTGTCGCGGCTGCTGTCTGCGCCGACCGTCGACGGCTTCGTGCTGCGGGTGGACCTGCGCCTGCGACCCTTCGGGGCTTCAGGCCCGCTCGTCGCGAGTTTCACCTCCTTCGAGGATTATCTTCTGCGCCATGGGCGCGACTGGGAGCGCTACGCCTACGTGAAGGCGCGACCGATCACAGCATGCGCGCGGTACGCGGAGGTCGAGGCCGCCGCCGTGCGCCCATTCGTCTACCGGCGCTATCTTGACTACGGGGTCTTCGAGAGCCTGCGGGAGATGAAGGCGCTGATCACCCGGGAGATCGAGCGGCGCGAGCTCGCCGACAACGTCAAGCTCGGACCCGGCGGCATACGCGAGATCGAGTTCATCGTGCAGGCATTGCAGCTGACACGCGGTGGGCGGGACCGTCGCCTGCAGACGCCCTCGCTGTTCGCAGCCCTCGCTCAGCTGGCGGACTCACGGCTGCTGCCCGCCCCAGCGGTGAGCGAGCTGCGCGCCGCGTACGTGTTCCTGCGGCGCCTGGAGAACCGGCTGCAGATGCTCGCCGACGCGCAGACCCACCAGCTGCCCGCGGGCGCGCTGGCGCGCGAGCGGCTGGCGCTGGCAATGGACCTGCCCGACTGGGGAGCGCTCGAGCGGGAGCTGGCGGCACAGCGCGCGCGGGTGAGCGCGCACTTCCGCTTGGTGATTTTCGGCGGCGGCGAAACTGACCGCGGCGCGGTACGCATCGATCTGGGTCGCTTCTGGGGAAGTGACGCGGAAACGGCTGCCATCGCCGAGTCTCTGGCGCACGCGGGCTTCCAGGACAGCGCGGAGGTCGGCCGGCTGCTCCTGGAGCTGCGCGACTCGGCGCTCGTGCGCCGGCTTGACGAG
This sequence comes from Pseudomonadota bacterium, assembly GCA_025360865.1. Taxonomy (GTDB): domain Bacteria; phylum Pseudomonadota; class Gammaproteobacteria; order Steroidobacterales; family Steroidobacteraceae; genus 13-2-20CM-66-19. The sequence goes on along the minus strand of JANYBG010000155.1, from coordinate 9,674 downwards.
CCGGGCCGCCGCCGACTGCAGGCGCTGGTTCCCGTGCTGCTCGCGGACGTCGCCGCGAGCAGCGCACAGCTGCCAGTGCTGCGTCGTGTGCTAGCGATCATCGAGGCGATCGGTCAACGCTCTGCCTACTTCGCGCTGCTGCAGGAGAATGGGGCGGCGCGCGCGCGGCTGGTCGAGCTGTGCCGCCACGGCGACTTCCTCGCCGCGCAGATCGCGGCGCACCCGCTGCTGCTGGATGAGCTCATAGACGAGCGGCTGCTCTCGCAGATGCCCGACCGCGCGGGCTTCGCGCAGGATCTGGAATCGCGCATGGCGCAGATTCAGGAGGAGGATCCTGAGCTGCAGGTCGAGGCGCTGCGGCAGTTCCAGCGCGCCGCGATGTTTCGCGTCGGGGTGGCCGATCTCACCGGGGTTCTACCGGTGATGCGGGTGAGCGACCGGCTCACCGATGTCGCCGAACTCATCGTCGAGCGGACCATGCTGCTGGGTTGGCGACAGATCACCGCTCTATTCGGCGTCCCCAGCTGCGGGGAGGGCGCGCAGCGGCGCGCCGTGAATATCTGCGCCATCGGCTACGGCAAGCTTGGCGGCAGGGAGCTTGGCTACTCGTCGGATCTTGACTTGGTGTTCCTGCACGACTCGCGTGGGGAGCGCCAGGAGACTGAGGCGGCTCGGCCGATAGACAACCAGCTGTTCTTCGTGCGTCTGGCGCAGCGCGTCGTGCACCTGCTCACGATGCACTCCGCGGCCGGACGGCTGTATGAAGTCGACGTGCGGCTGCGGCCCAGCGGCAAGGGGGGGATGCTCGTCACCAATATCGAGGCTTTCGCCGACTACCAGCGTGAGGAGGCGTGGACCTGGGAGCACCAGGCGCTGCTGCACGCGCGCGCGGTGGCCGGCGATCCGGGGCTGCGGGCGCGCTTCGAGGCCGTGCGACTTGATGCGCTCAGCCACCACGTGCGGCGCGAGGGCCTGCGCGAGCAGGTTCGCACCATGCGTGAACGTATGCGCCGCGAACTAGCCAAGGGGGATGCCGGGCATTTCGACATCAAGCAGGATGCCGGCGGCATCGCTGACATCGAGTTCCTGGCCCAGTACTGGGCATTGAAGTGGGCGCTGGACTACCCGCCGGTCGCCCTGTTCTCCGATACCATCCGCCAGCTCGAGTCGGTGGCCTCGGCCGACCTGGTCCCGCAGCAAAGCGTGGACGTGCTGACCGGGGCCTACCGCGCCTATCGCACCGCCACCCATCACCTATCCCTGGCGGGGTCGGCTCCGGTGGTCCCGGTGGAGCGGTTCCGGGAGCTGCGCGCGGCGGTGACGCGCCTGTGGGACGCCACGATGGCGGATGAGGCGGCGGGCGCGCGGGTATAATCGTCCGACCGGAATCACACCGCAAGGCACAGTTCCATGGTCGCAATGGCCAAGCCGCTGATAGAACCCAACGCGCAGAACCAGTACGAGGTCACGGTCGAGGACCTGCCGCTGTGTTGCCCGATGCCACAGATGTACCTGTGGAATTCTCACCCGCGGGTCTACCTGCCGATAAAGGACACGGGGGCCGCGAAGTGCCCCTACTGCAGCGCGGAGTTCACGCTACACCGCTAACCGCCATCGCCTAGCGGTATTGCTTGTAGGATTTTTCCTCAACCAGGCGCGAGCCTAGCTGCTGGTTGACGCGCTTCTTCACCGCGGCGCGCTCGTCATTGCTGACATACACCGAGCGGGCGAGCTCGATGAAGTCGCGATCGAAGATCTGCCGAGCCTCCTTGTCGCGGATACGATCCTCGATGTCCCACAGCTGCTCGTTCACCGCCTGGAGCGCGTGCTCATCGGGCGCCACCGCCGGGGTCGCGCAGCCACTGTCCTTCCAAGTCCGCTCCAGGAGCGCCAGTTCCAGTTTGACGTTGGCGAGTTTGGCGGCGTCCTGGATGCGGGCGACCTTGATCCGCAGGATGGTGATCTTGTCGAGCAGCTCGCCCGGGGAAATGGGAACCATGATGTCGTTCATAGGTTGGATCCTAGCAACTCGTCGATCTTGGCGGTCACCGAATCGACACTGATCAGTTCCATTACCCCAGGCTCCTCGATCTTGTGCGTCCAGGGCAGTTCTCCGGGTTCCACGCCACGGAAGGTTCGCGCCGCCTCCGGGTAGGCGTTCACGCACCAGCGCCCCGACAGGTAGGGGCCGCTGCGTGCGGGATTGGTGGCGGCGTACAACCCGATCACCGGGGTAGCAACCGTCGTGGCCATGTGCGCCGGTCCTGAGTCGGGAGCCACGAGGACCCGCGCGCGCCCGAGCAGCGCCAGCAGCTCCGGCAGGGTGTCCTTGCCGATCTGATTGACCAATGGCGCCCGACACCGCCGCTCGATTTGCGCGCCAACGGCGCGCTCCAGGGCGCTTGGGCCACCAGCGAGGATGACGCGCATCCCGTGCCGGTCAATCGCATGTTCGGCCACGGCGGCATAGCGTTCTGGCAGCCAGTTACGCAGCGCGTGGCTCGAACACGGGCTGATCACCAGTGTCGGTTGGGAATCGGGGATAAGGCGCTGCGCGTATTCCCGCGCCGCGGGTGGGAGCGGGATCTCCCACCGCAGCAGGCGTTGGGAGATCCCGAGCGACGCGGTGAAGCCGAAGAAGCTGTCCAGCACGTGCTCGCGCGCGCGCGGCGCGATGCGCGCGTTGGTGAAGAGCCACTGCAGTTCCCGCGCGCGCGCGCGATCGAAGCCGACCTTGACGCTGGCAGGGACGCTGCGCGCCAGAAGGCTGGCGCGCAGCGCGAGCTGCATATGCAGCAGCACATCGAAGCGCCGGCTCTTGAGAAGCGCCCGCCGCGAGTGCCGTGCGGCGGCGGTCGCGTCCTTGTCGACGATGATAAACTCGACGCCCTCGATGAGGCTCATGAGGCGCGCTTCGGTCTTGCCGATGATCCAGGTCAGCTGTGTGGCTGGCCACGCTTGCTGTAAGGTGCGCACGATCGGCACGACATGGCAGGCATCCCCGATCGCCGACAGCCGGAGGATGCAGACGCTGCGCGGCGGTTCGGCGAAAGACGGCATTATGGAGTCAGGATTGTGAGTGGTCGTTTCGCGCTTGGCCCCGAAGTGAAGCGTGGCGCGGCTGCCGGCGGTGCCATGCTATATGACGCCTCGCGGGCGGGCAATTTAGGCGCCGAGTGGTTTGACCCGGCCTACTGGCGGGCGCGCGGGGAAATGGACGGCAGCGCCCAGGGGCGTGGCACCACTCATTTCATCAAGACTGACGGCAACCGTTACGTGCTGCGTCACTACCGCCGTGGCGGCCTCATGGCGCGCATCTCCCAGGATCGCTATCGCTGGCGCGACGCGGAAAGTACCCGGCCCTTCGCCGAATGGCAGCTCACTTACCGGCTGCACCGCGCCGGGCTGCCGGTGCCCGCGCCGGTGGGGGCGCGCTACCGCCAGGCCGGGTCCACCTACACCGGCGACATCCTCACCGAACGACTGGCGACGGTCGGCTCCCTCACCGAGTGCCTGCGCACCGGCGCCCTCTCAGTGGTGACCTGGATCGCGATCGGGCGCTGTATCCGCCGCTTCCACGACCTGGGTGTCCGCCACGCCGACCTGAACGCCCACAACATCCTTCTGAACGAGGACGGCGAGGTCTTCCTCATCGACTTTGATCGCGCCGAGCTGCGCAAGCCGGGCATCTGGAGCGACGGCAACCTCGTGCGCCTGCGCCGTTCATTGGAGAAAGTCAGCTGGGGAATGGCGCCTGAGCGGTTCGGCGAATCGGACTGGCATGGCCTGCTCGATGGCTACCGCCAGCCGTCGGGCAAGAGCGAACTGCCACCTTAGGGCGCGGACGGATCATTGCGACTCGTCTATCTAATCGCGGTCTATCTGGCCGCCCCGCTCATCTCAATCGTCTACCTCTGGCGCGGCATCTGGGACCGCGCGTACTGGGGGGGGTTTAGCGAGCGTTTCGGTTTCGGTCCGAAGGCCGCGGAGCGTGGGGTATGGCTGCACGCCGTGTCGGTCGGTGAGGTGCAGGCCTGCGCCGCCCTTGTCAACGCTTTGCACCGCCGCCACCCCGAGGTTCCCCTCACTGTCACCAGCTTCACTCCCACGGGTGTCGCGCGCGCCCGGGCGCTGTTTGGTGATCTCGCCCAGGTGCGTTACCTCCCGTATGACCTGCCAGGGGCGGTGCGCAGATTCCTGAACCGCGTGCGGCCGCGCCTCGCGGTGATCTTCGAGACCGAGCTGTGGCCGAACCTGTATCACGAGTGCTCGCGGCGGCGGGTGCCGCTGGTCATCGCGAGCGCCCGCATCTCAGACCGCTCCGTGGGACGCTACCAGCGCCTGGGCAGGCTGTTTTCCGACACGCTGGCGCGCGCCTCCGTCGTCGCCGCGCAGGGGCCGGAGGACGCGGAGCGTTTCCGCTCGCTCGGCGCCGATCCGACCGGCCTGCAGGTGACTGGCAACATCAAGTTCGACTTCGAGCTTCCCGTCGACATCGCCGCCCGCGGCGCTGCGCTGCGCGTGCAATACGCGGCGCGCCGGCCGATGTGGGTCGCCGGGAGCACTCACGGAGGCGGCGAGGAGGCGGCGGTGATTGCCGCGCACCGGATCGTGCTCAAGTCCCATCCGGAGGCGCTGCTGGTGATCGCCCCGCGCCACCCGCCGCGCTTCGGCGAGGTCGCCCAGCGTCTTGGCGAATCAGGCCTCAGTTTCACCCGCCGCTCACTGCCGGACTCCGCGGGATCGCGGGATCGCCAGGTCCTTTTGCTGGATACGCTCGGGGAACTCGTGGGCTTCTACGCCGCGGGCGACATCGCGTTCGTCGGCGGCAGCCTGGTGGACATCGGCGGTCATAACCTGCTGGAGCCGGCCGCGGCGGGGCTGCCGATCCTGACGGGTCCCCACAATTTCAACAGCATAGACAGCGCGCGCCTGCTGATCGGCAACGGCGCCGCGCAGGTCGTTACCAACGCGGAGGAACTCGCGGACCGAGTCAACGCGCTCATCAATCAACCGGAGGAGCGCGCCCGCATCGGCGCGCTCGGACGCGCGAGCGTCGAAGCCAACCGCGGCGCGCTCGCCCGGCTCTTGAGCCTGATCGAGCCCCTGCTCGCCGCCGGCGGCTAGCGAGTGCCAGGGCCCTGCGGCGCTGTGACGGGCGGGTTGGTCGGTTGCGGGGGAGGAACGTCGGGCAGCACGTTCTGTGGCGTTGCGTTCGCCGGCGCGGTCGGCGCGGCGACCGTGAGCCAGGCGTTGACCTCCAGCAGCTGGGCGCGGTCGAGGGTGCCCGCGGCCTGGCGCAGCTGCAGCACGCTCACGATGTAGTCGTACTTGCTGTTGGCGTAATCGGTCTCGGCCTGCACCAGGACGCGGCGCGCGTTCAGTACGTCCACCGAGGTACGTGTGCCGACGTCGTACCCGGCTTCGGTGGCCTTGAGCGCGGTCTGGCTCGATTCGCGGGCCTGGCGCAGCGCTTGGACGCGCGCTACGCCGCTGATGACGCCCAGGTAGGCATCGCGCGACTGCCGCTCGGTGGCGCGCGAGCTCGCCACCACCGACTCCTTGGCGGCCATCCAGCGGTATTCGCTCTCGCGGACCTTCGACTGCGTGTAACCACCGCTGAAGATCGGCAGCGTGAACTGCAGGCCGACCTGCCGGTCGTTGAACTTGTTGTTGACGCCGTTGAACTGCATGTAGTCGATGTTCTGGTCCGATTGGCCATTGGTATAGGAGCGGCCGGCGACCAGGTCGAGCGTCGGCAGGTGTCCGCCAACCGCGGCGCGCACGTTGTCGCGGGCGATCTCAGCGGCGAGGCGGCTGGAAATCAGCGCCAAGTTCTGGGCCAGCGAGATTTCCACCCATGCGCTCTCGTCTACCGGCTCCGGCCCCTTGAGCGGCATGTCGGAGCCCGGCCGCGACAGGTGGTCGTACTGCTGGCCGGTGATTTCCTGCAGCCGATACTGCGCGGTCGCGAGCGAGCGCTTCGCGGCGATCACCGCGGCCGCCGCGTTGTCATGCCCAGCCTTGGCGTCCTGCACGTCGGTGATGGCGATCAGGCCCACCTCGAAGCGCTTGTCGGCCTGGTCGAGCTGGCGCGTGATCGCATCCAGGGCCGCGGTGTTCGCCTCGACGCCGGCCTCGGCCGAAAGCACCTGGAAGTACGCCGTGGCGACGCGCAGGAGCAGGTCCTGTTCGGCCGCCTTATAGTTCGCTTCCGCCTGGGCGACCTCCGCGCTGGCCGCCTTGATCTGCATCCAGTAAGTCCAGGAGAACAGGTTCGAGCGCAGGTTCACCGCCCAGCCGCGGGTGGTGGTGTCAATCGTGCTCAGTCCGGGCAGGACCACCAGCGAGGGGGGTAATGAGGGGTTCGTAGGATTCGGGATCTGGGAGACGAAGTCCTGATATCCGGAATTGTGGTTCCTGAGAATGCTGGCGGAGCCGACAATCTGCGGCATCACGGCCGACCACGCCTGGGGGCGTGCTTCACGCGCGGCCAGGCGGTTGGCGTCCGCCTGGCGTATGACCGGGTCACTGCGCACAGCGTCCTCGTACACGCCCGCCAGGTCCTTGGCGAGGGCGCTGCCTGAAAGGCCGACCAGGACCACAGCGAGGCTTGCGAGACGGTTCATGGACGTTCCTTGTGCGTTGTTGCTGAAGACGCGGGGCCGCGCTCAGAACGTGAACGTCCGCGGACGGACCGCGTTCACCAGCGGATCCATCACCGTCTCAAATAGGCTCTGCGTCGTCCAGGTGTCGGAGCCATTGCGCGTCACCAGGCGCGCCTCCATGGCCGGGGCCGCGCCGACGACGATGAACAGCCGGCCGCCGACGGTGAGCATGCGCTCGAAGCGCGCATCGTAAACGGGGAGCGAGGCGGTCACCGCGATGACATCGTAGTCGGCCCCGCCCTGCATCCGCAGGGCATCCGCCTCCAGAACATCGACGCCTCGCAGGCCTATGGAGCTGAGATTGGCGCGCGCGTTCTCGGCCAGATCCGCATAGAGCTCCACGGAGTGCACGCGCGCCGCCAGGTACGACAGGCAGGCGGTGATGAAGCCCGTGCCGGTGCCGATCTCGAGTGCCTGCTCGGTCGGCTGTGGAAGCAGGCCCTGCAGCAGGCGTCCGGCGACACTCGGGCGCAACATGTGCTGGCCATGCGCCAGGGGCACCTCCGCGTCGGCATAGGCGCGGTAGAGCTGATTCGGCGGTACGAACAGTTCACGCGGCACCTTGCGCATGGCGTTCAGGACGCGCTCCTCGAGCACGTCCCAGGCGCGCACCTGCTGCTCGATCATCTGCTCACTCGCGGTCACGGTTTGCATCCCTACAGCGCTCCAATTGGACTTATTGCGGTGTCCCTGAAAAGGCCGGAGAAGTTACGGCTTTTCCGGGCCTGTGCCAAGCCGTCATGCGACGAGATATGGTGAAATACCGACGGGACGTGGTTCACCCTGCGTTATGCTTCAGGCGACCGTATTCCGAAGGCGCGACAAGTCCAATTAGAGTGCCTCGGGAGCGCGCGGGTCCCCACGTGCAAGGGTGAGAAAAAGGTAGATGTCGATCATCGGGCTGCTGTGCCTCCTGTTCGCCCTCATCGCCGCTCTGGTTCTCCTGCTCTATGCGTTGCAGCGCCGCGACATGCAGAGCATCGGAGAGTTGTCCCAGCAGTTGCAGCGCATCGCCATTGGCGGGCGTCTGGGCGGCCGTGTCGACATTAACAGTGACAAGCCAGAGGTGGCCGCGCTGATCACGGCGGTCAATCACCTCCTGACCCGCGCTGGCGCCGCCTCCGAGAGCGAGGTCGCCGAGACACCCAAGCTGTTCGCCGACCTTGGCGACCGAATCCACGAGGCGGTGCTGGTTCACCGCGAAGTCATCCTTTACGCCAACCGTCAGTTCGCAAGCTTCGTGGGCGTCGACCGTCTGGAACTCATCGGCCGGCGTCTGGCCGATCTGGTACCGCCTGAGTATGCTGAACTGGTCGGCGAGAACATCGCCCGGCGCCTCGCCGGGGAGCCGGCCGCCGAGCGCTACGAGATCGACATGGTGGGCCTGCAGGCACAGGTTAGCCGGCTCGAGATCGCCTCGATTCCGGTTCAGTACGACCGGGAACAGGCCTTGCTGATCACGGGCGTCGAGATCATTCCGACGCAGACCATGCAGGCACTGCGGCTGCCAGCTGACACCGCCGCGCTCGAACCCCAGCTGCTCGCCCTGCAATCCTTGGCCGAGGCGATCATCGCCACTGACAAGGACGGGCGCATCACCTTCATGAACGCCGCCGCGGAACAGCTCACGGGCACCGAGGCCGCAGCGGGTCTGGGCAAGTCGCTCGAGGACATCGTCAGCCTGGTGGATGAGACCGAGCGGCGCATACTCGGTGATCCGGTGCGCCAGGCGCTCACCAGCGGCGCCGCGGTGAACCTGAGCCGCCGCGCCATGCTGCTCTCGCGTGCGAACGGCAACGAGCGCTCCATCGAGCTGTCGGCAGCGCCGATACGTAACGGCGCCAAGGAACTGATCGGCGCGGTGGTCATGTTGCACGACATCAGCGAACTGCGCGGGCTCGCGCGGCAGATGTCCTACCAGGCCACCCACGATGCGCTCACCGGGCTGGTGAACCGGCGCGAATTCGAGCGTCGCCTGGAGGAGGCGATCGGCAGTGGCCACCGCGGCGACGGGCAGCACGTGCTGTGCTACCTCGACCTGGACCGCTTCAAGCTGGTCAATGACACCAGCGGTCATCTGGCCGGCGACAGCATGCTGCGTGAAGTCGCGAAGCTCCTGCGCGACGCGGTGCGCGACAGCGACACGGTGGGCCGGCTGGGCGGAGACGAGTTCGGGACGCTGCTGATAGGTTGCCCGCTGGAGAAGGCGCGGCAGATCGCGGATGACCTGTGCCGCGCGGTGAATGACTATCGCTTCGTCTGGAAGGACAAGATCTTCAACATCGGCGTCTCAGTCGGCCTGCTGGAGATCTCGCGTGAGAGCGGCACCATCGAGGAACTGCTGGCCGCTGCCGACAGCGCCTGCTACGTGGCTAAGAAGCAAGGCTCTGGCCGGGTCGTGGTGTATTCGGCGCGCGACGAGGCACATGCGCGCCACACCGGGGAAATCCAGTGGCTGCAGAGGCTGCAGAGCGCCCTCAAGGACAACCGCTTCCATCTCTTCCAGCAGGTCATCGTTCCCGCGCACGAGGAGGAGGGTGGGCCCGCGATGGAGATGCTCGTGCGCCTTCAGGACGAAGCCGGCAATGAGCTCGCGCCAGCGGACTTCCTGCGCGCCGCCGAGCGTTATCGGCTGATGGGGCTGATCGACCGCTGGGTTGTGCAGACAACGCTCGCGGCCCTCGGGCGCGGCGCGATAGCCGTGCCCGCCAACCGCAGCGTCGCCATCAACATCTCTGGGCAGACGCTGGGGGACACTCAGTTCCTGGAATTCGTGGTCGAGTGCTTCGACAGCACCGGCGCCACCCCCGGGCAGGTGTGCTTCGAGATCACCGAGAGCGCGGTGATCGCCAACCTCGAACACGCGCGCCGCTTCGTCGGTGTGCTGCACGGCATGGGCTGCCAGTTCGCCCTTGATGATTTCGGTTCGGGCGTCGGCTCGTTCTCGAACCTCAAGACACTGCCGCTCGACTATCTGAAGATCGATGGCTCGTTCATGCGCAACCT
>JANYBG010000215.1 GCA_025360865.1 Pseudomonadota bacterium | reverse complement strand
GGTCCGCATCGCGCACTGATTCAGGGGAGCGATGTGACGACCATCGCGCATCCACGTGGTGTAACCGGCCGCCGCAGACATTCGGGCTCCCGGATGTGATGCTCGTCACACCTGAGCTCGAAAGTCCTACTTTTTAAGTGTGCCCGGGGCCGGACTCGAACCGGCATGGCCTTACAGCCGAGGGATTTTAAGACGGAGGCAGCGCTTGTCACCGCACTTCACCGCGCACAGCAACCCCTTGTTTCTCCTCGCTTCTTCAATGAGTGCCCTGGAGTCGTGAAGCGTCGAAAAGCGTAGGAAAGAGGAGTTCAGTGCACTGAATTTGCACAGGCGCCCGTGGGACTTGGCGCAAATGCCGGGATTTGGCCCTGACTTGACTCAGTGCACTCAGTGCAACACGCCTGAGCAGACGCGGTTCGCAACGCCCTACGGCCGCTATTGGGCCAAGACCGGGCAGTCGCCATCGCGGCACAGATTTCCGGTTAGTGGACGATCGGCAAGGCAGTTGGCGGTAGCGCCCGCCGTTCTCTTACTCAATCAACTGCAATGTCTTCTGATACCGGGGATGGCTCCGGAGCGCGTCAAAGTCTGAGTCGAATTTGATCCATGACCTCGTCTCTTCGTTGGCGTGCGGCACCCATTTCTCCAGAAGACCCAGAGCCGATTCGAAGTCGCCCAATCTGGAGTACAAGCAGGCGACATTGTACTGGGTTAGGGTGTCATCGGGGTCGATAGCCAGCGCTCTTGCTAGCCACTCCCTGGCGCGATCGAGCTCGCCAAGGGCGATCCAGCATTGGGCACCGAGATAAGCCGGACGCGGATTCTCGGCGTGCAGCGTCAGTTCATGCTCCGCTTTTGCGAGGGCTTTGCGCGCGACACCTGCGACATCACCTTCGCGGTGAATCGACCGGTAAATCATGACGAGCATGGCGTTTGACTGATAGTCATCGGGGTTGAGCATCCCCGCGCGCTCGAAAAGCGCTGCTGCCCGCTCCAACTCGCCCTGGATGAAACACGCCCGCGCATAGAAATAGTGCGACTCAAATGAGTTTGGATCGAGACTAATGGCTTTTTCGAATTCCCGCATCGCCTCGTCTTTTCGCTTCGCCAGCGAAAGAGCCAACCCGTGCGAGGCGTGGGCTTCCGCAAGGCCAGCTTCAAGCGCGATTGCCTTGGCGCTGGTCGCGAGGATCTTGTCGATCCCGACATTCACAGAATAGTGGAGGTACAGAAAAGAATCGCAGTCAGCGATGCCGGCATACGCGCGCGCGTACTTGGGATCCAGTTCTACGGCCTTGGAGAACATGCGTCGCGCGAGCTGGTAATACGACCTAGAGTGACGGTGCAAAAACTGACGGCCTCTCAAGTAGTATGTGTAGGCTTCGACGCTATCTGTCGGAGCCTGGGCAATAGACTTCGACTCCTGCGGCAGCAGCTTCACTTTCAGCTGCTCGACGATCGCATGCGCGATATCGTCCTGGATGGCGAAGATATCAGTCAGGTCGCGATCGTAGCGGTCGGCCCAGACATGCGCTCCATCCTTGCAATTGACAAGCTGTCCTGTGACCCGGACCCGTGATCCGGCCTTGCGTACGCTTCCTTCCAGGATGAATGTCACACCGAGCTTCCTGCTGACCTCCTGGACCTCTATGGGCTTGCCCTTGTAGGTGAACGCAGTGTTACGAGCGACTACCGAGAGCCCGGACACCTTCGACAGATCGGTGATGATGTCCTCAGTGATGCCGTCGCTGAAGTATTCCTGCTCCGAGTCGCCGCTCATGTTGTTGAACGGCAGCACGACGATAGAGGGCTTGGTCACAACCGCCGGCGCGCCGGGCGCAGCAGTTTCACGGGAATTCTCATGCATCAGTCCGGTGGCGGTCACCGGGCAGGCTGCGGCGACGGGCGATCTGACGATTGTCGGTGCATGAGCCGGTGCAACCGCTAACAGGCGCGCGACGCGCTCGACGAAGGCCTGCGATCTTTCTCCGCCAGGCAACCGGGTCCACTGCACCTCCCTGAACTTGTCCGGCACCGAGGCGCCCTGTTCGGAAGTGTCATCAGCGACAATCGGGAGCAAAAATGACTTCTCCGCGGCCATGAGGTGCGATCGATCTACCGCGAGCTTCCACTCGAGGCGGAAGTAACCTTCCAGGCGACCTTGCGTTGCGGCCGAGATGATCGGTATGAACAGCGCACAGTCGTGGATCTGTTTGCGGATCTGACGGTCCCAGGCATCCCCGCCGCGCAGTTCGCTCTGGTCGAACCAGACCTCGATGCCGCCTGCTCTTAAGGCATCACAGATTCGCTTGGCCGCCTCGGCGTCCTGCGAGGCATAACTTAGAAATATGGCTCTCGGCGGCTCAGTCATCGGCGCGGGATATCCCTGACTTTGTATACGGTGGACCCCGGGCGGTGCCGCCGTCATTACTTAGAATGACAGCTTATATGATTGCTAGTTCTGGCATATCGAACAGACTGTTGTCCGATACCGCTCAGTGAGCGCCGCGAACTTGGTTCGCCTGGCACGCAAGTGGGGAAAGTTTCGATCTTCCCGTGCCGCTGCCTGCAAAGACGGCGCCCGGAACTTCACTTCTTTGATATTCGCGAACATTTCGGACTGTGACAGCTGTCCGTTTGCCAGCACCTGTACGCGGCAAATGCCTGTATTTCCAGTCTGCCCGGGGGCCGGACTCGAACCGGCATGGCCTTGCGGCCGAGCAATTCTAATACGGGGTCAGCGCTTATCACCGCATTTCACTACGCACAGCAACTCCTTGTTTCTCCTCGCTTCTTCAATGTGTGCCCTAAAGTTGTGAAGCGTCGAAAAGCGTAGGAGAGAGGAGTTCAGTGCACTGAATTTGCACAGGCTCCCGCTGGGACTTGGCGCAAATGCCCGGATTTGGCCCTGGCTTGACTCCGTCAACTCAGTGCAACACGCCTGAGCAGACGCGGTTCGCAACGCCCTACGGCCGGTATCGGGCCAGAAGCAAGCATAGACGGCGGATTACAAATCTCTCGGAAGCGGTCACTCGTGACGGGACTTGCGCAGGACCAGTTGCTGCGGACCATATCGGCGTTACCGAGCCCGGGCGTGCGAGTCTGAAACCGCAGGGTTTCCGCGGGACACCCAGCCTGAGAGCGTACCATCACCAGATTCGAATAAAGGCGACCACGTTCATTCATTTAACCGCAGGAGACGAATATGGCGAGATATCGCGATGTGGCGTTCGGTATGGTTCTTGGCGCTATCGGCACCGGAGCGATCGTTGCGCTGGCTGCCGATCAAATGGTGGACCCCGTGCGGCTCTCACCGCAGTATTACAAGGTCCGGCTCGATAATGCTCGGGTGCGCGTGTTGGAGTTCCGCTCCAAGCCGGGGGACAAGGAAGCAATGCATAGCCACCCCGAAGGCGTGGTGTTTGCGCTCGCCGACGCGACATATAGGAACACGTTTCCCAACGGATCGGCTACCACTCGCAGCGTGGCGCAAGGTGATGTTGAGTGGAGCGACGCGGTGACCCACGCCGGTCAGAATGTCGGGAGTACCGAGGGTCACTACTACAGGGTCGAACTCAAGAACTGTCCGAAATAGCGACTGAAAGTCGACCGGTTGCGACCTACCGCTGCAGTAAACGCCGGGGTGCTATGGATTTCCACGAGCGTCCGCTCGCAGCTGTTTAAACGACCGCTCTTGGGAGGATCCCCGGCGGCTCCGGGCACCCGACGCGCAATTTAACCGAGGCGCAGACCGGCCAAAAGCAGGCATCCACGTGCTCGGCACGATTTCCTCGAAAGCGGCCACTCGCGGGCGAGCTGTCGGATCGACCTGAACACTAAGGGCGACTCACTCAGGCAGGTTCATCTTCCTGAGTAACTCCTTGAAGCGCGGTTCATCCCGGAGCTTCGAGTATGCGACATCGAGCTTCACATGTTCCAAGTACACATCGCGAAGATCGCAGGCCCGCGCGAGCCATTCGAGAGCGTGGTCGCGATCGTCTCGCCAGGCATACACCTTCGCAATGGCAACTGGCGCCGTCGTGGAAAATTCCGCGATCAGCTTGGCGAGTGCCTCATTCGACTCCGCATGCCGGTCGAGAGCATGGCTCGCGATCGCGATATCAGCGAGTCGCAGTGATTCGTTCTCATGGATCGTATGTGCGAACGCCAGCAAGGTCGTCGGCTTTCCTTGGACCAGATCAATGAGCGGACCAAACTCGTCCTCTGCAACGAGGTTCGGCGTGATATCTCTGGCCCGCTGCGCGACGGTTCGCGCCTCGTCGAGCTGTCCGGCGGCCAGCAGGAACTGACTCAGGTAAATCCAGGCATATGGCTCGAGCGGATCTTCTTTGATCGCCAGGCGCTCGGTGGCGATCGCTTCGGACAGCCGCCCGATGTCCGCAAGTACTCGACCGTAGCGGCGGCGGGCCGTGGTGTCCCGAGGATCGAGTTCCACCGCCTTGCGCAGGTCAGTCTCCGCGCCCGTCCAGTCCCACATGCGAATGCGGACCATCCCGCGCGCTGAATGGCCCTCAGCGAGTTGCGGATCGAGCGTGATGGCTCGGGTCGTGTCTTCCAACGCAGTTTGAAACTCCATGTCAGAATTGAGCAGATGCCCCTGGCTCCGGGTCGCTGCGAGGTACAGCTGCGCATCTGCCAGCGCGGCGTACGCTGCTGCGAAGTTAGGGTCGAGTGACACCGCGCGGCGAAACGCTTCGACTGATGATGTGAGGCTGGCGGCGGTTGGTGTTCGGTAGTCCCGTTTGCCGAGTAGATACTCGTTATAAGCGTCCGTGTTCGCCGTACGATGTGCAGAGGCCGATTGCGCACCGGACACTTGGGACTTCAGCGCCGCGACGACTGCAGCGGCGATTTCATCCTGAATCTTAAATATTTCTGTCAGATGGCGGTCATACGATTCGGACCATACGCGATACCCGTCGGCCGCCCGAATCAACTGCGCGGTAATGCGCAAGGTCTTGCCGGACTTACGCACGCTACCCTCGAGAATGTTGGCTACGCCGAGCGCCTTTGCGATCTCGGGGATCGTCGCCTCCTTGCCTTTAAATGAGAATGCGGAGGTGCGCGCGGCCACGCGCATGTCTGTCCCTTTCGCAAGCAGATCTATCAGCTCTTCGGACAGGCCGTCCGAGAAATATTCCTGGTCTTTCTTCTCGCTCATATCAACAAACGGCAGGATGGCGATCGATTTCTCAGGGATCGCGCTCGGCGCCGGTATGCCACTCGGCGTTGCTGGACTCGTCGTCTGAGCCGTCTCCACCGGCTTTGGCGGCGCGCGATGCAGCGCCAGATAGCCGACCCCAAGCACCACGAGCGACACGATGAGGAATAGCGCCTTTATCCACGATGGCCGTGCCATTGGTCCAGAAGGGGCTAGTGCCGCTTCCGCTACCCGATCGGCATTTGGCGTTGAGGCTGGGCTTGCCGGAGACGGTCTTGAAGGAGGCGCTGGAGTCACGCTCGGCGAAAGCAACCGACCTATCCTCTCAACAAAGCTCGGTGGAGTGTCCCCGTCAGGCAGCCGCGTCCACTGCACCGTCCGGAACTTTTCCGGCACGTCGGCTTCGGCGTCGCCCGTATCATCGATGACGACGGGCACCAGAAATGCCATGCGCTCGGACATCAAGTGCGTGCGTTCAACGGCGAGCTTCCACTCCAGCCGGAAGTAGCCTTCAGCACGCGCCTGTGTATCGGCAGAGATGATCGGGATCACCAGGGCGCAGTCCCGAATCTGCTGTCGGATCTGCCGGTCCCAGGCATCGCCGCTGCGCAACTCCCTCTGGTCGAACCAGACCTCGATGCCGGCGACCCTAAGCGCCTCGCAGATGCGCTTTGCGGCCTCGGCATCTTGCGAGGCGTAACTAAGGAATACGGCCCTTGACGACTCGGTCATCGACGCTTGATGTCCCCCAAACTCGACGTAGGGCGACCTCGACCGGAGCGTCGCCACCGTTGTTATTGAAGACAGCTTAACTGATCTTGAATGGCCGCTCACGAGACCTGCGGCCGGCGGCTCAGGGCACCCCCCCCCGCCGATCGACCCAAAAGGCGCGGACTGGCCAATACTTGCCCGTCGTCATGCTGAAATACTTGGCGCAAAGCGGCCAATGAGCCACACCCACGGCACATACATTGCCAAGAGATGGCGCGTAGTCGAGCATAGGCGAACAATCAGAAAATGGAGACAGGGATGGCAGAAGGATTGCTCGGCGGGATTCTGGGGGAAGAGGACGAGAAGCCCGAGGTTGAGGCGCCGGAGTCAGAGCCGAGTGTCGATGCGTTTGCGGCGGCGGTGGCCGCGCTCGCCTCCAGGCAAGATCCTGGCGTCGCCCGCAAGACGGAGGAGTTCCTCGGCAAACAATCACACCTCCTCGACATCCAGGCGAGGCACCTTGAAGACGAGCACGCGCTGCGGCTTGCGCATCTGCGCAATCAGATTCGCGAAGAAGGTGTGCGCCGCTTTCTCCTGCGCCTTCGGGTGGGCTTTCAACTATTTCTTTTCCTCATCGCAACCGCATTCGGCCTCGGCGCAGCGCTGATTGTCCGAGATGCCATAACCTCGCGCCAGGTCGTCATCGATCCGATCGACGTCTCGGCGACTGTTGCCGGGCGCGTGCCCAGCGGCAAGATCATCGCCAGCAGCCTGCTCGATGAGCTGAGCCGACTTCAGGGC
>JANYBG010000083.1 GCA_025360865.1 Pseudomonadota bacterium | reverse complement strand
CGGAAGTTCGTCTGGTCGTTGATCTTGAAGTTGAGCGTCAGCCCGTCGGAGTTGAACTTCGCGACGCTGGGGTGTATCGGAACCGGCTGCCAGGTCTGGCCCGCCAGGCTGCCCGTCGGCACCGAGTACCCGGGGATCAGGCCGTTTAGCGCGGCGTCCTGGTAATAGATCGGGGTCGAGTCGATCTGCCCCACCTCGTAGAAGTAGTCGGCCGTGAAGATTCCGCCGGTGTCCCAGCGCAGCGAAAGGCGCGCGCCCTTCTGATCCTGACGGTTGAAGTCCGTGTAACCGTAGTTCGTGACGTTGCCGGCCAGGTTGCTGTAAAGCAGCGTGACCTTGCTGGACAGTCCGCCAGCGATCGTCGGCAGGTTCAGCGTGCCGAGCGCGCGCAGGTAGTTGCGCTGTCCGATATCGACACTGAACTTCGCGTCCAGTTCGCCCGAGGGCTTCTTGCTGATGATGTTGACGGCGCCACCGGTGGTGTTGCGTCCGTACAGAGTGCCCTGCGGGCCGCGCAGGACTTCGACGCGTTCCACGTCGGCGAGGTCAAAGGTCTCAGCCTGGGGGCGGGCGATGTAAAAGCCGTCCTCGTAGAGTCCGACCGAGCCGTCTTGGGTGATCTGGTTGGCATCGGCGACACCCTGGCCGCGCATGTAGAGGATCAGCGTGTTGCTGGAACTCGGGTATGGAGTGAAGTTGATGCTGGTGGACTGCTGGGCCACCCCGGCGAAGTCACTCACACCCGCCTTGTTCAGGTCCTCGGCCGTGAGGGCCGTGATCGCGATCGGCGTGGTTTGCAGGTTCTCGGTGCGCCGCTCGGCGGTGACCACCACTTCCTGGATGCGGTCCTGAGTCTGTTCCTGAGCAAGCGCGAGTCGCGCATCGGTCATCAGGAACCCAGTCGTCACGAGCAACATCGCGCCGTTGCGGCACGAACCAGGCTTCAACATACGATCCCCCTACCATAGTAATCAGCGTACCGATAATGACCCGCCTCCGGATGCTTGTCGAGTGGGCGTTGCGATGGCGCAACGTAAATCGCACGCGGTTGGCGGCGGCCGGCGCGCCTCGTCCAAACGAGGGATTGCCCCGATGGGGCAGTGGCTATGATCGCTAGCGCCTTTTTCGCGCATGACGCAGGCTGGGGAGGATTGGATGGGATACAGAACGCAGGGGTGCCGGGCTAGCCGTTCGGCTGTTGCTATTCTGCTGCCGCTGCTCGCGTGCTGCTCCCGCTCCGCCCCCATCGACTACAGCGGCCCGACGGCCGGCTGGGCCTCCTGGGGTGGAAATGAAGGGGGGATGCGCTACACCCCGGCGACCCAGATCACCCCGCGGAATGTCGGGAACCTGAAGGTCGCCTGGACCTATCGCATCGGTGGCCCGGGCCTTCTGCCTGCGCATCCGACCGATCCGTCCGAGATCCCGGGGCTGCTGGCCAAGGGAATCACGCCCGAGCTCAGGCGCATGCCGGCGCTTGAGGCCACGCCAATCCTGGCCGAGGGCCGACTCTACGTTTGCTCCAGTTCAAACCGTGTCGTGGCGCTTGACCCGCAGACCGGCCGGGAGCTGTGGTCATTCGACCCCAAGCTCGATGCCACCGGCGCGGTGCTGATGCTCTGCCGCGGCGTGAGCTACTACCACGACGCGAAGGCCGCGCCCGACAGCGCCTGCGCGAGCCGGATCTTCACCGGCACCCAGGACGCGCGCCTGATCGCGCTCGATGCGAAGGACGGCAAGCCGTGCGCGGACTTCGGCAACGGTGGCCAGGTGGACTTGAAGGAGCACCTGGGTCCGATGCGCCCGGGTGATTACGGGGTGACCGTGCCGCCGGCGGTCATTGGCGATCGGATCGTCGTCGGCGGCCGCATCACCGAGGACATGCGCACCGACATGCCCGCAGGCGTCGTGCGCGCCTTCGATGCGCGCACCGGTGCGCTGCTGTGGGCGTGGAACTCGCTGCCGCCGCAGGCCGAGGGCGTGAACGCGGACGGCACCTATCGCCGCTCGACCGCCAACACCTGGTCGGTGTTCTCCGTCGACCCCAAGCGCAACCTCCTGTTCATCCCGACCGGCAACGCGCAGGTGGGCCTGTACGGCACCACGCGCGACACCGACGGGCGCGACTACTACGCGGCCTCCGTGGTCGCCCTCGATGCCGCCACCGGCAAGGTGGTCTGGCACTTCCAGACCGTGCACCACGACGTGTGGGACTACGACGTGCCCTCGCAGCCGGTGCTGTTCGACTTCCCGACCTCGAACGGCCCGGTGGCCGCGGTGGCGCAGCCGACCAAGCAGGGCTATCTGTTCATCCTGAACCGCGAGACCGGCGAGCCGCTCGTGCCGGTGGAGGAGCGTCCGGCGCCGCAGCAGTGGGCCGTCGAGGGCGAGCACATGGCGCCGACCCAGCCGGTACCCACGAACGCGACCTACGTGCTGCAGCGCCCAAAGTTCACCGAGGACGACATGTGGGGCTTCACGCCCTGGGACAAGGCCAAGTGTCGCGACCTGTTCCGCAGCAAGAACTACGAGGGCGCCTTCAGCGCGCCATCGCTCAAGGGCACCATCACCTACCCGGACAACCTCGGTGTCATGAACTGGGGAAGCGCGGCGATCGATCCGGTGCGCAATCTCCTGGTCATCAACACCAGTCATGTGGCTACGGTCGCGCAGCTCGTGCCGCGCGAGCAGGCGGATGCGCGCTTCGCGCAGGGCGAGTGGCTGCTGGCCCAGGAGGGCACCCCGTACGCGGCGCAGTGGAGCGCGATGCTCTCGCCGTGGGGCGCGCCGTGCAACAAGCCCCCCTGGGGCGAGCTCGTGGCGATCGATCTTAAGAGCGGCAAGCGCCTGTGGCAGGTACCGCTGGGCACCACGCGCGACCTCGCCCCGTTCCCGCTGTGGATGAAGATCGGCACGCCCAACATCGGCGGCCCGCTGGTGACCGCCTCGGGGCTGACCTTCATTGGCGCCGCCACGGATGACTTCCTGCGCGCCTTCGACAACGCGACGGGCGAGGAGATCTGGAAGGGTCGCCTGCCCGCGGGGCCGCAAGCAACGCCGATGACCTATCGGCTCACCCCGCAGGGCAAGCAGTTCGTCGTGATCGCCGCGGGCGGCCACAAGTACATGCGCACCAAGCTCGGCGACTACCTCGTCGCCTTCAGCTTGTGAGGGTGTAGTCGTTCAGATCCGGCGCGCGCGTCCATTTCCAATAGTCCGCGAGTCGCCACGGCGAGGTGGTGACCACGCGGCCGGCCCTGTTGCGGTACCAGCTGTCGGCGGCTGGGTGCGACCAGACCAGGGTCTCAAGCTCCGCGATCAGGCGGCGCGTGTAGTCGTCGTAGACCTCGGGCTTCACGTCCATCGCCTTCACTCCGTTCTCCAGCAGCGCCTGGATGCACGCGGTGGCGTAGCGCACCTGGCACTCGGAGTGGAAGATGATGCTGCCGGCGTGAGCGAGGTTGGTCGCGGGGCCGTACAGGCAGAAGAGGTTCGGGAAGTCCGGCACGGTGATTCCCAGGTAGGCGCGCGGCTCGTCACCCCACACCTCGCTCAGCTTCTTGCCACCACGGCCGATCATCTCCATCGGCCACAGGAACTTGGTGGCGTGGAAGCCGGTGGCGTAGATGATGACGTCGACATCGTGGCGGCCGTCGCTGGCGATGATGCCATTCTCGTCGATGCGCGTGACCCCCTCGGCGATCAGCTCGACGTTGGGCAGCTGCAGGGCGCGCAGCCAGCTGCCGTTGTCCTGCAGCATGCGCTTGCCCATGAAGGGGAACTTCGGTGTGACCTTATCGAGCAGGTCCAAATCGCCGTTGACCTGGTGCTTCATGTACTCGACAAGGTTGGCGCGGTACTGGTCGTTCAGCGCGTTCACCGCGCGTTCCGGGTGGGGGAAATCCTTGTCGATGCGCAGCGCCGGCAGGATCCCATCGCTGCCCGGGTAGAAGATGAGGAAACGGAACCAGCGGGCGTAGTAAGGGACGTGCTGCACCAGCCAGCGGAACTGGGTGCTGACGGCCTCGTGGTACAGCGGGTTCGGCATCATCCAGGGCGCGGAGCGCTGGAACACGTAGAGTCTGGAGACGATCTTGGCCACTTCCGGGACCAGCTGGAAGGCGCTCGCGCCCGAGCCCAACACCGCGACGCGCTTGCCCGTGAGGTCCAGTTTTGAGTCCCACTCGGCTGAGTGCACCTGCGCGCCCTTGAACTTCTCGCGGCCGGCGATCTCGGGAATACGCGGCCGGTTGAGCTGGCCGACGGCGCTCACGAGCGCGTTCACACGCATCCTGCGCGGCGCGCCGCCGCTGTTGCTCTTGAGCTCGACGTCCCAGGTCGAGCTCGTCTCGTCGAAGACCGCCGAGGTGAGTTCCGTGTTGTAGCGGATGTGCTTATCGAGCCCGTGGCGCTTGACGAAGTTCCTGAAGTACTCAAGCAGTTCATCGCGGCGCGAGAAGTACTCGCTCCACGGGTACGGTTCGAACGAGTACGAGTAGAAGTGGTTGGCGATGTCGACGCGGCAGCCCGGATAGCGGTTCTCGTACCAGGTCCCCCCCACGGAGTCATTCTTCTCGACCACGGTGAAGGGGATGCCGGCCTCCTGCAGGCGCAGCGCCTGCAGGAGGCCCGACATGCCCGCGCCGATCACCAGCCCGTGGAACTTCTGGCGTGTCGCCGCGGGCACGTCGCGCGACCATCGCGGCGCGCGTGAGTCGTTGCCGTCCAGCGCCAGTTCCTCGAGCATCATGGGCACGTACTCGTCGCCGACGCGCTCGCCCACCATGAAGTTCATCATCTCCTGGACCAGTTCGGCGCTGGGCTGCTTGGGCAGCGTGCCGCCGCGGTCGCGATAGTCCTTGAGCGCCTTGAGCGCGAGCGCGCGCACAGTCGCCTGGTCTGCGTCGCCGAGGTTTCCCTGGAAGCCGCTCCCCATGACGACTTTCGGGCGGATGGAGCCGCGCAGCAGGCTCGTATCCCCGGTGAGGTGGATGAGCGACATCATCAGCGTCGGGATGCTCGCGCCCTCGAGTTGCTGGGCGATGAACTCGTCGCTCTCGGTGACGGGCTTCTCGGCCGGCTGCAGGTGGTCGCTCATCGTTTGCTCTCGCGCGAAGTTCGAAGGGTGCTCAAGATACTCGCTAAGGGCGCGAGCGCCATCGGCGGTTGCTCCTAGTCCGGTACGACGAGGTGGGGGTGCGGCTCGCCGGTAGGCGGCGCCGGCTCAGTCGGCGACTTCGCCGCTCTCGATCACCGGTGCGATCGCGAGCGCGTCCCGGCCCCGTTCGCGCAGCGCGGCAAGCGGCAGCAGGCAGGCGGTCACCCTCGGCGGGGGCGCCTCGATGAGGATCAGGCGCAGGCTCATGCCGCCGTGCACGTGACCACCCGGGTCGATCCAGTTGCCACCGATGCCCGGATCCGCGTCCGCGATGACGATCAGCACCGAGCCGTCGGCCTCGAGAACGCACCGGTACTTGGTGATGTGTCCCTGGCCGTCCTCGTAGTTGTCGAAGTTCTCCTGCCACAGGTTGCACAGCTGGAAGATCCAGTAGTCGCACTCGGGCGGTGTGAAGCGCAGCACGAGCGCCTCGTCAGGCGCCTTGCGCCAGGTGCCGAAGCCGTGGTGTCGGTCTGGCACGCCGCCATTACTTAAGTACAGCGCGCGGCTGAAGCGGATGCTGTTGGGTCGTTTGGACAGGTTGTCCTGCCACCAGGAACGCACCAGCTCAAGATAGGCGAGCACCAGCTGGCCACTCTTGGCGAGTTGCGTGCTCAGGTGAGCCGCGGTCAGCACCTCGGGGCGCGGGTGGTCCAGGCGCTCGATGCGCATCACGGGGGCGCTCTCCTTGGTGCGATCGTGATAGACGACGCGCACGAGCAAGCCGACGCAGTCCGGTTCGATCTTGAGCCAGTTGCGTCCCCCCACCGGGGCCTGCTGGCTCACCAGTACCTCGAAGTTTCCCCGCGCGTCGACGTCGATCGACTGGCTCTGCAGCATGCCGGTGGTGCGCAACAGCGCCGGATTGCAGTCCCGCAGGCCCGCGAACCCGCGCGGCGCCCAGTCGGACGCCCCCGCATCCGGTGGCTGCAGCGCCGACCAGGAGGCCATCACGAAATAGGGCGCGGTGCCGCGGGAGCCCCGGATCACGTAGGCGTGGCCGCCGTCGACGAACTCTGACAGCAGATGGTCCTGGTCGGGAGACTGGAAGTTGATTGACTGGTGCCACGGCGCATCGCGCAGGCGCGGGCGCGGCGGCTCGCAGTTCTCCACGAAGCGCTCGAGCCCGTTGCGGGTCAGGCGGGTGACGAAGCGGTACCACTCCGCGCGGTCAAGGTCGGTCGGCTCGTCACCGAAGCGCTCGATGGCCCGACCAGCGACACGCAGCACGTCGCAGTAGTCCTCCCAGGCCCGGCCGGACAGCAGCCGTTGCGCGCTTTGTTCCTTAATCGCGGACTTCTCGCTCATGGCTCGCGGCTTCCTTGGCGAAGTTGCGGGATCGCCTGCCGCCATGCTACCCCGAACCGGGGATATCGGCGGCGGGCCGCCGGGGTTCAGAATGAAGCATGAGTGCGAATAAAGCGACGCTGGGCGCCGTCGTGGTGGGGACCGGTTTCGGTGTGTTCACGCACCTGCGCGCGCTGCGCAACGCCGGCATCGAGGTGAGAGCCCTCGTCGGTCGGGACGCGGCCAAGACGCAGTCGCGCGCGACGCTGCTGGGCGTGCCACGCGCGTGCGGGTCCCTGCGCGAGGCGTTGGATGACAAGGGCGTGCATATCGTCACGATCGCCACGCCACCGGCGACGCACGCGCCGCTGGTGCACGAGGCGGTCGAGTCGGGCAAGCATGTGCTGTGCGAGAAGCCTTTCGCGATGAACCTCGCCGAGGCGCGCGGCATGCTCGCCGCCGCCGAGCGCGCCAATGTCGTGCACGTTCTGGGCGTCGAGTTCCGCTTCGCCACAGCCCATGAGCTGTTGCGACGCACGATCGCCTCCGGTGCGATCGGGCAGCCGCGGCAAGCGCTGTTCGCGTGGCTCGTGCCTTTTTTGTCGCACCCGCAGGCGCAGACGCCGGACTGGTGGGAGGACGCCGCGCGCGGCGGCGGGTTCCTCGGCGCCTGGGGGTCGCACCTCGTCGACCAGGTGCGCGTGACGCTCGGTGAGTTCGAGTCGGTGAGCGCGCGTCTGCAGACCCTGTCGGGCAAGAAGGGGATGACCGCGGATGACACATTCTCGGCGCAGTTCCGCCTCATGAACGGTCTGGAGGGGGTGTTCGTCGAGTCCATGGCGGCCCCAGGTGACTTCTACGGGATCGTGCGCATCTCGGGCAGTGAAGGGGCGGTGTGGATCGAGGGCGTGGCGGGGGAAGAGCTGTGGCTCGCCGACCGCATGGGAAACAAGAGGCGCGTCGAGGTGCCCGAGGAACTGGTGTTGCCGCCGCCCGTGCCGTTCCCGCATGTGGAACTGATGCGGACCGCCTACGAGCAGGCGCACGCCTTTGGCAGTGACCTGGCGCCATACACGCGCCTCATTGAGCGCATGAAGGCGCGCATCGAAGGCCGCGACGGCGTGAATTCGCCGCCGCTTGCGACCTTCCAGGACGGGGTCGCCGGCCAGGCCGTCATCGACGCGATGCGCCAGTCCGCGCGGGGCACGCGGTGGGTCGAGGTCGAAAAGACCTAGGTGAGGTTCAAGTGATACCGCTTCGTGACCGCGCGCGCGTTCATCACGTCCACAAGACGCGCTAGAGTTTAAGGGGTGGCCAGCGGGGGATGCCACCTTCGAGTAACTGGACGCCGGAATCCTCGCGCGCAGGTCGCGACCTTTCCGGCGCCCCCCTAAATCAGGAGAGGGGCCATGGCAGAGAATGAGGTTGTCGGCAGGGTCGTAAGCGGAGCCACCTGGGAGCAGTTCTGTGATGCTCTGAAGACCGCGGGCAGGGAAGTGCTGCGTCCGGAGACTCCCGCCACGGAGCTCGACCGGGCGGAAGGCTGGCGTTACCTCACGCGCCTGACGCGCGTGGCGCTGGAGATGATGCTCGAGCACGGCAACCCGGATTTCCCGGTGTTCTACCAGGCCTCCAACACGACACTCAAGATCGGCGGCGACAACCCCGACAACGTGTACTGGAACGCCACCATCGCGGGCGACCGCGAGTACCGGCTGCACGGCACGCGCGGCACGGTGAAGTACCTATCGTTCGCGACCAAGGCGAACCGCTACGCGGTGGACGGCACGCTAGCCTCGACCGGCGAACTGGATGCGCCGAACCTTAAGATCAATCCCGACGGCACCTTCGAGGTGTGGGTCAGCCGTGAGCGCAAGCCGGGCAACTGGCTGCCCATGTCCGCGGACTCCACGATGCTCTTGGTGCGCAACACGCTGCTGGACCGCGAGACCGAGACTCCCGCGGTCATGAAGATCGAGCGCATCGGTGGACCGCCCAAGCCGCCACCCCTGACCGCGGCGCGCATCGAGCGCGCGCTGCTCTCGTCGGCGGCCTTCGTGAAGGGGACCGCGCACACCTTCGCCGATTGGGTGCAGGGCTTCCAGGCGCACCCGAACCAGCTCGCCACCATCGACCAGACCATGTTCTTCAAGGCCGGCGGCGACCCGAACATCTTCTACCTGCACGGCTACTGGACGCTCAAGCCGGACGAGGCGCTGGTGATCGAGGTGAAACCGCCCGAGTGCGAGTTCTGGAACTTCCAGCTCGATAACTACTGGATGGAGTCGCTCGACTACCGCTACGCGCCCGTCTGGGTGAACAGTCACACCGCGCGGTACAACGCGGACGGGTCGGCCACCATCACGATCGCGCGCGAGAACCGCGGCTTCACCAACTGGATGGACACCGACGGCCACACGAGCGGGAGCATGCTGCTGCGCTGGACGCGGGCGAAGTCGCACCCGGTGCCGAAGGTGTCGGTCGTGACGCTCGACAAGGCGGCGGCCGCTTGAAGGTGGCGCCAGGCGCGGGCATTCTGCGCACCGACGAGGCGCGGTTCACGGGACTGGATTTCCCGTATCAGCCGCGTTACGTCGAGATCCCCGACGCGCGCTTCGGCCCGCTGCGCATGGCCGCCATCGACGAAGGCCCGCGCGATGCGCCCGTCGCGCTGCTGCTGCACGGGGAGCCCACCTGGAGTTATCTCTACCGGCACATCATTCCGCGGGTGACGGCGGCGGGCTTTCGCGCGCTGGCGCCGGACTTCATCGGCTTCGGCCGCTCCGACAAGCTTCGCGAGCGCGCCGACTACACCTATGACGGCTTCGTCGGTTGGCTGCGCGCGTTCGTCGAGGCGCTGGAACTCTCACGCATCACGCTCGTGTGCCAGGACTGGGGCGGGCCGATCGGGCTGCGCGTGCTCGCGGAAACACCGGAGAGATTCTCGGCGGTGCTCGCCGCCAACACGCTGCTGCCCAACTGCGAGCCGCCACCGCGCGGGATCGCCGGCTGGCCGGGGAAGGTCATCGAGGACTGGGCGGCGTACGCGGATTCGGCCGATGACCTGCCGGTAAGTGGCATCATCGGCGGCGTGTCGCGCCGGCCGCTGAATGAGCTCGCGCAACGCGCCTACGACGCGCCGTTTCCGGATGCCTCGTACAAGGCCGGGGCGCTGGCTTTCCCGCCGCTGATCCCGATCCGCGCCGACATGCCCGGGATCATCGAGAACCGGCGCGTGTGGGAATTCCTCGAGAAGTTCGAGCGACCGTTCGTCACAGCCTTCAGTGACGGCGATCCGACAACAGAGCCGTGGGCGGAGGTTTTCAGGCGGCGGGTGCCGGGAGCGGCGCGCCAGCCGCATGCGGTTATCGCTGAAGCCGGGCACTTCCTGCAGGAAGACGCCGGGGAGAAACTCGCGGAAGTGCTGGTGGGACTCCTGCGGCGCGCCTTCCCGAAGGCATAGGCGCGCCGCGGGAACTCAGTCGGTCATTTGACGTAGAACTGGCTGAAATACCGGCGCCACTTGAGGATCTCGCCGTCGCCGTCGCACAGCAGGGGCTGCTCCCGGTAGCGCTTGTTGTTCCAGACAATCATGTCGACCGACTCGAAGCCGGCCTGCGCATCGACGCCCTGGCCGATCTGCTCCTGCAGCATGTTCGCCGCGAGCGTCGCCTCGGGAGTTCCCGGGGCGTACTTCTTGTGGGTGAGGCCCATGCGCATCACGGTGCGGCAGTTATGGATGGGTTGCGGGTAGCTGACCATCGTGGTCACGACCGTCCCTTTGGTGAAGCGCACGAGCTGAAGTCCCGGGCCGAACTGCTCGATGATGATGTAGCCATTGGCCATGTTCACGTGCCACTTGTACCCCTCGGCATGGCATTCCCCGGTCGGGATGACCGGCACGTGGTGCAGGAACTTCAGGTGCGCGAAGTCGACGCCGTTCTCGCCCAGTTCCTGGATGAAGGTGTTCACCGGCCACTCGCCGCGCTGCGGGGCGATGTAATCCGGGTTATTGAGCTCGGGAACCGCGGGGACATCCCACAGCGGGGCCACCCCCTTGGGGTGGTACCAGGCCCAGACGATGCCGTTGTTCTCCTTGATCGGCAGCGCCTTGAGGATCCCCTGGCGCTTGGTGATCGGCGGCATCACCTTCGCGTACGGGATCTTGGTGCAGAATCCCTTGGGGTTGTACGCCCAGTGGTGGAACGGGCAGCGGATCGAGTCGCCCTGCACCGTGCCACCGTGCCCCAGGTGCGCACCCAGGTGCGGGCAGTAGGGATCCACGACGCCCGCCTCGCCGGTCTCGCCGCGGAACAGCACCCACTCCTGGCCGAAGCACTCGATGTTGCGCAGCTCGCCGGGCTTGAGGTCCTCGCTGTAGCTCACCCAGAACCATCCGTACGGCACGGGCAGCGGGCTGCGTTCGAGGCCGTCACTGGTGGACAGCGGAGTCTGGTCGCCGGGGACCTCTTTCATGACAGTGCTCATCGCTTTGGCTCCTAGGGGAATCGTCCGACTGACGCGCGCGGGATCAGGCAATCACCGGCGCGCCGGGCTGGCTCATGTAATAAGGACCGATGCTCATGCCGCCGTCCACGGCGAGCTCGGCGCCATTCATGTACGAGGCATCCTCGCTGGCGAGGAACAGGGAAACACGCGCGACCTCCTCGGGCTGGCCGACGCGGCCCAGGGGCATTCCCTTGTAGAACTTGCGGGTCGCCTCGGCCGCCGCCGGCGACTGACCCGCGCGGGTCGTCATGGGGGTCTGGATGCCCCCGGGGTGTACCGAATTCACGCGCACGCCCAGTGGGCCAAGTTCCATGGCCGACACCTTGGTGAGACCGCGCATGCCCCATTTGCTCGCCGAATACGCGCTCACCGCGTTCGAGCCCTTGAGACCGTCGACGGAGGAGATGTTGATGACGGAGCCGCCGCCCCTCTCGATGATCTTCGGGGCCACAGTCCGGATGCCCAGGAATGTGCCCACGAGATTGATGCCGAGCACGCGCTCGAAGTCCTGCTTGGTGGTCTCCATGAGGCCGCGCATCATGAGGATGCCAGCGTTGTTCACCAGGATATCCACGCCGCCGAAGCGGGCGAGGGTGGCGGCGAGCACCTTCTGCCAGTCGCCCTCGTCCGAGACATCGTGGTGCTGGAAGAGCGCCGCGTCGCCAAGCTCACGCGCGAGCGCCTCGCCCTGCGCGTCGAGCAGGTCCGTTATGACGACGTTGGCACCTTCCGCGGCGAACAAGCGCGCCGTGCAGGCCCCCATGCCGCCGGCCGCGCCGGTGATGATGGCGGTCTTATTCGCGAGTCGATTCATCGTGTTCCTGCGTCTTCAACAACGGTACCCATGGTTCCCAAATTACCATGCGGCCCCGCTTGAGCGCGAGTCCGCACCCAGTGCCCGGACGGGCGCGGCAGGCCGTGGGACCCCATTCAAACGGGTTAAACGCGGCTCGGGCCTAAATCGAAACCGGCAGTACATTAATTGACGCTCGCGGCAGCGGCGAGCAGAATGGCGCCGCTGCGAGGTGGCCCGCGCGGCACCCTCATTTCAGGCCTGATGCACGCCAGGAGATTGATCCAATGAACGCCGTTGTTTCGCCCGACGAACGCCTTGTCTCCGCCGACTCGCATGTCCATTTCACCGATGAATGGGTCAAGGCCCGCCTGCCGCAGCGTCTGCATTCGGTATGGGACAACGCCGCGAAGAAGCAGTCCGAATTCGAAGCCACCGAGCTTCGCAAGGGTCAGAAGCAGCTGGCGCTGGAGGACTTCGTGGATCCGGAAGCCTCGCAGGACCCCGGTCACTTCGAGCCGCACGCGAAGCTGAAGGCGATGGACCGCGACGGCGTGCAGGCCGAGGTCATCTTCCCGGAGGTCGGCGGCGCCAAGTACTGCACCCCGAACCTGATGGGCGATGACTGGAAGGAAGTGCTGTCCGGCTATAACGACGGCATGGCCGACTTCGCCGCGGTCGATCCGCTGCGCCTGCTGTCCGCCTACCAGATCCAGCTGTACGACATCGACTTCGCGGTGAAGGAAGTGCGGCGCCTGGCCAAGCGCGGCGCGCGCTGCGTGCAGATCACCCCGTTCCCGACCGAGTTCGGCCTGCCGGACGTGTTCGACAAGCGCTATGACCCGCTGTGGGCGGAACTGGGCGACACCGGGATCACCATCCTGAACCACCTGGACGTGAAGGCCTCCCTCTGGGACGTCTTCCGCCGCGACCCGACACCGCAAAAGGGCATCTTCACGGCGATGCCGGCCTTCGCGCTCGCCGAGCCGATGATGTTCTGGATCCTGAGCGGAACGCTCGAGCGCTTCCCGAAGCTGCGCGTGATCCTGGTCGAGCCGGGCCTGGGCTGGCTGCCTTTCTTCTTCGAGACCGTGCTCGACCCGCGCATGTCGCAGCACTACGAGTTCCCGGGAGTGAAGATGCTCCCGAGCGAGTACTTCAAGCGCCAGATGGGCGCGACGTTCATGTACGAGCCGCAGGGACTGGGAGCGGCGTACCGCTTCTTCGGCCCGGATTGCCTGTACTGGTCGACGGATTTCCCGCACCCGGCCACCTGTTGGCCGAATTCGCGGAAAGTCATCGCGGACCAGTTCGGCAAGGCTGGCATCCCGGAGAAGGACCGCGCCAAGATCCTCAGCGGCAACGCGCTGCGCGTCTTCGGCCTGAAGTCCTGAGCTCCGCGGTGGCGGGCGTACTGGAAGGAGTACGCGTCCTTGATCTGTCCTGGGGGGTCGCCGGTCCGATGGCGACGATGCTCATGGCGGACCAAGGCGCGCAGGTCACCAAGATCGAGCCCCCGGGCGGTGACCCGTTCCGGGGCGAACTCGGCTACAAAGTGTGGCAGCGCGGCAAGCGCAGCGCCGTGCTCGATCTCAAGAACGAGGCGGACCGCGCGAGCTTCCTCGCGCTCGCCGGCCAGGCTGACGTACTCGTCGAGAGCTTCTCTCCGGGAGTGACGCGGCGCCTGGGAATCGACTACGCGAGGCTCAGCAAAGCGAATCCACGCCTGGTCTACTGCTCGATCACCGCGTACGGCCGTGACAACAAGCACTCGGACCGCCCGGGGTACGATGCGCTGGTGGCCGCGCGCGCGGGCCTGCAGTGGGAACAGCGTGGCTGGCCCGAAGGGGCCATCAATCACATGGCAGGCGTCAGCGATCCCTTCGCCGACATCGAGATTCCCTACGAGTGGCTGCAGGGCGCGCCGCGTCCGGGGCCGCTGTATCCGAACTCCTACTGGCCGAGCCTAGGCGCCTTCTTCGCCGCCAGCACCGCGATCAGCGCCGCATTGCGCGCGCGCGAGATCACAGGCCGCGGCCAGTGGGTCGAGACCTCGCTCCTGCAGGGGGCGATGGCCTGCGCAAGCGGTGTCTGGCAGCGCGCGGAGAAGATCGACGTGCCGATGTTCAATAGCTGGATCCTGGGCTCACGCTCGCCCAAGGGGCACTTCGAGTGCGCCGATGGACGCTGGATCCACAACTGGGTGCCGAACCCGCGCTTCCTCCTGACCGCCTCCGCCGGTGACCAGCTCAACTCCAGCCCCGATCTCAAGGCGCAGAACGATCCTGACCGTTTTGGCACAGGTCCCGAGGAATTGCTGGTGATGACGCATTACCAGCCCCTGCTCGCCGAGGCGGTGAGGAAATTCCCCGCGCGGGAATGGGTGGACGCCGCGGCTGTCGCCGGCATGACCATCCAGGACGTACGCACGCCCGAGGAGGCGCTGGCCGATCCCTTGTTCATGAAGGACGGGTGCGTCACCGAGATCAACGACCCGGAATTAGGCGCGATCCGCCAGGTCGGCGTCGCCTATCGCATGAGCAGGCACGCGAGCGTGGTGGGCAAGCCCGCCGCGCGCATGGGCGAGCACACCGCCCAGGTGAAGAGCGAGGCGGCCGCGGCCGCCAAGGCGCCGGCGCAGGCCGCCGGCAGCGGACGCAAGCTCAATGCGCCGCTCGAGGGAATCACGGTGCTCGACCTGGGGCTTGCGATCGCAGGCCCCTATGGCACTCAGCTCCTGTCGGACCTGGGCGCCAATGTCATCAAGGTCAACGCCCTGTACGACACGTACTGGCACTCGAACCACATCGCCTACATGGCCAACCGCGGCAAGCGCAGCATCGCACTGGACCTCAAGGATCCGCGCGCGATGAAGGTGCTGCTCGCGCTTGTCAGGAAGGCCGACGTCGTGCAGCACAACATGCGCTATGACGCCGCCGAGCGCCTGAAGATCGACTACGAGAGTCTGAAGGCCATCAACCCGAATCTCATCTATTGCCACACCCGCGGCTTCGAGACCGGGCCACGCGCCGGACTGCCGGGCAACGACCAGACCGGCGCCTGTCTCGCCGGCGTGCAGTACGAGGACGGTGGCATGTCCGCCGGCGGCAAGCCGCTGTGGTCATTCACCAGCATGGGCGACACCGGCAACGGCTTCCTCTCGGCGATCTCGATCATTCAGGCGCTGTACCACCGCGATCGCACCGGCGAGGGTCAGTTCTGCGACACCTCGATCGTCAATGCGCAGCTGCTGAACACCTCCTACGTGGTGGCGCGTCCGGATGGCACCGGGTTCGAGCGCCCGCGCACCGATGGCATGCAGATGGGCCGCTCCGCTACCAGCCGCCTGTACGAGACCCGCGACGGCTGGCTGTGCCTGGAACTCGCCCGTGAGCAGGACTGGCGGGGCTTCTGCGCCGCCATGGGATTGGAGGCCCTCGCCACCGACCCGCGCTTCGCGGACAAGGCGGCGCGCACCACCAACAGCGTGGCACTCGTCGCGGTGCTGGAGCCTAAGTTCAAGGAGCGCGCCGCCGCGGAATGGTTCGCCAAGCTCGACAAGGCCGGCGTCCCCTGCGAGGTGTCGGATCCGAAATTCTCCCTCGGCCTGCATGATGACGCGGAGTTCAAGCAGCGCGGCTGGGTCGCATCCTACGAACATCCCTTCGTCGGCAAGCTGAACCAGATCGGTCTGCTGTTCGACCTCTCGGACACCCCGGGCAAGGTGCAGGGACCGCCGCTCGTCGTCGGCCAGCACAGCCGGGAGATCCTGGCCGAGCTTGGCTACACGCCTGAGCAGATCCAGGAGTTGTGCAAGGAGTGCGTGCTTTCCTGGAGCCCCACCGAAGGCCATCGCAAGGTACGCAGCCCCTGGCAGCCGCAGGCCGTGGTGCCCGCCGCGGCGGAGAGGAGTTGATGTCGAACGAGACCACCCCGATCCGGCCAGACCCGGTGTTCACCCCCGACGCGGCGTTCTTCTGGGAGGGCGTCACGCGCGGCGAGCTGCTCGGCCAGCGCTGCTCGGATTGCATGAAGATCACCCATCCGCCCCGGCCGATGTGCCCGGTTTGCCACAGCATCAAGCGCGAGACCGTGAAGCTGAGCGGCCGCGGAATCGTCACAAGCTGGGTGATCCCGCGCCACCCGGCGCCGATTGGCTTCGCCGAGGCGCCGATCGTGGCGCTCATCGAGCTGGAGGAGGGTATCCGCATGGTTTCGAACGTCATCGACGTGGCCCCCGATGCCATGAAGAACGGCATCGCCGTCGAGGTGCGTTACGCGCCGACCAAGGGCGGCAAGGCCGTCCCGGTATTCGCGCCCGCCAAGGGTGGGGCCCGTGAGTAAGTTCGCCGCCATCGCCGGCATCGGCCAGACCGAATTCTCCAAGGCATCAGGGCGCAGCGAGCTGCAGCTGGCCGCCGAGGCCTCCAAGGCCGCCCTCGATGACGCGGGGATCGACCCGGCGGATGTCGACGGCATGATCACCTTCACGATCGACAACAGCGACGAGATCGGGCTGACGCGCTGCCTCGGGGTGAAGGACCTCGGCTACACCGCGCGCATTCCCGGCGGCGGGGCGGCCTCGGTCGCCACCATCCACCAGGCGGCCGCGGCGATCAACTCCGGCGCCTGCGAGGTGGTGCTCGTCTGGCGCGCCATGAACGAACGGTCGCAGTACCGCTTCGGGCAGCCGATGGCGCCGCCGAGCGGCGGGGTGGTGAACATCGCGGGCAATGGCACCGGCTCGCTGCTGTGGTGCATGCCCTTTGGCGCGCAGACGCCGGCCAGCTGGGGCGCGCTCGCGACGCAGCACTACATGAACACCTACGGGGTCACCAACGGCGACCTGGGCTACGTCTCGGTCGCGCAGCGAAAGCACGCGGCGACCAATCCGCTGGCATGGTTCTACGGCAAGCCAATCACGCTCGAGGACCACCAGGCTTCCAAGTGGATCATCGAGCCGGTGCTGCGCCTGCTGGACTGCTGCCAGGAGAGCGACGGCGGCGTGGCGATCGTCGTTACAAGTCTTGAGCGAGCGAAGGACCTTAAGCGGAAGCCGATCCGCATCGTGTCCTCCGCGCAGTCGATTCCCGCCGAGGTCGAGGTGATCTCCAATTATTACCACGCGGACCTGAACGTGATGCCCGAGGCTCAGGGCGTGGCCAAGCGCCTCTACCAGCGCTCGGGACTGACCCCGAAGGACATGCAGCTGGCGATGATCTATGACGCCTTCACCCCGCAGGTGCTCTACCAGCTGGAGGCCTTCGGCTTCTGCGACCAAGGCGAGGCGAAGGACTTCATCAAAGGCGGCAACATCGAAGTCGGCGGCGGGCTGCCGGTTAACACCAATGGCGGCCTGATCGGCGAGGCTTACATCCACGGGATGAACAACATCACCGAGGCGGTGCGCCAGCTGCGCGGCACCGCCAGCAACCAGGTCGCCAAGATGACCAACGCGCTGGTATCGTGCGGCATGGCCGGCGCGATCCTGTCCAACAGCTGATCACTTTTCCCATGAGAGTCCTCAAACCCGGCCTGCGCCTCAAGAGCTCTGTTTGCTCCACCGAGATCATGGTGATCCGCTCCCCGGGCGGGGCAGCCCTGCTGAGCTGCGGTGGTATCGAGATGATCGCCATCACCGAGGCGCCGCCCGCGGGGGCGAAGCTTGAGCCCGCGCACGCGCGGGGATCGCTCATCGGCAAGCGCTATGTCGATGCCGCGGAGGCCTTGGAACTGCTGTGCACGAAGGGTGGCGAGGGTTCCTTGAGCGTCGATGGCGCGGCCCTGGGGATGAAGCAGGCCAAGGCACTGCCGTCCTCGGACTGATCCTGTGAACTTCGCGATGCTGCTGGAGATGGCGGCTGACACCTTTGGGGAGCGCATCGCCGTCACCTGCGGCGAGCAGTCCCTGAACTACGCGCAGCTGCGCGCCGCCGCGCGCGCCGCGGCGCCCGCGCTCGCCGCTGGCGGGTTCGCGCACGCCGCGCTGCTCGATACCAACGGCCTCACGGCGCCCGTCGCGCTATTCGCTTCCGCGTACGCCGGCGTCCCGTACGTGCCCCTGAACTACCGGCTCACGAGCGCCGAGCTTCAGGCCCTGCTGGCGCGCCTCGCACCGGCGTGGCTCGTATCGCAGCCCGCGCACCTCGAGCGCCTCGGGCTGCCCGCCGGGATCACCTGCGCGGATGCGAGCGAGCTGCTGCGACCGGCGGAGGCTCCCGTGGCCGACGCCGAGCCACCGGATGAACCCGGCGCGATCGCCATCCAGCTGTTCACCAGCGGCACGACATCCCAGCCCAAGGCCGCGGTGCTGCGGCACGACAACATCATGTCCTACATCCTCGGCACCGTGGAGTTCGGCGCGGCGGGCGAGGAGGAGGCGGC
>JANYBG010000066.1 GCA_025360865.1 Pseudomonadota bacterium | reverse complement strand
CACATGTTCCGCGCCTTCCTCTACGGCTCCTATAAGAAACCGCGCGAGCTCCTGTGGCTCCTGGGCATGCTCGTGTACCTGGCGCTCATGGCCGAGGCGTTCATGGGCTACGTGCTGCCGTGGGGCAACATGTCGTTCTGGGGCGCGCAGGTGATCGTGAACCTGTTCGGCACCATACCGGCGGTGGGACCTGGCCTGGTCGACTGGATCCGCGGCGACTACGGCATCGCCGATGCCACGCTCAACCGCTTCTTCTCGCTGCACGTCATCGCCCTGCCTCTCGGGCTGCTGCTGCTGGTGATGCTGCACCTGGTGGCGCTGCGCCGCACCGGCTCGAACAATCCGGACGGGATCGAGATCAAGGAGAAGGTCGCCCCAGACGGCAAGCCACTGGATGGCATCCCCTTCCATCCCTACTACACCGTCAAGGACGTCTTCGGCGTCGGGGTGTTCCTCATCCTGCTCGCCATCGTCGTGTTCTTCGTGCCGACGCTGGGAGGGCTGTTCCTGGAGGCGCCGAATTTCGAGCCCGCCAACCCGATGTCAACGCCTGAGCACATCGCCCCGGTGTGGTACTTCACGCCCTACTACGCGATCCTGCGCGCCGTTCCCAACCAGCGCCTGGGCGCGCTGCTAATGGGACTTGCGGTGTTGGCGTTCTTCTTCGTGCCGTGGCTGGACCGCTCGCCAGTGAAGTCCATGCGCTACCGCGGTTGGATGTCGCGCACCATGCTGACGCTCTTCGTGGTGTCCTTCATCGCGCTGGGCTACCTCGGCCTGCAGCCCGCTGAAGGCCTCTACGTCTGGCTGGCGCGGATCTTCGGGGCCATCTACTTCGCGTTCTTCGGACTGATGTGGTGGTACTCGAAGTACGACAAGGTTCGGCCCGTTCCTGACAGAGTGATCTACCATGCGCACTGAGCCGCGAACCGCCATGCGCGCGTTGGCTCTGGTGGCGCTGGTGCTGCTCGGCAGCGGTGCCTGGGCCGCGGATGCCCCGGCGGAGGGCGCAGGCGAGGCCGTCAAGGCCGGCGCCAACTGGCAGCACTGGCACGCGGACAACAATGTGACTGACATGGCCTCGGTGCAGCGCGGCGCGCGCGACTTCACCAGCTACTGCCTCGGTTGCCACTCGCTCAAGTACGAGCGCTGGTCGCGCCTGGGCGCTGATCTGGGAATCCCACCGGCCCTGCTGCAGAAAGACCTGATCCCCCCGGGGGACAAGGACAACGAGTACATCCTCACCACGATGTCCGCGGAGGATTCAGCGGCCTGGTTCGGCAAGACGCCGCCGGACCTGTCGCTGATGGCCCGCTCGCGCGGTCGCGACTACATCTTCCAGTACCTGAAGACCTTCTACTTGGATCCCACGCGGCAGACCGGGGCCAACAACCTGCGGCTGCCTACCACGGCGATGCCGCACGTGCTTTCCGAGCTTGAGGGGCTCAAGCGCGCGGTGTTCCGCGATGAGGTGAAGAGCGCGGGCGGCCACGAGCAGGTGTTCGATCACTTCGAGACGGTGGCCCCGGGACGCCTGTCTCCGGCGCAGTACGATGACTTCGTGCGCGACACGGTCAACTTCCTCGACTACGCGAGTGAACCGACGCAGGCGGCGCGACGTGACCTTGGCGTCTGGATCGTGCTGTTCCTGATCGTGTTCACCTGGCTTGCGTACCTTATGAAACGGGAATACTGGAAAGACGTTCGTTAAGCGTCAGCCGGGGCGCCGGCGCTTTCAGATGACTGAATCGTAGGAGCGAAATTTGTCGGGCAGACGATCGATCATGACGCTGTTCTCCGCCCCGAGCGACCCGTGGAGCCACCGCACGCGGATCGTCCTGGCCGAGAAGGGCATCGGCATCGACATTGTGAGTGTCGAGGCGGGTCGGTTTCCCGAGGATCTGCTCGACCTCAACCCCTACCACAGCGTGCCGACGCTGGTGGACCGGGACCTGGTTCTGTACGACTCGCGCGTCATCATCGAGTACCTCGACGAGCGCTTCCCTCATCCACCCCTGATGCCGGTGGATCCGGTGTCGCGGGCGCAGTTTCGCCTGGCGCTTTACCGCATCGAGCGTGACTGGTACACGGTCGCGCGCCAGATCGACACCGAGCCGGACAAGAAGCAGACGGTGAAGCTCAAGAAGATCCTGCGCGACACGATCCTGCAGAGCACCGACCTGTTCAAGGTCAAGCCCTACTTCCTGTCCGACGAGTTCTCGCTGGTGGATGCGACGGTCGCGCCGGTGCTCTGGCGATTGCAGCATTACGAGATCGACCTGCCGCCGCAGGCGCAAGCGATCGAGAAGTACGCGCAGCTGGTGTTCGCCCGAGCGGGCTTCCGCGAGGCGCTCTCGGAGCGTGAGCGGGAGATGCGGCTCCTATAGTCGTATGCCAATTCCGATGACCAAGGCGCTGCCTAAACGTCCGTACCTGCTGCGCGCGATGCACGAGTGGATCTCGGATTGCGGCAACACGCCGCACGTGAT
This sequence comes from Pseudomonadota bacterium, assembly GCA_025360865.1. Lineage (GTDB taxonomy): Bacteria > Pseudomonadota > Gammaproteobacteria > Steroidobacterales > Steroidobacteraceae > 13-2-20CM-66-19. The sequence goes on along the minus strand of JANYBG010000066.1, from coordinate 14,681 downwards.
CGTTGACGCGGAGACCGAGGGCATCGAGGTGCCGCGCGCATATATCAAGGACGGCAAGATCGTGCTGAACCTGAGCACCGGTGCCACGCAGCGCCTGAGCATGGGCGCGGACGAGGTGCGGTTCGATGCCCGCTTCGCGGGCGTCATCCACCACGTGCGGTTCCCGGTGAGCGCGATACTGGGCATCTACGCGCGCGAAACCGGCGAGGGCATGGTGTTCTCCGAGCAGGACCTGGGGCCTGAACCCCCGGCACGGCCAACGCCCACGGACGAGGGCGCGCCCCGGCGCCCGCAGCTGAAGGTCGTCAAGTAGTAACCGCCCGAATGCCAGCCTGCGCTCGCAAACACACTGCGCGAGTCGCCACGAAGAGGCGTGCTGCGGCTGTGGGGTGAGCTTCGGTCACGCAGGCTTTGCATTACTGCAGGTTCGCACTTGTTTTGAGCATCGCGTCCGTCTATCGGCCGCGTATCTTAATCGAGGTGCAGATCTCTCCGGAATTCACGCGCGGAGCTTTGCCGCAGCTGCCCATTCGCGCTCTGCGGCTGCAAGTACGCGCCGAGGCCTATACTTGGCTCAATGCCGCGGCGGCGATCGAGGTCAATCAGGTCTGGAATTACTGCAACGCGACGAGCCTTAAAGCAGCCAGACCCTTCGCGGGCAAGAATCGCTGGCTCAGCGGCTTCGATCTATGCAGGTTGACCGCAGGAGCCACGGAACACTTCACGATCATCGGCGCAGACAGCATCCAGCGGGTTTGCGTTGAATTTGCCCAGAGGCGAACTCAAGCTCGCAAGGCACGTCTGCGCTGGCGCGTTAGTTTCGGATCGCGGCGCTCATTGGGATGGATTCCATTCAAGGCGGCCAGCGTCAAGCGTCGCGGTAAGTACTTGCGCTTCTGCGGTAAGACCATCCGGATCTTCGAATCCGAGCGTTTTGGAGGTCTGGTGAAATGGCAGCAAGGCTGCTTTGCCCAGGACGCGGTCGGCGATTGGTATTTTTGCTTGCTAGCAAGGCGTGAGGACGGAACTGAGCCCCCACAACGGGCTGAAGTCGGTCTCGACTGCGGATTGAAAGATACCGCGGTTACCAGTGACGGTGAGCGCCTAGCCGCAGTCAGATACCATCGTAGTCTGGAAGCTAAGATCGCGCAGTCCCAGCGACGCGGGCATCGACGTCAGGCCAAGCGGCTGCATCGACGGGCCGCCCGACGGCGCCAGGACGCCCTGCATCAGTTTTCCCGACGTATCGTGAACCGATATCAGTTGATCGTCATGGGCGATGTGAGCAGCCTTGCCTTAACCAAGACCCGAATGGCTAAGTCGGTCCTGGATTGCGGCTGGGGACTGCTCAGGACGCAGTTGTTGTACAAGGGCGAGTACGCCGGACGATGCGTTCGAGTCGTCAGTGAGAGAAACCCAGCCGTACCTGTTCGACCTGCCGGTCCGTAACCGGGCCTAAAGACGTCAACGGGCTACGTGGAAGAAGTTGTGTATGTCCCGGATGCGGTGTGCTCCAGGATCGTGACGTGAATGCGGCGCGAAATATCCTCTTCGCGGGGAGGACGCCCCTGTCCGTGAGCGGGAACGAGACGCCACCGCAGCCTGCGCCGCCGAGCCGGACCTCTCGCCCGCGCAAGGCAAGGATACCGCCGGCTGCGGCAGCGTCATGAGGTTCGGAGAGTCGGCCTGTAAGCCGGGTTCTGTCGAGGGCAATCATTCCTCTGGGATCCGTGTCGCCACGGACCTCTAGCGGCCTACCCGGAAGCGCGCGCGGATCGACGCTGCCTCGCACCCGTGAGGGTCGAGGCTACTTCCCTATTTGGCCTTGCTCCAGGTGGGGTTTGCCATGCCGTCGAGTGTTACCACCGACGCGGTGCGCTCTTACCGCACCGTTTCACCCTTACCGGTCCCGTTAAGGACTTAGGCGGTTTGCTTTCTGTTGCACTTTCCGTGGGCTCGCGCCCCCCAGGCGTTACCTGGCACCTGATCCGCCGGAGCCCGGACTTTCCTCCACCCCATTGCTGGAGCAGCGACTGCCCGGCCGACTCTGGCCTACAGAGTACGGCGGCGGTGCGGTAAGTCAACCAAAAGCGCCTCAAGGGTCTGCCAGTTTCACGGGAGCAGAATCCGCTTCGGGCGCGCCACGCTTGAGCGCCAGCGCATACGCCGTGGCGCGTGGGGCTCCCGTCAGCTGCGCGGCCACGGCGGCAGCGCGGCCGGGGGGTAGCTCCCCGAGGAGGACATCGACCGTTCGGCGCAGCTGCGCCTCATCCACACCGTCGACCTCGGGTTCGGGTGCGCCATGCACGACCATGGTGATCTCCCCGCGAGCGAAATTCTCCTGTGCCGCGGCGAGCTGCGCGAGCTGCGCGAGCGAGCCGCGATAGAAGGTCTCGTGCAGCTTCGTCAACTCGCGCCCGACGACCGCTGCGCGCGCGCCGCCGAATTCCGCGACCATGTCGGTGAGCGTCTCGAGGATCCGGTGCGGAGCCTCGAAGAACACGAGCGTGCGCGATTCGTGGGCGAGGGCGGCCAGCGCGGTGCGCCGCTCGCGCGCGCGCGCGGGCAGGAAGCCCTCGAAGCAGAAGCGGCGCGCGGGCAGGCCCGCGCCAGCCAGCGCGGCGGTGATCGCCGAGGGCCCCGGGAAGGGCTCGACCTGGAAGCCCGCCGCGGCGGCCTGGCGCACCAGTTCGAATCCAGGGTCGGACAGCAGCGGCGTGCCCGCATCGCTCACCAGAGCCACCGTTTCACCCGCCGACAGGCGCGCCAACAATTCCGGCACGCGCTTTAGTTCGTTGTGATCGTGCAGTGAGATGAGCGGCCGGGCGATGCCCATCGCCTGCAGCAGCGCGAGCGTATGCCGGGTGTCCTCGGCGGCGATGACGTCGGCGGTCCGCAGCGCTTCCTGGGCGCGCGGACTCAGGTCGCCGAGATTGCCAATCGGGGTGGCAATCACTTGCAGCCTGCCGTGGGTCTTGGCCACTATAATCCCCAACCTCATGCCGCAGGCATTGCGGCGCCCACGCATCCTGCCCGCCAACGAGAGGCCCTTCAACTCATGCTGCCCGCACGCTGGCTTGCCCGACTGTCCGTGCCCGTGATCGCCACGGCCCTAAGTGCTTGCGCGAGCCTCTCCCCACAGGCGGACCTGCCGCCGACCGTGGACCGCGCCACGACCCTTGAACACGGCGGCGACGCGGCTGGTGCCGCGCGCGTCCTTGAGGAACTCGCCGGGCAGAACACCGGTGCCGACCGCGACACCTACCTGCTGCACGCCGCGCACGACTACCTGGCCGCGCGCCTGCCCGACCAGGCGGCGCGCGTGCTGGCGCTCCCGCAGGGGCCGCTCACACCCTCGCAGTCCTCCGAGAAGGCGATGCTCGAGGTAGCGCTCAGTCTTGAGCGCGGCCAGGCACTTCAGGCCTCGCAACAGTTCTCTAAGATCATAGAGCCCACCGATGCCGCCCTGGCGGCTCAGTACCGCGAACTGCAGGCGCGCATCGCGCAGCCGTCGGCCCGCCCGGCCCCGGTCGCGCCCGCGCCGGCCGGCGCCGTGGGTCACGCCGGAATCGTGGCGCTGCTGCTGCCGGTCACCAGTCGCGCCGCGACCGCGGCCACCAGCGTCCGCGATGGATTCATGACCGCTTTCTACCAGCTGCCGGTGGCCGAGCGCGGCGAAGTCCGCGTTTATGACACGGGCACGCAGAGCGTGGCGGATGCGCTCAAGCAGGCCAACGCCGAGGGCGCGGTCTTCATCGTCGGTCCGCTGACGCGCGAGGAGGTCACCGCCGCGGTGGATTATCCAGGCGCGCACGCCCCGGTCCTGGCGCTGAATTACCTGCCCGCCGAGAGCAGTGCGCCCGCGAATTTCTACCAGTTCGCGCTGTCGCCGGAGAATGAGGCGCGCATGGCCGCGCGCCGCATCCTCGCCGATCATCACAAGCGCGGCGTGGCCTTCGTGCCCTCAGGCGAATGGGGTACGCGCGTGCTCGCGGCATTCAAGCAGGAGCTGGTCGCCGGTGGCGGGGAGCTGATCGGCGTGGGTCAGATCGATGTAGCGCGCACGGATTTCTCGCCCACGATCACCGAGGTGCTGCGCATCAGCGACAGTAACGCGCGCCACAAGCGCCTCGAATCCATCCTCGGCACGAAGCTGCAGTTCGAGCCAAGGCGCCGCACCGACATCGAATTCATCTTCTCCCCGGCGCAGGCGGCGATTGAGCGACAGCTGCGGCCGCAGCTGCGTTTCCACTACGCCGGCGATATTCCGGCGTACGCCACTTCCGATGCCTTCGAGCCGGACATGAAGGCTAACGAGGACCTCGATGGACTGATGTTCCCGGACATGCCGTGGATTCTCGGCGGTGACCTGCCGGATGCGGTGCGCGCGCAGACGCACGAGGCGTTCCCGAGCGGCGGCCCCAATCGCGGGCGACTGTTCGCCTTCGGCTTCGATGCGTTCCGCCTTTCACAGGCGCTGGAACATCGCGGGGTCGCGAGCGATATTAACGTCGATGGGCTGACCGGCCGGCTCAGCATGGATGCTGACCGGCGCGTGCATCGCGAGCTGGGATGGGCGCAGCTGCACAACGGCGAGTTGCGTATGCTCGCGCCGTCGGCGCAGTAGTCGGTCGCGTCGAAACCAACACCTGACAGCTAACTTTCAACACCCAGGCGCCTGGGCGCGCGCGTGCTGAATAATCGTCACTTATTCCGCTGAGCCAGCGTGCACTCGGACATGTTTCGCATGTGATTTCGAGCGGCGTCTGGACGGCTTGTCCCGACGCCGCCTCGTGACACCGCCTTTCAATGGTGCAGTGCAATAGCTAGAGTCGCGGCCCGGTTCAGGCGCCGCCAAGCCTGAGGTTCGGCGCTGTGTCAGGTGGCTTCCCGGGCTTACAGCATCCAAAAACATCACCCACTGTATAAGGTTCATCCGGCAACCCACTGATTGCTAAGAATCAATGGCCTCAGAGATTGGACTGACACTGTGTTTTTTCACATAAGTCGTTGTGACTGCGACGAATTTCTCACTATTTCAATTGACATAGTTCGCCCCCGATTTCTATAGTGGCAGTTGGTGGGAGAGAGTGGGGGGAAATGGGCGATAACACGCCTCACAGGTCATGTTTCGCGGTGCAACAAGAATAACCCTGGACGACAAGGGGCGGATGGTCATGCCGACCCGGTATCGGGAGCAGATCAACGAGCTCGCTCAGGGAAAATTGGTCGTAACCGTCGATAAGGACCAGTGCCTCCTCATTTATCCCCTGCCCGAATGGGAGCAGATCGAACGCAAGCTGATGGCGCTGCCAAGCCTGAACGCCACCGCGCGCAGGCTACAGCGTCTGATGGTCGGCCACGCGACTGATCTGCCCCTGGACGGGCATGGCAGGGTCCTGCTGCCTCCCGAGCTGCGCGAATTCGCCTTGCTCGGGCGGCACGGAATGCTGATCGGCCAGGGAAATCGCTTTGAGCTATGGGATGAGGCGCGCTGGAACGAGCGGCGCGATATGTGGCTCAAGAGCGAGGAAACCGGAACCGATCTGCCGTCCGAGCTCGAACGACTGTCGATCTAGGGGTCTCGGACGAGGTTGGCTGGGCGGAAGTCCTTGATTGAAGCACTCAGGGAGGCGGGAAACCGCTTCGAACGTGGATGAGCACACTCCGGTGCTCGCCGCTGAGGCGCTTGAAGGGCTGGCCCTGGAAGCGGGCGGTTACTATGTCGATGCGACGTTCGGGCGGGGCGGTCATTCGGCACTCATTCTCCAGGCCCTGGGTCGAGAAGGCCGCCTGCTCGCGCTCGACCGGGATCCGCAGGCCATCGAGGCCGGCCGCCGCCGCTTTGCCGACGAAATGCGGCTTACGCTCGTCCATGCGCCGTTTGCCGAGCTCGGCGCACTCGTGTCCTCACACGCGCACGATCGTCCTTGCCGGGGCGTGCTCTTCGACCTCGGTGTCTCCTCGCCGCAGCTTGATGACCCGCAACGCGGTTTCAGTTTCCGCGCGGACGGTCCGCTCGACATGCGCATGGACCCGACGCGTGGTGTTCCGGTCTCAGCGTGGCTCGCTCGGGCGAGCCTCGACGAGATTCGCCAGGTGATCGCCACCTTCGGAGAAGAACGCTTCGCCCGCCGCGTGGCCCAGGCCATCGTGACCGCGCGCGCTGAGGCCCCACTGCTCCGTACCGCCGAATTGGCGCGGATCGTCGCGGCCGCGGTGCGCACCCGCGAGCCGGGCAAGCACCCGGCCACGCGCACCTTCCAGGGGCTGCGCATGTACATCAACGACGAGCTGGGCCAGACCGAGCAGGGGCTCGCCGCGGCCCTGAAGGTCCTGAGCCCGGGCGGGCGACTGGCGGCGATCAGCTTCCACTCCCTCGAGGACCGCGCCGTGAAGAACTTCATGCAACGCGAGTCGCAGGTAGACCCCGCGCTGCGACGCCTGCCCGTGGTGCCCGTCGAGGCGCGCCCGCGGCTTGCGCTGGTGGGCCGGAAAGTACGTCCGAGCGAGGCTGAGATCGAGCGCAACCCGCGCGCCCGCAGCGCCCTGCTGCGCGTCGCGGCCCGGCTGCCATGATCAGCCGCCGCGCGCTCATCATCGCCGTGCCACTGCTGTGGCTGGCGGCCCTCGCATCGGCGGCCGGCGCGATCTACTGCAAGCACCGCGCGCGCACGCTGTTCATCGAGCTGGAGACGCTTAACGGACGGCGCGACAACCTGGAAATCGAGTGGGGCCAGTTGCAGCTTGAGCAGAGCGCCTGGTCGACCCACGCCTTCGTCGAGCGCGTCGCGAACGCGAAGCTGCGCATGGCGATGCCCCCTCCGAAGGAGATCGAGATCATCGCCCCATGAGGTCCCGCGGCCCACGTCAGGATACGCCGGGGTCCTTCCGGTGGAGGGCGTACCTGCTCCTCGGGCTGCTCGCCACCTGCGCGCTGGGCCTGGTGTATCGCGCCGTGAACCTGCAGCTGGTCGACCATCGCTTCCTCGCGAAGGAGGGGGACGCGCGCTTCTCGCGAGTTCTCGACATCGCAGCTCACCGTGGCACCGTTACCGACCGTTATGGCGAGCCGCTGGCCGTGAGCACGCCGGTGGACTCGGTCTGGGTGAACCCGGGCGAGCTTGCCCTCGCCACCGAGCAGATCCCGCGGCTGGCCGCGGCGCTTAAGCTCGACCGCCAGGAGCTGGCGCGACGGATCACGAGCAACCTCGATCGCGAGTTCCTGTACATCGCCCGGCACCGCCAACCCGCCGAGGCCGAGCAGATCAAGGCGCTGGGCATCCCCGGGGTCTACACCTCGCGCGAGTACCGCCGTTACTACCCGGCCGGAGAAGTGACCGGGCACCTGCTCGGCTTCACCAATGTCGACGACGCCGGGCAGGAGGGCCTTGAGCTCGCCTTCGACCACTGGCTGGCGGGCGAGGACGGCCAGAAGCGCGTCATCCAGGACCGCTACGGCCGCATCGTGCAGAACGTGGACAGCATCCGCCCCGCGCGTCCCGGCCGGGACCTCGTGCTCTCGATCGACCTGCGCATCCAGTATCTCGCTTACCGCGAACTCAAGGCGGCAATCCGTGACGAGCGCGCCCGCGCCGGCTCGATCGTCGTGATCGACGTCGAGACCGGCGAAGTGCTGGCGATGGTCAACCAGCCGGCCTACAACCCCAACGATCGCGAGCAGATGCAGGCTGCGACCTACCGCAACCGCGCGGCGACGGACATCTTCGAGCCGGGCTCCTCGATCAAGCCGTTCTTCGTCGCCGCGGGGCTGGCCACGGGGAAGTACGACAACCACAGCGTCATCGATACGTCGCCGGGGTTCTTCAAAGTCGGTTCAAAGATGGAGGAGGACGAGCACAACTTCGGCGCCATCAACATCGCGACGGTGCTCGCCAAGAGTTCCAACGTCGGCATGGCGCACCTCGCGCTGTCGCTGCCCCCGCAGGAGATCTGGACCACGCTTACGCACCTGGGATTCGGCCAGGTGTCGACCAGCGGCTATCCGGGTGAGTCAGCGGGCCTTTTACCCAACTACGCTCAGTGGCGGCCGATCGGTATCGCCACCATGTCGCACGGTTATGGCCTCTCGGTCACGCCGCTGCAGCTGGCGCACGGTTACGCCACCGTCGGCGGCTTTGGCCTCGCGCGCCCAGTGTCCTTCCTGCGCGTTGAGGGCGAGGCGCAGGGTGAGCGTGTGCTCGATGAGCACGTCGGGCGCGAGCTGGTCAGCATGCTTGAGTCCGTCGTGAGCGCGGAAGGGACCGGCAAGCTGGCGGCTATCCCCGGCTACCGCGTCTCGGGCAAGACCGGGACCGCGTTCAAGGCGGAGGCGGGCGGCTATTCGACCAACCGCTATATGGCGGTATTCGGTGGGGTCGCTCCCACGACCGCGCCACGCCTCGCGGCCGTGGTTGTCATCGATGAGCCAAGTAACGGCCAGCACAGGGGTGGTGAGGTCGCGGCCCCGGTTTTCTCCAGGGTCGTCGGCGGCGCGCTGCGCCTGCTGGCCGTGGCGCCCGATGCGCCCGTCAACGGCCCGGACGAAATGCCCTCCAGTCCCGCGCTCGGCACGATGCACACGGCGGCGTTGCCATGAGCGCGCCAGGTACCGAAATGGCGCGCTCGCTCGCGCGGCTGACCGCTGGGTTCGTGAAGGCGCCTCCGGAAATCATGGTGAGTGATCTCACCCTCGACAGCCGCGCCGCAACCCCGGGGGCGCTGTTCCTGGCCTGCGGAGGTCGCACCCATCACGGGCTTAACTTCGCCGCCGAGGCGGTGGCGCGCGGCGCCAGCGCGATTCTCTATGAGGACAAGGGCGCCGGAGAGATACCGCGCCTGGCACCGGGCATCTTTGTCACCGCCGTGCCCGGGCTCAATGAACGCGTGGGGATCATCGCCGACCGCTTCTTCGGGGCGCCCTCGGAGCGGCTGACCATCGCAGGCATCACGGGCACGAACGGTAAGACCACGTGCGCGTGGCTGCTCGCCCAGGCGCTCGAACACTGCCATCGTCCGGCGGCCTACATCGGCACGCTCGGATTCGGCCGCCCGCCCCAGGTGACCCCGACCGCGCACACGACATCGGATGCCGTGACGGTGCAGCGCCAGCTGGCGGGCCTGCGCGCGCTGGGCGCCGAGTGCGTGTGCATGGAGGTTTCCTCGCATGCGCTGGACCAGGCGCGCGTCACCGGCGTGCGCTTCAACACCGCCGTGTTCACCAACCTCACGCGTGATCACCTCGACTACCACGGCACAATGGAGGCCTACGGAGTCGCCAAGGCCCGCCTCCTGCGCTGGCCTGGTCTGGCTCACCGGGTGATCAACATTGATGACGCCTTTGGAGCGGCTCTCGCCGCGGCCCCCGCGGGGGCGCCGCTGATCGTGACGACCCGCCTCGGGCGCGAGGCTCCCGGCGGCGCGCGGTTCGTGCGCGCCGCGCGCGTCACTCCGGATCCGAGCGGTCTTATCATCGAGGTGCGATCCAGCTGGGGCGCCGCGCAGCTCGCCGTGCGACTGGTCGGACAATTCAATGTGGACAACGCGCTCACGGTTCTCGCCGTGCTACTCGCCTGGGACGTGCCATTGAAGGATGCGGTGCGCGCCGTGTCGAAGAGCCGCGCGGCGAGCGGCCGCATGGAGATGTTCGGTGGCCGCGGCCGCACGCCGCTGGCGATCGTCGATTACGCACACACGCCGGATGCCCTGGCGAACGCGCTGCGGGCCGCGCGTCTGCACTGCCGCGGTGAGCTGCGCCTGGTTTTCGGCTGCGGCGGGGATCGCGACCCGGGCAAGCGGCCGATGATGGGCCGCCTCGCGGCCGAGCTCGCCGACGACATCATCGTGACGGACGACAACCCGCGCGGCGAGGATCCGGCGCGCATAGTCGCCGCGATCGTCGCGGGGATGGAGCGCGCGACGCCCCACGTGGTCGAGCACGATCGCGCGCTGGCCATCCGCATGGGGCTGGAGCGCTCGGGCGCCGACGACGTGGTGCTGGTCGCCGGCAAGGGCCACGAGAATTACCAGATCGTCGGCGCTGAGCGACGCGAGTTCAAGGACCAGGCGGTCGTGACCGCGCTGCTCGCCAGGATGCAGGCATGAGGCGCACGCTGGCCGAATTCGCGCGCGCCTGCGGCGGTCGCTTGAGTGGCGCTGACGGGAACTTCACCGACGTGGTGAGCGACACGCGCTCGCTGTCGGCGGGGCAGCTGTTTGTCGCGCTCCCCGGGCCGAACTTCAACGGTGGTGACTTCCTCGCCCAGGCGGCGAAGGCCGGCGCGGCTGGCGCGGTCGTCAACAGCGCGCAGCCAGTCCCGCTGCCGCAGATCGTGGTGGGTGATGCCCAGTCCGCCCTGGAGCGCGCCGCGCGCGCTTGGCGCGAGCAGTTCGAGGGTCCGCTGGTGGGTGTCGCTGGCAGCAACGGCAAGACCACCGCCAAGGAAATGACGGCCTCGATCCTGGCGCAGGCGGGTGAGTGTCTCGCCACGCGGGGCAATCTCAATAACCATATCGGCGTCCCACTCACGCTGCTGCGGCTCACGAGCGTTCACCGCTTCGCGGTCATCGAGATGGGCGCGAACCACGCCGGCGAGGTCGCCGCTCTGGTGGAAACCGCGCGCCCGACCATCGGCATGATCACCAACGCCGGGGCCGAGCATCTCGAGGGTTTCGGCTCGCTCGAGGGCGTGGCCCGCGCGGAAGGGGAGATGGTCGCGGGCCTCGCCGCGGATGCGGTCGCCGTGATCAACGCCGATGATGAGTTCGCCGGCATGTGGCGTGAGTCGACTGCGGCGCGGGTGGTCACCTTTGGCGTGCGCGCGCCGGCTGACTACCGCGCGAGCGAGCCGCGCGTTTCCGTCGGCGCCGATGGCTTCCGCACGCGGTTCCGCCTGGACGCGCCCCACGGTAGCGCGCCGATCGAACTGCGGCTGGGTGGCGCGCACAACATCGCCAACGCGCTCGCCGCCGCCGCCGCCGCCGCCAGCGCCGGGGCGAGCCTCGAGCACATCGCCGCGGGCCTCGCCGCGGTCCGCGCGGTGCCGGGGCGGCTGCAATTCAAGCAGGCCCGTGGCGGCGCATGGCTTATCGATGACTCATACAACGCGAACCCGAGCTCGGTGCGTGCCGCGATCGAGGTCCTGGCGAGTGTTGCCGGCCGTCGCTGGCTGGTGCTGGGCGATATGGGCGAGCTTGGCGAGCACGCGATCGACGCGCATGGCGCGATCGGCGAGTTCGCGCGCGCTGAGGGAGTCGAACGGCTCTACGCGACCGGACCGCTGATGGCCGGGGCCGTGCGCAGCTTTGGGGCCGGCGCGCAGTGGTTCACCGACGTCGCCGCGCTGACCACGGCCGTGCAGCACGCCCTCGGCGGCGCCGGCCCGGACGTGCGCCTACTCATCAAGGGCTCGCGCTTCAACCGCCTGGAGCGTGTGGTAACCGCCCTCACGGATGACAGCACCGCTGCGAGCGCCCACTAGTGCTGTACTGGCTCACACAACACTTCGCGAGCCGCATCAGCGGCATGCACGTGTTTTCCTACCTGACCTTCCGCGCGATCCTGGCCATGGCATCGGCGCTGGGGCTATCGCTGCTGGTCGGGCCAACGATGATCGCGCGCCTGTCGCGCTACCAGATCGGGCAGGTGGTGCGCACGGACGGCCCCCAGAGTCACCTGCCCAAGGCCGGGACTCCCACCATGGGCGGCACGCTCATCCTGGTCGTGACGCTGGTGACGACGCTGCTGTGGGCGGAACCCGCCAACCGCCTGGTGGGGCTCGTTCTCGGGGTGACGTTCGCCTTTGGCCTGATCGGCTTCTACGACGACTACCTGAAGCTTGTGGTACGCAACCCGCGCGGCCTGGTGGCGCGCTGGAAGTACTTCTGGCAATCCGTCGCCGGTATCGCCACGGCCGCGACCCTCTATTACACCGCGACGGAGCCGGCCGAGACCGCGCTCTACCTGCCGTTCGTCAAGAATTTCGCGGTGCCACTCTCGGCCTTCGGCTTCATCACGCTCGCCTACCTGATGATCGTGGGCATGAGCAACGCGGTGAACCTGACCGACGGGCTCGACGGCCTGGCCATCATGCCCGCGGCGCTCGTCACCGCGGCGCTCGGCATCTTCGCCTACGTCAGCGGCAACGCGGTGTTCGCGCACTACCTGCAGATCCCCGAGATTCGCGGCGCCGGCGAGCTGCTGATCTTCTGCGCGTCGCTCGCCGGGGCTGGACTGGGGTTCCTGTGGTTCAACTCCTATCCCGCCCAGGTGTTCATGGGTGACGTCGGCGCGCTGGCGATCGGAGCGGCGATCGGCGTGCTGGCGGTCATCGTGCGCCAAGAACTGGTGGCGCTCTTGATGGGCGGGGTGTTTGTGCTCGAGACCGCCTCGGTCATCCTGCAGGTGGCCTCCTTCAAGCTCACCGGCAAGCGCATCTTTCGCATGGCGCCCATCCATCACCACTTCGAGCTCAAGGGCTGGGCGGAGCCGAAGGTGATCGTGCGCTTCTGGATCATCTCGCTCCTGCTGGTCCTGGCCGGCCTTGCGACCCTGAAATTGCGATGACCCAGAGCCACGACAAGTCCCCCTACGCGGTGATCGTCGGCCTCGGCCGCACCGGTCTGTCCTGCGCGCGCTACCTGCGCGCCCGCGGCTGGCGGCTCGCGATCACCGACACGCGCAGCGCGCCGCCGCAGCTGGCGGAACTCACCGCTCTCGACGCACGGATCCCGGTGAGCCTCGGCGGGCTGGATACGCGCGCGCTCGCCGGCGCGGACTGCGTGGTCGCGTCCCCGGGCCTCTCCCTCGCGGAGCCGTTCTTCGGCGAGGCGCGGCGCCTCGGCCTCGAGATCGTCGGGGACGTGGAGCTGTTCGCCCGCGCCGCGGCGGCGCCGGTGGTCGGCATCACCGGGACCAACGGCAAGAGCACGGTCACCACCCTGCTGGGAAACATGGCCGCGCGCGCGGGGCTCAAAGTGCGCGTGGGCGGCAATCTCGGCGAGCCGGCCCTCGACCTGCTGGCCGATGGCACGCAGTTGTATGTGCTGGAGCTGTCGAGCTACCAGCTCGAGACCACCGCGACGCTCCACTGCCGCGCGGCGACGGTGCTCAACGTGAGCCCCGACCACCTTGACCGCTATCCGGACGTGGAGAGTTACGCGGCCGCCAAGGCGCGTATCTTCGCGCGCTGCGACACGGCCGTGATAAACCTCGATGATCCGCTGGTCGTGTCGATGACGCGCACTGCCTCGCGCACGCTGGGATTCTCCCTGCGCGCATCCATCGGCGCCGACTACGCGGTGGCCGAGCGGGATGGCCAGTGGTGGTTGACCCGCGCCGGACTGCCGCTGATGGCGCTCTCGCGGATGAAGATCAAGGGACTGCACAACGCGGCGAACGCGCTCGCCGCGCTCGCGCTGGGCGAGGCGCTCGCGCTCCCGATCTCGGTGATGCTCGCTGAGCTCGGCAGTTTCGCAGGCCTCGCGCACCGCGCGCAGTGGGTCGGGGAGATCGCCGGCGTGAGTTATATCGATGACTCCAAGGGCACCAACGTCGGGGCGACGCTCGCGGCCGTGGCCGGCATGACCGGCCCGCTGGTGATGATCGCCGGCGGCGACGGCAAGAGTCAGGATTTCACCCCCCTCGCGGCGGCATTCCGCGGCAAGGTGCGCCACGCCGTGCTCATCGGGCGCGATGCGCCGCGGCTTGCGCGGGCTCTGGCCGGTGCGTGTGTGGTGGAGCTGGCGGGGACGCTGCCGGAGGCGGTGCGCGCGGCCGCGCGCGCGGCGCGACCGGGGGATACCGTGCTGCTCTCGCCCGCGTGCGCGAGCCTCGACATGTTCCGTGACTACGCGCATCGCGGCGCCGTGTTCGCCGCGAGCGTGCGGGAGCTGGCGGCATGAGCGCGAGCGGCGCCTCACTGATGGGATTCGCGCGCTCGACCGGCAAGAACGCCGCCGTGCACCTGGATTCGGTGACCATCGCGCTGGTCCTGGGCATCGTGCTCCTGGGGCTGGTGATGGTGACGTCGGCCTCGGTTTCGATCGCAGGCCAGGAGAGCGGCCAGCCGTTCTTCTACCTCGAGCGGCAGCTGCTCCTCACACTCATCGGCGCCGGCTGCGCCGCGCTGGTGTTCTCCGTGCCAACGGAGGCGCTCGAGCGCGCCTCGCTGCCGCTCTTGGGGATCGCCATCGGCCTGCTCGTGGTGGTGCTGGTCCCCGGCCTTGGGCATTCGGTCAACGGCAGCCGTCGCTGGCTGCGCCTCGCGGGCGCCAACTTCCAGGTCTCGGAGCTCGCGCGCGTGCTGGTGCTTATCTACGTCGCCAGCTACGCGGTGCGCCGGGAGGCGGAGTTGCGCGAGACGCTCGCGGGTCTGGTGAAGCCCCTGGGCCTGCTGTTCATGGTCGCGGCGGTGCTGCTGCTCGAGCCGGACTTCGGCGCCGCCACCGTGCTCTTCGCCACCGGCTTCGGCCTGCTCTTCCTCGCTGGCGCTCGCCTGCGCTATGTCATCGCGATGACCGCGATCGCGGTCGCAGGCTTCGGCGTCCTCGCGGTGAGCTCCAGCTACCGCATGCGCCGCCTCACCGCCTTTCTTGATCCGTGGGCGGATCCGTTCAACAGCGGCTTCCAGCTGACTCAGTCACTGATCGCCATCGGGCGCGGACAGATGTTCGGCGTCGGC
>JANYBG010000050.1 GCA_025360865.1 Pseudomonadota bacterium | reverse complement strand
CTGACAAGCCAAACTTCGCCCCGTACCTGTTCTGGTTCCACTTCGCCAACGGCACAATGATGCCGAGCGAGCTCATGGGCGTGATCTCCACCATGCTCGGGCTGCAGTCGGACAACCCGATTGGCAAGATGCTCGCCGATCGGGGAAAACGTGCGTTCGGCATGGTCGAGACCCGCCTGAGCGAGGCGAGCTACTTCGCCGGCGATGAGCTCACGGCCGCGGACATCATGATGCTGTTCCCCCTCACGACCATGCGAACCTTCGCCAAGCGTGACATCAGTTCGATGCCCAACACACGTGCTTACCTGGCGCGGGTCGGCGCCCGCCCGGCGTACCGGCGCGCGATGGCCAAGGGCGACCCCGACATGAAACCGCTCCTTACCTGATCACCTAGTCTCTTTGGCTTAGCCAATCACGCCCCGACGCGCGGCGATTTCGGCGCGGCCCGCGCGCGTGTATTCTCGTGCCACGCGGCGCTACCGCCCAGTCGCGTCGTTCAAGAAGAATAATCCGGACCTGAGGGGGAATCGATTCATGACATCGCTAATGTTCCACGCCGCGCTCGGCGTGCTGACCATCGTGCTGTTCTTCTACTACAACGGCTACCTGTACCGCTCCGGCTGGAAAGGCTCGGGCATCTCCTGGGTGGAGGGGCTCTATTACCTCATCGCGCTGTGCGCGATCGCCGCGGGCTGGTACTTCAATATCCAGTACATGCGGGAATACGCCGCGCAGGGCGGCTGGGTGCACTTCACCAAGATGATGTTCACCAACCCGGCAGCCGCCTCGGTCGGCCAGGACCTGGTGGCCGCCAATGTGTTCCTGCTGCCCCTGTGGACCATGGTCGACGGGCCGCGGCGCGGCCTCAGGGGTTGCTGGCTGTACTTCGTCATGAGCCTCTTCACCAGCTTCGCGTTCGCGATGGGGCTTTACCTCGCCGCGCAGGAACGCCAGGTTCGCTGGCTCAAGTCCAAGGCCTGATCCGCGCCTGACCGCGAGCCCCCGGCGCTCGGGTGCGCGGATCCCAAGGTCATAGCGAAGCGCTGCCCGTGCGACTTCAACCGCGATACGAGCTGGGAGGCACTGCGCAGCGCGGGCTTTGACAGCGTCCGCCGGTCGCCATCGACGAGGACTGCCCGGCGCCGCGCTTCCGCCGCGAGGAATTCATCGGCCGCTGACCGCCCCGAGATCCCCAGTGGTGAGCGCCTGCGGGAACGCAGCCGCGCCGCTGGAGAGGCTTGACGCGCCCTCGTCCCAGCGTAGGCTGCCCCGAGCGGAACAGGAGCGATAATTCGTGCGGCTGACGCTTCGGCGCCTGCTCCTGGCAGGCCTCTTGTTCCTGCTCGCCGCAGGCGCCTCTCTGCTGTGGCAGTCACGCACCCCGGACCTGCGGCGGCTGTACGCGAGCGGCATGGAACGCGCGCAGGTGCCTCCGGTCATCATCATCCCTGGGATCCTCGGGTCACGCCTGCGCGAGCGGGGCAGCGGGCGGGAACTGTGGCCAGGTTCACTCGGCAACGTGCTGTTCTCGGCACGGTCGCTGGCGCTTGACATCGATCCGCGGACCCTTGAGCCCAAGCCCGACGATATCGAGGCCTACGACCTTTTTCGCGGACTTCTCGGCACGGACTTCTACGGCGCGATCATCGACACCCTGGAGAGGCAGGGTGGCTTCATCCGCGGCCGGCTGGGCCACCCCGCGAACGCCGATACGCGCCGCTACTACGTCTTCGCGTACGACTGGCGCCAGGACAACGTGGTCACGGCGCGCAAGCTGGACGCCCTGATCGAGCAGATCCGCCACGACTACGCCAACCCGCGCCTCAAAGTCGACGTCGTCGCACACAGCATGGGCGGACTGATCACGCGCTACTACATCCAGTACGGGGTGACCGACGTGCTCGGGGGGAGCGACTTTCCCGCGAGCTTCCTCGGCGCTGGCAAGATCCGCACAGCGGTGCTGCTGGGTACCCCGAACCTTGGCACGGTGAGTGTGCTTCACAGCCTGCTCGCGGGCCACAAGGTCGGCTGGCAGGCGATCCCGACCGAGGCCCTGGCGACCATGCCGAGCGTCTACCAGCTCATGCCCCACCCGGTGACCAACTGGATCGTCGACCTCAACGGCAAGCCGCTGGAGCGCGACCTCTTTTTCGTCGGCACGTGGATATCCTACCAATGGTCGGTGTTCGACCCGCAGGTCGCCAGGCGCGTCAAGAAACGCTCCGCAAGCGCGGCCGAGGGCACGCGCCAGCTTCAGGTGCTGCAGGACTACTTCGCCAAGCGGCTCGAGCGGGCGCGTCGCTTCGTCTGGTCGCTCAGCTACAACCAGTCACAGAACGCCCCGGTGCGGCTGGTGGTCTTCGGTGGCGACTGTACGCTCACGCCCGCGCGGCTCGTGGTTGAGCGCGAACCGGGTGTCATCCCCGGAGCTCCTGCGCTGGTGCGTCTGCTACCCTCCCAGATCAGTGCCCCCGCCCCGGGCGTGGACTACTCGCGACTCATGCTCGAGCCGGGCGATGGCGAGGTCACCAAGCCCTCCCTGCTGGCGCGCCAGTCGCTGGATCCAACCGTCTCGCGATCCGATGACGTGTTCTTCCCGCTCGCCTATGCCTTCTTCCTGTGCGTCGACCATGAGCGCCTGACGGGCAACATCAATTTCCAGGACAACCTGCTCAACGTGCTCCTCGAACCGCAGCGGCCCTGGGAGTTCTCGGGCGAGCCACCGCCACTCTCGCCCACGCGCTAGCGCCCAGGGGCCTCAAGTCGGGGCATTGAATGCTTCGTGATACGCGACCGTGCCGCGCGGCGACGTTGAGTTGAATGCGCGAGCCGGGACTCGTTCCGGGTCACGCCGCTCATCGATATGGGTTCCGGTCCGCAATGCCAGCGGAGGGCGGGCTCGGCGGGCGGCCGTGCGGCAACTCCGGTAGCATCGTGCCGGGCCGGGCTCCGATGCCGGCAACCACCCAGGGGCGCCCACGATGCGTGCAGCGGTTTACGAGGCGAGCGGCAGGCCGCTGGCCATCCACGAGGTCCCCGATCCGCGTCCGGGGAAGGACCAGATCATCATCGAGGTCGCGCGCGCGGGCATCTGCGGCTCGGACCTGCATGTGACCGAACACGGCGTCATCCCGCTGGGTGTGATCCTCGGACACGAGTTCGCCGGCACCGTGGTCGAGCTGGGCGCGGAGGTTCAGGGCGGGTGGACGATCGGCGACCGTGTGACCGCGCTTCCCGTGCAGGCCTGTCGCGAGTGCGACGCGTGCGCCGTGGGTCTGCCCGCCCTGTGTCGCACTGGCCGCTTCACCGGTATGACACTCGAATTCCCCGGCGCCTACGCGCGGTACGTCGCCGCCCGCGCCTCCATGCTGCAGCGATTGCCCGGGGGCGTCGCCTTCACCGATGGCGCCATGGTGGAGCCGCTGGCGGTCGCCCATCACGCGGTGGAGCTGGCCGCCATCCGCAAGGGCGACTCGGTGCTGATCATCGGCGCCGGACCCATCGGCGCCGGGGCCACGCTCTTCGCGCGGCTCGCTGGCGCAAGACACGTGATCGTGAGCGAGCCGGCCGCGCGCCGGCGCGACATCGCGCTGCAGCTCGGCGCGACGGCGGTGATCAATCCTGCGACCGAAGACGTGGCGGCCCGCTGCGTGGCCCTCGGCGGTACCCCGCCACAGGTGGTGATCGAGTGCGTCGGCAATCCCGGGCTGATGCAGAAGGCGCTTGCGGCGGCCGGCATCCGCGGCCGCGTGGTGATCGCCGGGGTCTGCTTCAGCGAAGATCGCATCCTGCCGGTGGTGGGTCTGATGAAGGAGATCAACGTGCAGTTCAGCCAGTGCTACACGGAGCGGGACTTCGAGGCGGTGATCGATGCCATCGCCCGCGGGGAGGCCAAACCTGGCCCCATGCACAGCCAGACGATCGGCCTTGGCGAGCTCCCGCGG
This sequence comes from Pseudomonadota bacterium, assembly GCA_025360865.1. Taxonomy (GTDB): domain Bacteria; phylum Pseudomonadota; class Gammaproteobacteria; order Steroidobacterales; family Steroidobacteraceae; genus 13-2-20CM-66-19. The sequence goes on along the minus strand of JANYBG010000050.1, from coordinate 8,295 downwards.
TGCTTCGAGGCGCTGCGGACCAATCCGGGCGACTGCAAAGTGCTCATCGATCCGCAGCGCGCATGAATCCGCGCCCGTTCCGGTTCAGCCTCGACGCCTCCCGGGTCGCCGCTTTCAGCGAGCGACTGGCGCGCAGCCACACGATCACCGCCGCCGCGGATCCGGAAGGCCGGATGGGCATTCCGGCGGCAGACCTCGCGCGACTCGCCGCAGGGCTGCGGCGCTTCGACTGGGCGGCTTTCGAGCGGCGCATCAACCGCCACGCCGCCTGTGTGGTGGAGGATGAGACCCGCCTGCACTTCGTCCACGAACGCAGCGCGCGGTCGGATGCCGTGCCGCTGCTGCTGCTGCATGGCTGGCCGGGCTCGTTTCTCGAGTTCAGCGCCATGATCCCGGAGCTCACCGGCGGTGCGCCGGCGTTTCACGTGGTGTGTCCGTCGCTTCCCGGCTACGGGTTCTCGACACGCAGCCTCGACCAAGCCTGCAACACGACGGCGATCGCCAGGATCATGGTCAGTCTCATGAGTGGCCTCGGCTACGAGCGCTTCCTCATACAGGGTGGGGACTGGGGCAGCATGGTCGGCGCGGAGATCGCCCGCAGGCACCCGAAACACTGCATCGGTTTGCACCTGAACCTCGCCGCGACGCAGCCGCCGCCGAAGGGTGATCCCGCCCGGACCGCCGTTAGCGCCGAGGAGTCCACATGGCTGCAGGGCAATGCGCACACCTTCGCCGACGGCCTGGGTTACTACGCCCAGCACAACACGCGTCCGCAGACCCTGGCGATCGCGCTGGCCGATTCGCCCCTGGGGCTGCTCGCCTGGCTCGGAGAGAAGCACCTCGCCTGGAGCGACCGGGATGCTTCCGGCGGCAGTCTTGTCAGCGACCAGGCGATCCTCGACCACGTCGCGCTCTACTGGATGACCGACAGCATCGGCAGCTCCATACGCCTGTACTACGACGAGGCGCACGACCCGGCCGTCCAGTCGCGCGTCGCGGTGCCGACCGGGGTGGCCGTGTTTCCCAGGGAACTGATCAGAAATCCGCGCGCCTGGGTACAGTACCGGTTCAACCTCGTGCACTGGACGCAGTCGGTGCGCGGCGGCCACTTCGCCGCGCTTGAAGTGCCGGACATCCTGGGCGAGGACCTGCGAGTTTTCGCGCGTGCCGTGCTGGCGATGCCCGGCTGATACCGCGCAACCCGCGCATCAGCACGCGCGATCGAGCCAACGACGGACTAGGCGCCGCGCCTAGTCCTCCTCGAGATCCGTGAGTGCGCTCTGGTCTATGCGGCCGCTGCGCACGGTGACTCCTTCCGCGCGCAGCCGCCGGGCCTGCTCGGCGCCGGCAAGGGAGGATTTTGGGAACACGATGCGCCCGCCGGCGCCGACGACCCGATGCCAGGGAAGGTTGAGTTCCTTCGGCGCCACACGTAACGCGAAGCCTGCCTGCCGCGCACGCCCCGGAAGGCCCGCGGCGCGCGCGACCGCGCCATAGGTCGACACGTGGCCGCGCGGGATCGCGCATACCACGTGCCAGATGGCCTCGAGGGCCGGGTTGTCGCCCTCGATGCGCCGCGGCGGTCGCCCGCGTGTCGGCAGCAGCCGCGAGGGGATCTTCTGACGTGCCATTGCCCTGCCCCGAGAGGCGCGTAAGGGAGCCACGCAACCCTGAAGTACGCGCCGGCGCGCTACTTGGCGAGCTTGAACGATATAAGAAAGCGGAAACAGTTGGCGACCGGCGAGTCTCCCTGCACGGACCGCGCGTAGCGGCCATGCCGCGCAAGGTTCACCGCGGCGAAGTCGAGGCGGGTGTCGCCGGAGGACGCCTCGATCATTGGATCGGCGCGGCGCGCTCCCTGCGGATCCACGCAAACGCGAAGGCCGGTCGCGCCCTGGATGCCCTGCCGAATGAGGTCCGGCGGGTAGTAGTCCTCGCTGTTGGGAAGCTGATTGGTGCCAATCACGCGGGTCGCCACGGGACGCTGAATCGCCGGATCGCCGACGCCGGTCCCTGGCCCGGCGGGGACGACCGCGACCATCCGGATGGGATTCTGCGGCGGGCCGATCACTTCGGGCGGCGGTGCCTCGATGGGGCCGACGCGCCTCTCGGGGGTATAGTCTGGAGTCGGCGCGGGCGGCGGCGGTTCATGTGTGGGCGTGAAGAACCCAGCGAGCGGGGTGTCCGGGGTCTTCGGTGCCGGCTGCGCCAGCGCTGTCAGCAGCAGATACGCGATGAAGACATGCAGGGTGGCGATACCGGCGAACGCCAGCGCGCGCCGCGACAGGAAATTAGGCTGCGAGAAATGGTGATGCATAACCAGTCTCCCGAATCGGTGGTGACGCCCGATCGTCAAGGCGCCGCGTGCGCGCCGGGAACATTCATCCCTTCCCCATTGAACAGGCTAGGCCCGCGAATGGGGTTAACACAAGCGCGCTGCTAGGTGTTCATCGGGAGCCCTTCCCGCCGCGCACACTCCCGCGGCGTGGCGACATAACGCTGGTCGCCCTTGCGTCGACGCGGAGCAGGCCTTTCGGGCGCGGTCGACGACACGACGCGTTCAGCCGCGCGCGCCCGGCGAACTGTCCGCGAACCGTCCCAGGTGGTAGTCCGCATCGCCGAACGTCCGGTCAATCATGGTGAGGCGCTTAAAGTAATGGCTGACCACCAGGTCATCCACCACGCCCATGGCGCCGTGCATCTGCACGGCCTCCTGACCCACCTGCCTTCCAGCCTGGCCGATGTAGGCCTTGGCGCCGGAGACAGCGCGGCGGCGCTCAGCCGCATCACCCGCATCGACACTCGCGGCCGCCATGATCGCCATCGAGCGCGACTGTTCCTCGGCCATGTACATCTCGGCCATGCGGTGCTGGAGAGCCTGGAAGGCGCCGATCGGCACACCGAACTGCTTGCGGCTCTTGAGGTACGCAAGTGTCGCCCGGTTGAGCGCGCCCATGATCCCGAGCGCCTCGGCGCACAGCGCGGCTATCGCCCCATCCACTGCCGTCTCGAGGGGCGCGAGCCCCCGTCCGGCGACGCCGATCAGCGCATCGGAGCCCACGGTGACATCGACCAGCCGCACGTCCCCGGCCCGGGCTCCGGACTGCGTCGGGTACGCCGATACGGTAAGCCCGGCCGCATCGCGGGGCACGAGGAAGAGCGAGACGCCCTGTGCGGCATCCGTCGCGCCGGCTTCCCGCGCCGAGACCAGGAATGACTCCGCGGAGGGCGCATCCAGCACGACCGCCTTGAGGCCCGACAGGCGCCAGCCGTCGGCGACCTTCGCCGCCGTGGTGGCCACATGCGCAAGCTCGTAGCGCCCCGCCGGCTCGTAGGCGGCCAAGGCGAGCTTGAGCTCACCTGCGGCGATCCTCGGGAGGAGCGCCTTCTTCATCCGCTGCGAAGCGCCATCGCGTAACAGCCCCGCGCACAGCACGACCGTGCTCAGGTACGGCTCGAGCAGCAGTCCCCGCCCCGCCTGTTCCATGACCACCATGACATCGACCGCGTCGCCGCCGAGCCCACCGAACTCCTCCGGCAGCGGCAGTGCGAGCAGCCCGAGCTCGGCGTACTGCGTCCAGGCCTCGGCGGAGAAGCCCAACGCGGAAGCCGCCAGCGCGCGGCGACGCTCGAAGGCGTAGTCGCGCTCAATGAAGCGCTGCAGCGTCGACTGCATCGCCAACTGTTCATCGTTATAGCGAAAGTCCACGTGCTTCCTTTTCTTAAAGACCCAGGATCATCTTGCTGATGATGTTCTTCTGTATCTCGGTCGAACCGGCGTAGATCGTGGTCTTGCGGTAGTTGAAGTACCGACCCGCCAGCGGCGGCGCGTACGCCGGGAAGTGCTCGGCCAGCAGCGGCTCAGGGACCCAGCCCGGCTGCAGCCCATCGCGAATGTAGGGCAGCGCGTCATGGCCCAGCGCCTGCATCTGCAGTTCGATCAGGCGCTGCACGATCTCAGATCCCTTGATCTTCAGCAGCGAGACCTCAGCCCCTGGCGGCTGCGCCTCGTTGTGCGCCCGGGAGAGCACGCGCAGGTTGGTGATCTCCAGCGCCATCAGTTCCAATTCCACCTGCGTGATGCGATCGCGGAAACGCGGGTCCTCGCCGAGCGGCTGGCCGCGCGCGACCTGCGCGGCCGCGATCTGCTTCAGCCGGGTGAGCTCGCGCTTGCAGTTACCAATGCCGGCGTTGTTGGTGCGCTCGTGCTCCAGCAGGAACTTGGCGTAGGTCCAGCCCTTGTTCTCCTCGCCCACGAGGTTCCCGACCGGAACCTTCACGTTGTCGAAGAAGATGTCGTTGATCTCCTGCTCGCCGTCGAGCATGACGATGGGCCGCACGCTCACCCCCGGAGTCCGCATGTCAATCAGCAGGAAGGATATGCCCTGCTGCGGGCGACCCTCGGTGCTGGTGCGCACCAGGCAGAAAATCCAGTCGGCGTACTGACCCAGGGTGTTCCAGGTCTTCTGGCCGTTGACGACGTAGTGGTCCCCGTCGCGCACCGCGCTCGTGCGCAGGGATGCGAGGTCGGAGCCGGCGCCCGGCTCGGAATAGCCCTGGCACCACCAGTGTTCGCCGGAGATGATCCGGGGCAGGAAATACGCCTGCTGCGCCGGGGTCGCGAAGCTCATGAGCACCGGTGCCACCATGCGCAGCGCGAACGGCAGCTGGCTCGGAGCCCCGGCCGCGGCGCCCTCCTCGTCGAAGATGTGCTGCTGGACGACGCTCCAGCCGGCCCCGCCGAAGCGCGTGGGCCACATGCCCGCGCCCCAGCCGCGCTGGTGGAGGATCTGCTGCCAGCGCACCAAGTCTTCCTTGCGCAGCCGGCGACCCAGACGCATGTTCTCGCGCACGTCCGGCGGGAGCTCCGCGTCCAGAAACCCGCGCACCTCGGCGCGAAAGGCATCCTCTTCCGGGGTGAATCTCAGGTCCATGCGCTCATTTCCATGGGGATGAAGGTGACGGGGTCACGGTGATCGGGCCGCTCCCGCCGCGGCGTACTCACGCTCCTGCAGCTCGCGCCACTGGATCTTGCCGCTGCCGGACTTCGGCAGCGACTCGGCGAACTCGACGATCTTGGGCGCCTTGTAGGCGGCCATGTTGCGCCGGCACCAGTCGATGATCTCCTCGGCGGTGACGCGCCCGCGCCATTCCGGCCGCGGCACGACGATCGCCTTAACCGTCTCGCCTCGGTGGGCATCCTTCGCGCCTATGACGCAGGCCTCGAGCACGGCGGGGTGCTGGTACATGAGCGCCTCAACCTCGGTGGGCCAGACCTTGTAGCCGGAGGCATTGATCATGCGCTTGAGGCGATCGACCATGAAGAAGTAACCCTCCTCATCGACGCGACCCAGGTCCCCGGTGCGGAAGAAGCGCTTGCCCTCGATCTCCACGAACACCTGCGCGGTATCCTCGGGCTTGTTCCAGTAGCCGGCGAACACCTGCGGCCCATGGGTGACGATCTCGCCCACCTCGCCGGCGGGCAGCTCCGCGAGTGTCACCGGATCCACCACCCGCGAGTCCACCCCATAGATCGGGATCCCGAGGCACTGTTTCTTCGCGTGCCGCTGGGGATTGATATGCGTGGCCGCCATGGTCTCGCTGAGCCCGTAGCCCTCGCAGTAGGTGATGCCGCGTTCCAGGAGCCGCTGCGCCACCGCGGCGGGCATGGCCGCTCCGCCACCGCTGAGCTTCGTGATCGAGGACAGGTCGTACTTGTCGATGTCTGGATTGGCGAAGAAGTCCTGGAACATCGTCGGCACGCCAGTCCAGCTGGCGATCTTGTAGCGTTGCACGCACTCAGCGGCCGCGACGCGGTCCCAGCGCGGCATCAGCACGATCGTGTTACCGATGTAGATCGGTCCGTTCATGGCGCCCTGCATGCCGGTCACGTGGAAGAACGGCGCCACCGCCAGCAGGGTCGCCTCAGGAGTCAGCCCGAACCACTGCAGCTGCGCCACCGCGGTGTACATGGTGGTGCGGTGCGTGTGCACGCAGCCCTTGGGCTCGCCGGTGGTGCCGGAGGTGTAGGGCATGACGCACATGTCGTCGGCCCCGGTTGTGACAGGCCCCGGGGCGAGGTTCGCCGCCAGCGCGTCTCCCCACAGGGTGAGATCCGCGCGCTGGTGGCCGACACGCGGCGCGCTGACGAACTCCGGCACGGTGAGCTGGGTCGGGGCCTTCAGATAGTCCGAGTACGCGGCGATGATCACGTGCTTGAGCTGGCCCGCCGCGAGCAGCGGCTCAATGCGCGCGTACACTTCCTGCGAGACGATCGCGGTGGTCGCGCCGGCATCGGTGGCGGTGCGCAGGAACTCGCGCGTGAGGTACATCGTGTTGACCGGGACCACCACCGCGTTGGCGCGCAGGATGCCGTAGTAGCCGACGACGAACTGCGGGCTGTTTTGCATGAACAGGAGGACTCGGTCGCCCCTGACCACCCCGCAGCGCCGCTCGAGGTATCCGGCCACGCGCTGTGCCTCATCAAGCACCTGCGCGTAGGAGATCAGTGTGTCGTAGTACACCAGGGCGGCCTTGTCGGGGCGCCGACGCGCTGAGACCTCGAGGTTGTAGAACAGACTGGTGCGCGGCGGCTCCAGGTGGTGCGGCGCGTTCTCCGGCCAGAACCTGAAATGCCGTGTCCCCACTCAGGCGCTCCGGATCATCTTCAGGACGCGGTGGCGTGCGCGGCCAGTTCGGCGCGGCCGATCTGCGCGCGGTGAACCTCATCCGGGCCATCCGCGAAGCGCAGCGCGCGAGCGCCGGCATAGGCGTGCGCCAGGACGAAGTCCTGGCTCACGCCGGCGCCACCGTGCATCTGGATCGCCCAGTCGATGACCTGGCAGGCCATGTTGGGAGCGGCGACCTTGATCATCGCGATCTCCTTCTTCGCCGCGCGGTTGCCGACGGTGTCCATCATGAACGCGGCGTTGAGCACCAGCCACCGCGCCTGGTCGATGAGGATGCGCGCCTCGGCGACGCGCTCGAGCGTCACGCCCTGCTCGGACAGGCGCTTGCCGAAGGCGACGCGCTGCGCGGCACGCGCGCACATCATCTCCAGCGCCCGCTCGGCCAGCCCGATGAGTCGCATGCAGTGATGGATGCGGCCCGGGCCCAGCCGTCCCTGGGCGATCTCGAAGCCGCGTCCCTCACCGAGCAGGAGGTTCGTCGCCGGCACGCGCACGTCGGTGAATTCCACCTCGGAGTGGCCGTGCGGCGCGTGATCGATTTCGTCGACGTGCACGTGCCCGTGGAGAATCTGCTGCTCGGCGAGGGCCGTGGATTCGAGATCGCGCAAGGGCGCTTAGGGCCTGGGCGAATCCATCATTGCATGCGCCTGATCGGTCTTGCGGAACGAGCGCTTGAAATGATGTGCAGGCGCGCGCAATCGCGCGTCGCCTTCGGCAAGCGCGTGTCCGAGCAGGGCGTGACGCTCGAGCGCATTGCCGAGTCGCGCATCATGATCGATCAGGCCCGCTGGCTGGTGCTGAATGCCGCCTACATGATGGACACGGTGGGGAACCGCGCCGCCAAGAAGGAGATCGCCATGATCAAAGTCGCCGCGCCCAACATGGCCTGCCAGGTCATCGATTGGGCGATTCAGGTTCACGGCGGCGGCGGTGTCAGTGATGACTTCCCGCTGGCGGCTGCCTATGCTGCTGCGCGCACACTGCGATTCGCGGACGGCCCGGACGAAGTGCATCGCGAGCAAATAGGCAAACTCGAGTTGGGGCGGTATCAGCCGGCCGACCCCATCGCGCACCGACGCTGACAGCCGCCGGCGCCGCAGAATGTCGGAGCGACATTGCAAATTCTGGCCGAAACATGCGATGCGTACGCTCGCCGCGCCGCAAACAAATTTGTTCTATAACGCCGAGGTCTCGGCAAAGCGCTACCCGGACAAGCCCTTCCTCATTTTCTACGACACGGCGGTGACCTTTGCCGGCTTGTTCGACGAGTCGACACGCATCGCTGGTTTTCTCGAGCAGCAGTGCGGGGTTCGCAAGGGCGATCGAGTGCTGCTGTTCACGCAAAATAGTCCGCAGTTCGTCATCGCCTACTATGGCATCCTGCGCGCCAACGCCGTCGTGGTGCCCATCAATCCTATGAACTTGACGCAGGAAATCCTGCGTTACGCCGAGGATGCCGGAGCGCGCACGGCCATCGTGGCGCAGGAATTGTATGCGCGTATCGAACCGTTGCTCGGAAAGTCGATTCTCAAGTCGGTGATCGTCGCTGCCTACTCGGACTATCTGCAACAACCGACTACATTGGCTGTGCCTGACTTCGTTACGG
>JANYBG010000033.1 GCA_025360865.1 Pseudomonadota bacterium | reverse complement strand
CGCCGCGCGGCACGTCACGCCTTAGTGGACGGTGCTGGGGCTGCCCTTGAGGCAGTCAGACATGAACTGCTTGCGGGCATCCCCGGTGGGAGCCTTGGTCTTGGCTTCCGCGTTGCAGGCCTTCATCTTTTCCTGCTGGCTGTTGCCCTTGGTGGTGGCCTCAGGCGTCGGATGCGCCGACAGGCAGTTCGACATGAAAGCCTTGCGGGCGTCCCCCGTGGGCGCCTTGGTCTTGGCCTCCGCGTTGCAGGCCTTCATCTTGTCCTGCTGGCTGTTGTCCGTCGTGGCCTGGGCGACGGGAACCTGGGCGACGGGAACCTGAGCGAATCCGAGCGCGAACACCGCCGCGGCGGCGACCAACCACAATGAGCGTTTCATATCCTCTCCTTAGCGAACCATGAATCGGATGGCGCCAGATGTTAACCCCAAAGCCCCGCGCTACTCCATGTCCGGGTACGGACCCCGGCCAGCGTCATCGATGAAGGTGTCGATGCGCGTCTTTAAGACCGGCAGCGGCACCGAGCCGAGCGAGAGCACGGTGTCGTGGAAGGCGCGGATGTTGAAGCGCTCGCCGAGCGCCTTCTCCGCCCGGGCGCGTCCCTCGATGATCGCGCGCTCGCCAAGATAATAGGAGAGCGCCTGGCCCGGCCAGGCGATGTAGCGGTCGATCTCGGTGTTGATCTCGCGCTCCGGAAGCGCGGTGTACTTGCGGAAGTAGTCGAGCGCCTGCTCCCGTGTCCAGCCCTGGGAATGGATGCCCGTGTCCACCACGAGGCGGGCGGCGCGCCAGATCTGGTAGCCCAGCATGCCGAAGCGGTCATAGGCGCTGTCGTACATGCCCATCTCAAGTCCGAGCAGCTCGCAGTACAGCGCCCAGCCTTCACCGTAGGCTGAGATGTAGGTCAGCTGGCGGAACTCCGGCTGGTCCTTGTGCTCCATGGCGATGGGCATCTGGAAGGCATGCCCCGGGGCTGACTCGTGCAGCGTGAGCGCGGTGAGGTTGTACAGCGGCCGACTGGGCAGGTCGTAGGTGTTGAGCAGGTACACGCCCGCGCCACCGCGCCCGGCGGTGTAGAACGGCGCCATGTCATCGGGCACCGACTTGATCGCGAAGCGCGCCCGCGGCAGGTAGCCGAAGTACTGGCTGACCTTGCCGTCGAAGCGCTTGGCGATCCAGGCCGCCCGCCTTAGCAGCTCCTCGGGGGTCTTCACGTAGAAGCGCGGGTCGGAGCGCAGGAACTTGAGGAAAGCGGGGAAATCCCCCTGGAATCCGGTCTCGCGCATGGCGGTGAGCATCTCCCCGTGCAGGCGCCGTACCTCCGCCTCGCCGAGGCTGTGGATCTCGGCCGGGTCCATGTCGAGGGTGGTGAACTCGAGGATCTTGGCGCGGTAGAAGGCCTTGCCGTCCGGCAGCGCCTGCGCGGCGAGCGTCGTGCGCATGCCCGGTACGTACTCCTCGCGCATGAACGTGAGCATTTCCTGGTACGCCGGCTGTACCACCTCGCGGATGGTCTTCACCGCGGCGGCCTTGAGTTCCGCCTGCCGCTCCTTGGGGACCCCGGGCATCCGCTCCAGGAAGGGCGTGTAGAGGAGACTCGCCTCGGGGGCGGCCTCGGTGACCGCGGTGAGCGAGGCGTCGCGCCCCTGCATCGTCACCTGGGGAGGCGTGAAGCCGCGCTTGAGCCCGGCGCGCATCTCCGCCATCTGCTCGTGGAAGTAGCGCGGGATATCCTGCATCTGCGCGATCCAGCGCCGGTAGTCCTCGAGGGTGCGGAACTGGCGCCGCGCGGTATAGCCGATGTCGGTCCAGAAGGTGGTGTCGGCATTAGCCGGCGCCTCGAAATCACGGAAGCGCTGGTTGGCCACGAGCACCGCGATCTGCGCGCTGTAGACGTCGTAGTTGACCTGCTCGACGGGGGAGAGCTCCGCGCGATGAATACCGGCGAGCTTGCGCCGCACGCCCTCCCAGTAGTTAAGGCGCATCCGCTGGGTGGCGGGGTCCACGCGCGGCAGGTGATCGCTGATCGGCCGCACGCCGTCCTCGCCATCCGGCTGCTGGTCGGTCCGCCACTTCCACTCGGTGTCGTAGATCCGCGCGAGCTTCGCGTCCTCGGCGTGTTCGGTCGACTGGCGCGAGCAGCCGGCGAGGACCGCCAGCAGGACAATCAACGCGCCGACAGGTGAGGGGTAACGCATGACAGCCTTTCAACCGCCTGGGGAAATTCAGGCCTCATGAGGTCCAGCAGCATACTCGCCCGTTGCGCGGCGCTCACGCGGCGCGGTACAAGGTCCGGGTGGTATGGAAGTCCATTCTCGCGATCAGTCTCGGGGCAAGCCTCGGGGCGCTCCTGCGCTGGTGGCTCTCCGGAGCGCTGAATTCGCAGTTCCCGGCCATCCCGCCGGGCACGCTCGCCGCCAACCTCATCGGGGGCTACATCGTCGGGATCGCGGTCGCCGGCTTCGCCACCTACACCGCGGTGCCCCCCGAGTGGCGGCTGTTCGTGATCACCGGGTTCTGCGGCGGGCTTACCACCTTTTCCACGTTCTCCGCGGAAATCGTCGGCCTGCTCATGGCGGGGCGGCCGCTGTGGGCACTCGGCGCCGCGGCCGCGCACCTGTTCGGCTCGGTGCTCATGACCCTGGCCGGCATCGGCACCGTGGCTTGGCTGCGTTCAGCGGCCTAGCGCGTCCTACTTCGGGCGCGTCGCGTGCAGCGGGATCGCATCCGAGAGGCTCGCGCGCGGCCGATCGGGCTCAACGGCCGTCAGCGGCCGGCACTCCTTCAGCCCCGTGAGGCAGCGCGCCGCGAGATCCTGGTACTCAGCGGTTCCGCGCGCTTTCCAGGCGATCTCCTGGGCGGTGAGTTGGCGCACCACGCGCGCCGGTGAGCCCAGCGCGAGCGTGCGACGGGGCACGAGGAAGCCTGCCCGCACGAAGCTGCCCGCGCCCACGAACGCCTCCTCCTCCACCACGACCTCGTCCATCACGATCGCGCCGATTCCGATCAGCGCGCCGCGCCCAATGGTGCAGCCGTGCAGCACCGCGGAATGACCGATGTGGGCATCCTGCTCCAGCAGCGCGTCGCGGGAAGGAAAACTGTGCAGCACGCAGCAGTCCTGCACGTTGCAGCCCTGGTTGAGGATGATCCTGCCGAAGTCACCGCGCAGCGAGGCCCCCGGGCCGACATAACAGCGCGCGCCGATGATCACATCGCCGATGACGCTCGCCAGGGGATGCACGAACGAGCTGGGGTCGATGACCGGCCTCAGTCCGTCGAGGGAATAAATGGCCATCCTGTCCTACCTGCGCCGACTCAACGCGCCCTGGCCTTGGCGAGGAACGCCTGCACGGCGTTCCTGAACTCGGCCGACTTCAGCTGCGCGCCGAAGATATCCGCCTCCGCGTCGATGCGCGCGAGCCGCGGGGCGAGCTCACCGCGCAGCAGCCGGCGCGTCGCGCGCAACGCCTCCGGGGGTTGCCCCGCCAGGCGCGCGGCGAGCGAGCGCGCCTCGGTCAGGGCGGAAGCTTCGGCGACCACGCGGTTCACGAGCCCCAGGGCCAGCGCCCGCGCCGCATCGAAAGGTTCGCCCAGCAGCAGCAGCTCCGCGGCGCGCTGTGGGCCCACGAGCCGGGGCACCAGCAGTGAGCTTGCCGCCTCGGGGACCAGCCCGAGGCTCACGAAGGGCATGCTGAACCGGGTCGTGTCGGCGGCCACCACGAGGTCACAGTGCAGGAGCATGGTCACGCCGATGCCAACCGTCTGGCCATGAACCGCGGCGACGAGCGGCTTGCGCAAGGTCACCAGCGCGCGCAGGAATCCGAGCACCGGGTGGGAGGAGGAGAAACTCGGCCCGTTGATGAAGTCGTGCAGGTCGTTGCCCGCGCAGAACCCCGGTCCCGCCCCGCTTAGCAACACAGCGCGCGCGCCCTCATCGGCGTCGGCGGCCGCGAGCGCCCGCTCCATCGCCTCGTACATCGCGAAGGTGATCGCGTTGCGCTTGTCGGGACGGTTCAGGCGCAGCTCGCGCACACCGGCGGCGCTTTCGACCAGGACCAGTTCACTCATGCAGGTCGTATCTCCCTAACCGCATGGCACGGCAAGCGAAGCCCAAGGTTACTCCCTTGGCGCCGGCCTCGCCTGCTGGCCCGGGGCACCGTCACGGAGTCAGCCGCCACTCTTGCCGAAGGCGCCCTCCTGACGAAGCTGGCCGAGCTCGCCAGCCTCCAGCCCCAGCCGCTCGCGAAGCACTTCATCCGTATGCTCACCCAGCAGCGGCGGTGCGCGCCGGTATTCGAGCGCGCTGCGCGAGAAGCGCGCGGGGTTCCTGACACCGGGGACCTCGCCTGCGAGCGGATGCGGCAGGTCCACTCGCATGGCCCGATGGCGCACCTGCGGCTCGGCGAAGGCCTGGGCGATGTCGTTGATCGGTCCGCACGGGACCTGCGCCTCCCCGAGCGAGCGCACCCACGCCCGCGTGGCGCGTGTCTTCATCACCGGTGTCAGGAGCGCGGCCAGTTCCTCGCGGTGCGCGACCCGCGCCGCGCTCGTGGCGAAGCGCGCATCGCCCGCCAGCTCCTCGCGACCTGCGACCCGACAGAAGTCACCGAACTGCCGGTCATTGCCGACCGCGAGCATCACGAAGCCATCAGCGGTGTTGAAGGGCTGGTATGGGGTGATGCTCGGGTGCGCGGAACCGAAGCGTCCCGGGGCCGCACCCGTCACCAGATAGTTCATGCCCTGGTTGGCAAGCCAGGCGATCTGCGTGTCCAGCAGCGCAAGATCGATGTGCTGTCCGGCCCCCGAGCGGTCGCGCTCGTGGAGCGCGGCGAGGATCGCGGTCGAGGCGTACATGCCCGCCATGAGATCACTCACCGCGACGCCAACCTTCTGGGGACCCGCGCCCGGTTCCCCATCGGGGTTGCCCGTGATGCTCATGAGCCCGCCCATCGCCTGGATCATGGCGTCGTAGCCGGGCCGTGCCGCATCGGGTCCATCCTGCCCGAAGCCTGTGATCGAGCAGTAGATGAGGCCGGGATGGAGGCTCGCGAGCGCCTCATACCCCAGGCCATACCGGGCAAGGCCGCCCACCTTGAAGTTCTCGAGGAGGACATCCGACTGGAGCGCGAGCCGGCGCGCGAGTTGCGCGCCGCGCGGATTGGCGAGATCGAGGATGACTGAGCGCTTGCCGCGGTTGGCGCTGAGGTAATACGCCGACTCACCGGTGGAGGCACCCGTCGCCTCCTTCAGCCACGGTGGCCCCCACTGACGCGAATCATCCCCACCGGAGGGCTTCTCGATCTTCACGACATCGGCGCCAAAATCGGCCAGCAGCTGCGCGGCCCAAGGGCCCGCGAGCACGCGCGTGAGATCCAGAACCTTGATGCCTGCCAGCGGACCCATGGCCGTTCAGCTTACGCCCCGCGGGCGCGAGGGCAGGATTCGCGCCGGATCCGGCTCAGGAACGCGGCGCCGCGGGCGTGCGGAAATCGACGTCGCTGTCCGCGGCGAGCCAGATGAACGCGGCCCACGCGGCGACGTTCTGGTCCAGCTGCGCGCGATCCACCTTGTCCAGGGTGTCATCCGGGGTGTGGTGGATGTCGAAGTAGCGTGTGGCGTCCTGGTTCATCGAGAAAAGCGGCACGCCCGCCTTGGCCAGGGGACCCACGTCCGCGCCGCCATCCTCGGCCGGTCGTGCCGCGGGAAGCACGCCGATCGGGGTCAGCAGGCGGTCGGTGGCCAGGGCGAACTCGCCATGCGCCACCGAGGCGGGCAGCGCCAGGGAATAGATTCGATCGGCCCCGAGGTCGCTTTCCCCGGCGAGCACATGCTCGGGAAGCTCTGACAGGTGGCTTGCGGCGTAGGCATTGCCGCCGAAGTCACCAAAGGGCGCGTTCGGCTGGGCGATTTCCTCGGAACCCACCAGCACCACGCGCACGGTGCGCCGCGGGCGGTGCGGCAGGTCACGCATGAGCTTCGCGGCCGCGACGACGATCGCGGTGCCGGTGCCATCATCGATCGCGCCGGTCCCCTGGTCCCAGCTATCCATGTGCGCGGCCAGCAACACGACCTCGGCCGCGCGCGTCGTGCCCTTCACGTCCGCGATCACGTTCTGCGAGTGCGCGCCCGTCAGGTAGGAGGCGCCGGAGAACAGGTGCACGCGCGGGATCTGCCCTAAGGCCGCGATGCGCTCCAGCTGGTCCGCGTCCGGGTTGCTGAGCGCGAACGAGGGCACGGGCACGCGCGCGTCGACGTAGCGCGTGGTCCCGGTATGCGCCATGCGATGGCTGTCGGTGCCGACCGAGCGCAGCATGAAGGCCACCGCGCCCCGCTGCGCGGCCTCCTTCGGGCCATCGGTGCGCGCGGCGACCGCATCGCCGTAGCCCGCTCCGTCCTGGGTACGCACCATGCGCTGCGTCACCATGGCGATCTTGCCGCTGAGTGAGTTGCCCGGGGCGGCGACCAGATCCTGCAGGCTCCTGAAGATCACGACATCCCCCTCGACGCCGGTGGCCGGTGTGGGCGGGGACTCACCGAGGGCTGCGATCACGAGCGGCTGCGCGGAAGGGGCCACCAGGGAGCCGCTCTCGCTGCCGCGGACCCAGGCGGTGATCGGGAAGCTCTCGATGTGCACGTTGTCGAAGCCCAGCGCCTTCAGGCGCGCGGCGGCCCATTCCGCGGCGTGCTGCTCACTCGCGGAACCCGCGGGGCGGGGCCCGAAGCGCGTCGTGAGCTCGCTCACCCAGCTGTAGGCGACGTCGTGGCCGGCCAGCGCCGCATCGCGCAACTGCCCAGCCACGGCTTCCGGGGCGGGTGTCGGCTCGGCGGCGGGGGCCACGAGCGCGTAAGCCAGCGGCAGAAGAATCGCGAGCACCAGCGGCCACGCTGCGCGCGGCGCGTTCATTCCATTGAGCACTTGGGGTGAATCCATTCGGGACGTGAAGCGGCGCATTCTACGAACAAGCGCGCGCCAGTCCAATGAAGAACCAGTCTAACGTGTGTGCAGCGCGTCCTGGCTCTCCGGCAGCGGTCGCGCATCGCGCACCCCAGTCGCGGTGGCTCCCGGCACCCCGACTGCTCCCTGAGAGGGGGTGCGGCGCGAAAGTCAGCGGCAGCGCGGCGGGTGCCCCGCGTGACGCGCGCCGTGGAGTACGGCGAATCGGACCGGAACAGCTCGGTCTTTGACATAACCCGATAGGTGGATAGAACTCTAGGGCTTCGCGGGAGGCGCCGCGGGCTTCCCGGCAACCGCTGGCGCGGTCACCGTTCCCGCGGCCGGGAGGTCAGCCATGCCCCTGCCGGCCAGGACCGGAATGGAATAGATCTGGGACGAGACAATGCCGCCCATGTCGACCGAAACCGTGGCGGTGAGTTCGTAGATGCCGTCCTGCTTGGCCAGCACCTTTAGCGTGTACTTGATGGGCACACCCTCGACGGGCTTCTGCGTCTCGGCCAGATCCGCGCCGCTGACCACGGTGAGGCCCTCCTCCCCCTGGACAGCGCCGAACACGCGCTCGATCACCTCGGAGCGGGGTATGAGCACCAGATCCATCTCGGCGGGTTCACCGGCCTGGGGGTGTTCATGCAGCGCGAACTTCACCTGCACGGGGATGGGCGGGGTTCCGGCCTTGGTGGAGGCGACCGCGGCGACGAGAGTGGCCGACGGGGTATCCACGGGCTTCGCGGCCTTATGCGCCACCGGGGCGGCCCCAGCGGGGTCGGGGGTGTGTCCCGAGCCACAGCCGGCGAGCAGCGCCAGCGGCAGGGACGAAAGCGCGATGAGTCTTGTGAGGATCCGCATAGGCTTGAGCCGCTACCTTTCTGAGAAGTCTTAACTTATCGGCGCCGCAGCGTGGGCACACAATACCGGAAAGCCGGTACGGCACGCACGTGCGCCGGTCGGCATTTTGGCCGATCAGCCGCGCAGCAGGGGCGGATCCTCGATCTGAGCCAGTTGCTCGCGCAGGTCCCCCAGGTACCCCTCCCAGTAGCGCTCCTCGCCGATCCAGGGGAACGCCCGCGGGAAAGCCGGGTCGAGCCAGCGGTGCGCCACCCAGGCCGCGTGGTGCAGCATCCGCAGCGAGCGCAGCGGCTCGATCAGGCGGACCTCCCCGTAGTCGAAGTCGGCGAATTGCTGGTAGCCCTCCAGCAGCTGGGCCCACTGGTGCTGCTGCTCGTCAGGGGAACCGGAGAGCATCATCCACATGTCCTGGACCCGGGGGCCGGTGGCGCAGTCGTCCAGGTCCACGAACACCGGGCCCTGTTCATTCCACAGGAGGTTGCCCAGGTGGCAGTCCCCGTGCAGGCGGATCTGCCGTGTCGCGCCCGCCGCATCGAACGCCTCGCCAACACGCCCCAGCAGCTCACCACTGATCTGCTCGTAGCGCTCGGCCAGCCGCTGGGGCAGGAGCTCGCTGTCGAGCACCTGCTCACGCGCCGCCCAGCCCAGACGCTCCACGCTGATGCGGGGACGCACGGCGAAGGGGCGCGTCGCCCCGATCTGGTGAAACCTGCCCAGGGCGCGCCCCAGGATGGCGCGCGCCTCGGGCGCATCCAGCTCAGGTGAGCGCCCGCGCATCCATGGAAAGGCCGAGAAGCGAAACTCGTGGAAGCGCTGCAGGGTCGAGTCACCGATCACCAGCGGGGAGGCCACCTGCATTTCCGCGGCCGCGAGTTCGGCGGTGAACTGGTGCTCCTCGAGGATCTGGGCATCCGTCCAGCGGCCCGGGCGGTAGAACTTCAGCACCAGCTGCCCCTCCCCGATGCCCATCTGGTACACCCGGTTCTCGTAGCTGTTGAGGGCGAACAGGCGCCCGTCGGGGTCCAGACCAAAGGCGGAAGCGGCATCCAGCACCAGTTCCGGCGTCAGTCCTGCGAACGGCTGCCGGTCCGGGCCGGTGCTTTTGTCTATCATCCGGGCACTATGAAGAACCGCGGCATTTTAGTCACCGGCGGTGCCGGTTACATCGGCTCCCACGTGGTCCTGCAGCTGCGCGAGCGCGGTGAACGGGTCGTGGTCCTGGATGACCTCTCGCGCGGGTTCCGGCAGGCGGTCCTGGACACGCCACTGGTGGTCGGAAAAGTCGGGGACCCGGACACGGTCGCCCGGGTCCTCAAGGAACACGACGTCGATACGGTGATGCACTTCGCCGCGTACACCATTGTGCCGGAGTCAGTCAGCGAGCCACTGAAGTACTACGGCAACAACACCTGCTCGACGCGCGCACTGCTGCAGTGCTGCGTCGAGGCGAAGGTGGGTCATTTCGTCTTCTCCTCCACGGCGGCCGTGTACGGCATGCCCGCGGAAGGCGTCGCCGCGGAGTCGACCCCGACCGCGCCCATCAACCCGTATGGGGCCTCCAAGCTCATGTCGGAGTGGATGCTGGCGAGCGTCGCCCACGCGACGCCGCTGCGGTATGCGGCACTGCGGTATTTCAACGTGGCAGGCTCGGACTCCGGCGGCCGCGTGGGACAGGCGTCCCCTAACGCGACACTCCTCATCAAGGTCGCCTGCGAGGTGGCCGTCGGCAAGCGCACGCACCTGTCGATCTTCGGTACCGACTACCCGACCGGGGACGGCACCGGGGTGCGCGACTACATCCACGTCGAGGACCTCGCCACCGCGCACCTGGATGCCCTGACCTACCTGCGCGGCGGGGGCGCCTCAACAACCCTCAACGTCGGCTACGGCCATGGCTACAGCGTGCGCGAGGTCATCGACAGCGTGCGGCGCGTGACCGGAAAGCCGATCACCGTGAAGGAAGAACCCCGGCGCCCGGGGGACCCCCCGGCCCTGGTGGCGCGCGCCGACCGCATCCGCAGCGAACTGGGCTGGCAGCCGAAGCTGGATGACCTTGACACCATCGTGCGCACCGCCTACGCCTGGGAACAGCGCCTGCAGCGTGATCCGTGGTAGTCGCCAGAAAGCGCCAATGCGCGACGTCTGGGCGGACTGACCGGTAGAATGCCGCCCCATGCAGTGGGGGCGTCCCAAGTCATTGAGTGGACTGATGCTAGTGGGCCTGGCCTTGATGGCCGTGCCGCTGCTGGTGGCCATTCTCACGGCCGTGCTGCAAATCCGGGACCTGGGCGACAGCGGCCAGAAAATCGTCATCCAGGGTGTCACAGGAGCGCGGGCGAGCCAGGCCCTGTTCGGGCAGATCGCATCCCTGGAGCGCACCGCGCGCCTCTACGAAGTGCTCAACGATCCCAAGCTGATCGATGTCTACCGCGCGCAGGACGAGCGCCTGAAGGCCACGCGCGAGCAATTACATGGCCAGGCCGGACCTGAAGCGCGCCAGACGCTCGAGGATCTGGGTGACCTGCAGGCGAGCATCGCGACGTCGGTGATGAGCGCGCCGGTGAGCCCGGGACCCCAGGCCGCGCAGAATCTCTCCAGCCGCTTCACGCAACTGAGCGCGCTGGTCGAGCGCGTCGCCCAGCAAAGCAACGAACAGGTGGACAAGGAAGTCTCCGAGCTCCAGCAGCGCACCCAGCAGGCCCGCAAGCGCCTGCTGCTGCAGGCCGCCCTCCTGCTGCCGCTGGCCGTCATCGCCGTGTTCGTGCTCACCGTGGGCGTCGGGCGTCCGCTGCGCCAGCTCGACCGCGCGATCAGCGAGCTGGGCGAGGGCACCTTCACCAACCCCATCGCGGTCAACGGCCCGCATGACCTCGAGCGCCTGGGCGGCCAGCTCGAGTGGCTGCGCAATCGCCTGCTGGAGCTCGCGCACGAGCGCAACCGCTTCCTGCGCCACATGTCGCATGAGCTTAAGACCCCGCTCGCCAACATTCGCGAGGGCACGGAGCTTTTGATGGACGGCGCGGTCGGCGAACTGGACTCCAACCAGCGCGAGGTCGCGGCGATCCTGCGCGAGAACGGCATCAAGCTGCAGCGCATGATCGAGAACCTGCTCTCCTTCAGCGCCTGGCAGACCTCGAGCGTGGGACTCGAGGCCACCGAGTTCCGCCTGCGCCCGCTGGTGAAGCAGGTGCTGGAGAACCAGCAGCTGACGCTTTTGTCCCAGCGCGTCCGTCTGGACGTGCACGTGGAGGATGTGACCCTGGTCGCCGACCGCGGCAAGATCCGCCTGATCCTTGAGAACCTGCTGTCGAACGCGGTGAAGTACTCACCCAAGGGCGGCACCATCCACCTGATGGCGCGCGCCTCCGCGCTGCAGCTGATCCTGGATGTCGCCGACAGCGGGCCAGGCATCCCGGTGGAGGACCGCGACCACGTGTTTGATGCCTTCTACACCGGTCGCGCCGCGCGCAGCCGCGCCGTCAAGGGCACCGGCATAGGACTTTCGGTGGTGCTGGAATTCGTCTCCGCCCACGGCGGCACGATCCAGATCATCGATGGTCAGTTCCCGGGTGCGCACTTTCGCATCACGATGCCGATCCGGGCGAGCGCGGGTGACCTCGCCCTCATCACCAGTCCCAAGGCGCAGGCCCATGCGGCATAGCGCACCCCCGGCGCGGTTCGCCAGCACCGCGGCTGTGCTGCTCGCCGCGCTCACCGGCTGCGGCGGCGGCGTGGGGCAGCGCACGCCCGCCCCGCTCCCCCTGGTCACCCCCGTCAGCGCCAACTACGCGGTGCTGTCGGACTACCTGCAGATGCTGCAGCGCCTGATCGGCGGCCCACCGACGGCGCAGGCGGAGATCTTCGCCACCGCCGAGCACGAGTACCAGATCGCGCCCACCCCGAGTCATGCGCTGAAGCTCGCCCTGATCCTGGGCACGCATGGGCACCCGGCCACCAACCTGCCGCGCGCGCAGGGCCTGCTGCGCGAAGTGCTGGCCAATCCTGAGATGCTGCTGCCGGGCGAGCGCCAGCTGGCCGCGCTCGAGCTATCGCGGATCGACGACCATTTGACGCTCGAGGCGGAAAACCGCAGGCTGCAGAGCGATGCCACGCGCAACGACCACGCGCTGGTGGCGAGTTCGAACAAGCGGCTGCAGAGCGAGCTGGACGAGAACGCGCGCCTGCGTAAGGAACTCGACGCCGCGCGCGCCAAGCTGGATGCCATCGCCAACATCGAGCGCTCCCTGAACGAGCGTAAACCCGGCACCACGGGCCGCTGACCGTGCGCCACGAGGAAACCAACCTTTGAATCAACCCGGCAAACGCAAGGCCCGCATCCTGGTCGTCGACGACGACCCGGGATTGCTGCGCCTCCTGACCATCCGCCTGCGCGCTGAGAGTTACGACGTGGAGGCGGTCGAGAGCGCCGCCCAGGCGATCGCCGCGGCGAGCCGCTTCCGCCCGGACCTGGTGATCACCGACCTGCGCATGGACAACATGGACGGCATCGGTCTTCTCAAGGAGCTGCAGAACCGCTGGCCGGGACTGAAGGTCATCATCCTCACCGCCCACGGCACCATCCCCGATGCCGTGCAGGCGACCCAGATGGGCGCGTTCGGCTTCCTCACCAAGCCTGTGGACAAGCAGGAACTGCTCGACCAGGTGCAGAAGGCGCTGCGCATCTCAGGCTTTGGC
Organism: Pseudomonadota bacterium; assembly: GCA_025360865.1. Classification (GTDB taxonomy): domain Bacteria; phylum Pseudomonadota; class Gammaproteobacteria; order Steroidobacterales; family Steroidobacteraceae; genus 13-2-20CM-66-19. The sequence goes on along the minus strand of JANYBG010000033.1, from coordinate 7,080 downwards.
ACCTCGGACGAGGACTGGCGCGCCGAGATCGTCACCCGCTCCGCGGCGATGGAGGAGAAGCTCGCGCAGGCGCACATGGTCGCCGGCACCGATGCCCGCGTGCTGATCACCGGTGAGAGCGGCACGGGCAAGGAGCTGCTCGCCCGCGCCATCCATCGCGGCAGCCCGCGCCGCAACAAGCCCTTCGTCGCCATCAACTGCAGCGCCATGGCCGAGGACCTGCTCGAGTCCGAGCTCTTCGGCCACGAGAAGGGCTCCTTCACCGGCGCCACGCGCGCGCACCGCGGCTTGTTCATGGCCGCCGACGGCGGCACGCTGATGCTCGATGAGATCGGCGACATGCCGATGCGCCTGCAGGTCAAGTTGCTGCGCGTGCTGCAGGAGAATGTCATCCGCCCGGTGGGCGCCACGGAGGCGATCCCGACCAACGTGCGCGTGGTCTCGGCCACGCATCGCGACCTGCAGCAGCTGATGGCCTCAGGCGCCTTTCGCGAGGACCTCTACTACCGGCTGAACGTGGTGCACATCGAGATGCCCTCGCTCAACCGCCGCCGCGAGGACATCCCGCTGCTGGTGGCGCACTTCCTCGCCCTCATCGCCAAGGAAAGCGGCGTGCGCAAGATCTACGCGCCCGAGGCGGTGGAGCTGCTCGCCTCGGCCGACTGGCCCGGCAACGTCCGCCAGCTGCAGAACGTGGTGCGCCAGAACGTGGCGCTGTCGCAGACCCCGATCATCCCGGTGGAACTGGTGCAGCAGTCACTCGGGGGCACCCCCGGGCGCCTGCCCTCCTTCGATGAGGCGCGCGATGAGTTCACGCGCAGCTACCTGTCATCGATCCTGCAGATCACCGGCGGGAATGTCAGCCAGGCGGCGCGCCTGGCGCGCCGCAACCGCACCGACTTCTATAAGCTGCTGGCGCGGCACCAGCTGACGCCCGAGGAATTCAAGCAGCGCTAGGGACCAGCTTCATGGCCGATGATCTCGGTGGTTCGCCCTGCGCGCCACCGCGACAGCGGCGTGGAAAAATCGCGCAAGGAGTGAGCGTGTTGATGCGGAAATACAGAGTCTCCCGCGGTACGCCCTGGCTGCCCACGCTCGCCTGCGCCGCATTGGGCGGCATGGCCGGCTGCGGCGGGTCCGGATCCGCCTCGCCGGGAGCGCCGGTCACGGTCAGCGTCGCACCGTCCGCGGCGAGCGTCGCGACCGGTGGTACACAGGCATTCAGCGCGACGGTCACCAACAGCACCAACAACACCGTCACGTGGCAGGTGGGTGGCGTCAGCGGCGGCAACGCGACCCTCGGAACGATCTCCAACGCCGGACTCTATGCGGCGCCGAACGCGGTGCCGACGCCGCCACAGGTCTCGATAACGGCCATCGCGGCGGCTGATGCGACGAAGTCCGGCGCCGCAACGGTGACCCTCACCGCGCCGGTCAGTGTCTCGGTCGTTCCCACCAGTGCCAGCGTGCCGGTCACGGGCACCTTTCTCTTCGCCGCGACGGTGAAGAACGCCACAGACACCCGGGTGAGCTGGGCGGTCAACGGCAGGGCCGGCGGGGATGCGACGGTCGGGACCATCTCCGGTTCCGGCACGTATACGGCCCCGGCGACGATCCCCTCGCCCGCCCAGGTGACGGTAACGGCGACCGCGACCGCGGACTCGCACCAGTCGGCCTCCGCCACGGTGACCATCACCGCCGCGGGCGGCCTGGCCGTTTCCGTCAGCCCGCGTCGCGCCGCGGTCACGACACAGGTGCCGCAGCCGTTCGGGGCCACCGTCACCGGTGGCGCGAATACCTCGGTGACCTGGAGCGTGGATGGTGTGGCCGGCGGCAGCGCCACGCTGGGCACGATCTCCAGCGCCGGGGTGTATTCGCCGCCCGGCACGCCGGGGACGCACGTCGTCGCCGCGACGAGCGTCGCCGATTCGAGCCGCGCCGCCTCGGCCACCGTCGCGGTCACCGACCTGGCGGGCGTTGTCACGCAGCGGTACGGCGCCGACCGCACCGGCCAGAACCTCAGTGAATACGCGCTCACCCCGGCGGTCCTGACGACGCAGGGCGCCTTCGGCAAGCTTTTCTCCTGCGCCGTGGATGGACCGGTGTACGGGCAGCCCCTGTGGGTCGCCAATCTTTCGATCAGCGGCGCCACCCACAACGTGATTTTTGTCGTCACTCAGCACGCCACCGTCTATGCCTTCGATGCCGACGCCGCTCCCTGCCGGCAGTATTGGCGGATGAGCCTGCTCGCTACCGGGGAAACCCCGGTGCCAGCCGCGGACACCCTGGAGATCGTTGACACCCCGGGGGAGTTTGGCATCACCGGCACGCCCGTCATTGATCTGAGCAGCGGCACCCTCTATGCGGTCGCCACCAGCAAGGCGGCCGGGCCGACCTACTGGTATCGCCTGCACGCCCTCGCCCTGTCGACCGGGACCGAAAAGCCGGGCTCACCGGCGGCCGCCGCCGCCACGGTCAATGGACTGGTGTTCAATCCCCAGTGGCAGATGCAGCGGCCCGGCTTGTTGCTCGTGAACAATACGGTGTACATCGGATTCGGTTCGCACGGGGACTACCTGCCTTACAAGGGCTGGCTCCTCGGCTACGACGCGACGACACTTATCCGGAACGCGGCTTTCACCTTCGCCCCGCACGCGAACGGGGCGTCGGTGTGGATGGTCGGTGCCGGTCCCGCGGCCGACAGCTTGGGCAACATCTATCTTGCGACCGCGAACGGCCCGTTCGATGCCAACAGCCCGATGGCCCCGAACGATGACTACGGCGATTCGATGATCAAGCTCACGACCTCCGGCGGGCTTGCGATCAGTGACTACTTCACGCCGAGCAACCAGGCTGTGCTCGAAAGCCAGGACCTGGACTTCGGTACCAGTGGGGTGGTGCTGCTGCCGGATGCGCTGGGCTCCGCCGCGCACCCGCATCTCGCGATCGGTGGGAACAAGGAATCCAAGATCTTCCTCGTGGACCGCGACAACATGGGCCGATACACCTCCGGCGGCCCGGATAAGCTCGTGCAGACCTTGCAGGTCAACAACCTGGGTAACTGCATCACCTGTGGACTGTTCACGACGCCCTCGGTATGGGGCGGACACCTGTACGTCGGGGCGATCAATGACTTCCTGAAATCCTACTCGGTGGCGAACGCGACCATCTCCTCGACACCCACCTCCCAGTCCCCCGAAACCTACGGCTACCCGGGGACCAACCCGGTCATCTCGGCGGCCGGTGCGAACGGGGCGGTGGTCTGGACGGTTGACACCACGGCCAACGGCACGGCCACGGGGGGCAGCATGCCCGCGGGACCGGCGATCCTGCGTGCTTACGATGCGAACGATCTGAGTATCCGCCTGTGGAGCAGCAACGCCAGCGGCGCCGATGCCGCGGGGCTTGCGGTGAAGCACGTCGTGCCGACGATCGCCGACGGCAAGGTGTACGTCGGCTGCCAGGCGGAACTCACCGTCTACGGCCTGCGGCCCTGACACACGCGCGAGGTCGCCGCGAGACTCAGCGCTAGTCGGTGGGCGCGGGCGCGCGGGGAACCGCGGCGCGCTTCGCGCCTGCCGCGATCCATCCCTGTGACCGCCGCGCGATATCCCCCGCCAGGCTCGCAGCGTACCTCCCGGTGATGTGGCTCGCATCGCGGTAGACGATCGTGCCGTCGATGATCGCCGGGCACACACCCGCGCGGCACAAGCGATCGGTGAGATCCAGGAAGTGGACTCCCGCGAGGCCTGCCGTCGCGGCCTGCTCGGCCTGGAAGGTGCGCGGCTCGAGCGCGGATTTCTCAGGGACATCGCAGGAGCGCCCGCGCCGCCAGGCCTGGGTCACGGCGCGCGCCAGACACGTCGGCACGTCAAATGGCGGCAGCGGCGTGTCCCTGAATGCGACCACCGTGAGTCCCGCGCCCGCGAGCACCTCGAGCGAGCGGCGCCACCCGGCGCGCAGGCGCTCAAGGTCCGCCTCCGGATGCGCCTCGCCCAGCCCGTACCCCGAGGTGTAGCTCGCGACGAAAACCGCGTCCGGTTGTAGCGCCACGAGGTCCCGCAGCGCCTGGTCGCGCCAGGCCCGGCAGCCAGCGCCGCCGAGCAACGGCGCCGCATCGTGCGCCGCGCAGCCGGATTTGAGGAAGGTGACGAGCCGCCAGTGGTTCTGGTCGGCGACCGCGCGCACCGCGTCGAACCACTGGATGGCGTGCGAGTCCCCGAAGAGCGCCACCGTCATGCTCGGGTGCGCGGCGCCATACACACAGGTGCGCACCCGCGCATCCTCCCCAAAAGGCGTCACGCACTGATCGCGGGCGATCGAGGCGATGTCCGCGACCGCGGCGTTGATGCGCGCGAAGCGCGGCGCGGACGCCGCGGCGCCCCCGGCGCCGATGCCCGCCCAGGTGAGGCCGACCGTGATGACGGTGATCCCGGCGGCGAGCGCGAGGCTGAGGCCCGGACGCGGCCGAAGGTACGCGCTGCCGCGCGCGGGTCGCTCGACGAGGCGGAAGGTGAGCGATGCCGCGGCGAGGGCCGCGACCGCGGCGACGATCTTGCCGGGACCTGACAGCCCCGGCAAAAGCGCGGCGGCGAAGAAGACGAACGGCCAGTGCCACAGGTTCCAGGAATACGAACGGGCACCCAGGTACTGCAGTAAGGCTGAGCCCAGGAGGATCCCGGCGCCCCGCCGGGGCAGCTGCGAACCCGCGGCGAGGGCGGCGAGCGTGCCCGCCACGGGGAGCAGGGCGAGCCAGCCCGGGAAGCCGGCGCCCGGTGGCACGAGATAGCCGCAGGCGAGGATCGCGCTGACGCCCACCCAGCCGATGACCGACCAGGCCAGGGGGCGCAGCTTGAGCGCCGCCAGCGGCGCGAGCGCCAGCAGGCCGCCGGCGCCGAACTCCCAGGCGCGCGCGGGCAACTCGTAGAAGGCGAACGTCGGGTGCCGCGGCGTCGTCCACAGGCTCAGCGCGAACGAGCCGAGCGTCAGCGCGCCCAGCAGCCCGAGGAGCCGGCCGCGCGAGGATTCGCGTCCGAGCCCCAGCAGCACGAGCGCGGGCCAGAACAGGTAGAACTGCTCCTCCACCCCGAGCGACCAGGTGTGCAGGAGCGGATTGAGCTCGACGCCCGGCGCGAAGTAATCCGCCGCGTCGGAATCGAAGAAGACGTTGCTCACGTACAGCGCCGCGGCGCGCGCGGCGCGCCCGGTGAACACCAGCTCCTGCGGCGCGAGCAGCGACCAGGCCGCCGCGAGCGTCGCGAGGAGCATGAGCGCGGAAGCCGGCAGCAGCCGACGCGCGCGCCGGGCGTAGAAGCGCGGCAGGTCCAGGCGCCCGGAAGCGCCGATCTCGGCCACGAGGAGGGAGGTGATCAGGTAACCGGAGAGCACGAAGAAGACGTCCACACCGACGAAGCCACCGGCGAGGACGCCGATGCCGCAGTGGCACGCCACCACGAGGAGCACCGCGATCCCCCGCAGTCCCTCGATGTCCGACCGGAACGGGACGGTCCGCTCAGCCGCCGTCACGGAGTGGCGCCACCTTCGGCAGCCGGCGGCGGCGCCGGCGCGGCGCTTGCGGATAGCGCGGGCGCGTTGCGGCCGAACTGGGAGGCATCGATGCTGTGCTTGCCGAGCAGGTCATAGAGGGTGGGCCGCGTGACGCCCAGCAGCTCCGCGGCGCGCGACAGGTTGCCCTTGGCGACCGCGAGTGACTGGCGTACCGCCTGCGCCTCGGCGCGCTGCCGGGCGACACGCAGGTTCAGGTACTCCGGATCATCACCGGGATCCTCGAGGCCCAGGTCCGCCGCGGTCACCACCACGCCCTCGGCCATGATGACCGCGCCCTTGATGCGGTTCTCCAGCTCGCGCACGTTGCCCGGCCAGCGATAGGCCTGGATCGCGCGGATGGCATCGGGGGCGAGCCCGCGCGAGGGCTTGCCGAAGCGCTCGGCGGTCTGCTGGAGCAGGAACTGCGCGACCAGCAGGCTGTCGCCCTGGCGATCGCGCAACGGCGGGATCTTGATGGTCACTTCGCTGATGCGATAGAAGAGGTCATCGCGGAAGCCGCCCGTGCCCACCAGGGCATCCAGCGGGCGGTTGGTGGCGCAGACGATGCGCAGGTCCAGCACCAGCGGCACGCGGCCGCCGATGCGCTCCACCGTGCGCTCCTGCACCACGCGCAAAAGCTTCGCCTGCAGACTCGACGGCATCTCCCCGATCTCATCCAGGAACACGGTGCCGCCGTCGGCGCTTTCCAGCTTTCCGGCGGTGCGCTTGGCCGCGCCGGTGAAGGCGCCCTTCTCGTAGCCGAACAGCTCGCTCTCAAGCAGGGTATCGGGTATGGCCGCGCAGTTGATCGCGACGAAGGGCTTGTGGGCGCGGCCGGAGAGCCGGTGCAGCGCGCGCGCCAGGAGTTCCTTGCCGGTGCCACTGTCACCCAGCAGCAGCACGGTCGCGTTCGTCGGGGCCACCTTCTCGATGGCGCGGCAGAGGCTGCGCATCGAGTCGCTCACCCCGATGATGCCTTCCAGCGCCATGGCCCCGGTGCGCTCACGCAGGCGCCAGTTCTCCTCCTCGAGCTCGCGGATGCGCAGCGCGCGCCGCACCACGATCGACAGCACACCCGCATCCACCGGCTTGTGGTAGAAGTCCGTCGCCCCGAGCCCGACCGCCGAGACCGCGAGCTCACGCGCGTCGTGTTCGGTCATCGCGATGATCTTGGTGTCGGGGGAGATGTTGAGGATCTGGCGCAGCAGCACGAGGCTTTGCTGCGCGACCGAGGGTTCCAGCGCGGTGCCCAGGTCAAACAGCACCACGTCCGGCTCGGTGCGCCGCACCAGGGCCAGAGTTTGCTCGGAGGCCTCCGCGGCGGTCACCTCGAGGTCCGAGAAGATCGCCTCGAGCTCGCGCCGCAGCGCGCGGTCGCTCTCCAGGATGAGAAGCTTGCGACGCTGCTGCATCACCGCGGCCATCAGCGCGCCCCCTTGCCCAGCAGCACCACTTCCGCGGTCTGCACCAGGATGGCGAGGTCGAACAGCAGGTTGTTGTTCTTGATGTAGTACAGGTCGTACTGCAGCTTCT
>JANYBG010000192.1 GCA_025360865.1 Pseudomonadota bacterium | reverse complement strand
GGGAGCGGCTTCAGCCGCGATCAGCGATATGACAAGATCGCGTCTGAAGCCGCTCCCACAGCGCCGCTCCCACGGGGAACGCCATGCGTGCAGTCGTCGCCGTCGTCGCCGGACTGGCCCTCGGGGCCGGCATCGGCTGGTGGAAACTCGGGCATCCGGGCTACGAGACGGCCGACCAGGCGCAGGCCCGGGCCGCCAAGGCCGAAGCGGCGACCGAGGCGGCCAAGCCGAAGCTCTACCGCTGGCGGGATGGCCATGGCGTGCTGCAGCTCACCGACAAGCCGCCACGGCACGGCAAGTTCGAGGTGGTGACCATGCGCGAGGACATCAACGTGATCCCGATGTCGCCGCCCCCCGAGCCGGAAACCAAGGCGAAATAGGCGGCGGCCTCCAATCCGCGCCGCTACAATGGCGGTCCGTTTTCACCGGGTTCCACTGCATGCGCCTGTCCCGCTTCCACCTCAATACCAGCAAGGACACGCCGGCCGACGCCGAGATCACCAGCCACCGGCTGATGCTGCGCGCCGGCATGATCCGCAAGCTCGCCGCCGGCCTGTACACCTGGTCGCCGCTGGGCCTGCGCGTGCTGCGCAAGGTGGAGCGCGTCGTCCGCGAGGAGATGGACCGCGCGGGCGCGATCGAGCTGCTGATGCCGACCATCCAGCCGGCAGAGCTGTGGCAGGAAACCGGCCGCTGGGAAAAGTTCGGCGCGCAGCTCCTGAAGATCAAGGACCGCAAGGAAGCCGACTACGTCTACGGCCCCACCGCCGAGGAAGTCATCACCGACTTCGCGCGCCAGGAACTGCGCAGCTACAAGCAGCTGCCGCTGAACTTCTACAACATCCAGACCAAGTTCCGCGACGAGATCCGCCCGCGCTTCGGCGTGATGCGCGCGCGCGAGTTCATCATGAAGGATGCGTACTCGTTCCACATGGACGAGGCCTCGCTGCGCGAAGGCTACCGGGCCATGTTTGACGCCTACGTGCGCATCTTCACGCGCACCGGGCTCACCTTCCGCGCCGTGCGCGCCGACTCCGGCGCGATCGGCGGGGACGTGAGCCAGGAGTTCCACGTGCTCGCCTCCGCGGGCGAGGACGCCATCGTTTTCTCCGACGGCGACGATTACGCGGCGAACCTCGAGGCCGCGGTCGCCCTGCCGCCGGCGGGCGCGCGCCCCGCCCCGGTGGAGGCGCTGAAGAAAGTCCAGACCCCGGGCGCCCGTACCATCGCCGATCTCGCCGCGTTCCTGAAGCTGCCGCCCGAGCGCCTGGTGAAGACACTCATCGTCGATGGCGCCGTCGAGGGCGAGGTCGTGGCCCTCGTGGTGCGCGGCGACCACGAACTGAACGCGGCGAAGGCGCGGAAGCTGCCGGGAGTCGCGAGCCCACTGCGCATGGCAAGCCCGCAGAGCGTGCTCGCCGCCACCGCCACCACGCCTGGCTACGTGGGCCTCGTGGGCCTCAAGTGCCCGATCTACGCCGACCACAGTGCACTGGCGCTCGCCGACTTCGTCTGCGGCGCCAACGAGAAGGACATGCACCTGACCGGGGTCAACTGGGAGCGCGACGTGCGGGGCGCGACGCCCGCGGACCTGCGCAACGTGGTCGAGGGGGATGCGAGCCCGACCGGCAAAGGCGTGCTCAGGATCGCCCGCGGCATCGAGGTCGGCCACATCTTCCAGCTCGGGGACAACTACAGCAAGCCGATGAAGGCGGTCGTGCTCGATGAGTCGGGCAAGGAAACGACGCTCTTGATGGGTTGCTATGGCATAGGTGTGACGCGCATCGTCGCCGCGGCCATCGAGCAGAACCACGATGAGCGCGGCATCATCTGGCCGGCGCCAATCGCCCCATTCCAGGTGGTGCTCGTGCCCATGAACCTGCAGAAGTCCGCGCGTGTGCGCGAACTCAGCGACAAAGTGTATGACGAGTTCACCGCCGCCGGCATCGAGGTCCTCTACGACGATCGCGATGCCCGTCCGGGCGTCAAGTTCGCCGACGCGGAACTGCTGGGCATCCCGCATCGCCTAGTGGTCGGCGAGCGCGGCATCGACGCCGGCAAGCTCGAGTACCGCGGCCGCCGGGACGCGGAGAGCACCGAGTTCCCGCTCACCGGGGCGCTTGCCTTCATGCAAGCGCGGCTCAAGGGTTAGGCCCCCCGTCGCCGTGACACGCGCGCGCGTCGCGGCGCTGCTGGCCGCCCTGGGCGCCGCGGTCCTGCTCGTCCCCGGCGCGCGCGCCGACCAGCAGCGCGACCCGCAGCTGGAAGGCGTACTGCGCAAGGCCATCGCGCACGCGCAGTGCTTCACCGACCAATACGACTCGGCGGTGTGGTACACGCTGATGGAGCCGAGGCTGCGCACCCTCGTGAAGGACAAGGACGAGCGGCTCGAGATCCTCAAGGAGGTCTACTGCGAGACCCGCCGTCCCGGGGAAACCCGGCTGCAGCCCGGCCTCGTCATGGCGGTGATCGACATCGAGAGCCGCTTCAACCGCTGGGCAGTCTCCTCAGCCGGCGCCGTGGGCCTCATGCAGGTGATGCCATTCTGGCCTGAGAAGCTGGGCCTGCACCGCTATGACCTCGTGCATGTCGCCCCCAACGTCCACATGGGTTGCGCCATCCTGAGGTTCTATATCCGCTACGAGCACAACGACGTGCGCCGCGCGCTCGCGCGCTACAACGGCAGCGTCGGCCGGCGCGACTACGCGGACCTCGTGGTCAACGACTGGCTGAGGTGGAACGGCGCGGACGACCTCGGCTACCCAAGGGCGGGCGCCGCGCACTGACCGCGGGCGGTTGCCGGGCGGCCTACTTCACCGCCGGCCTGGGCGCGTACGCGGTGATCACGATCTCCACGACGGTGCGCTCGCTGTACTGGCGATCGATGCAGAAGGCGTTCCACGTCGAGTACGGCGGCGGCATGTACTCAGCCTTCACCGCGATCATCGCTTCCAGTTGCGCCTGGAAGTCGCCCTGGAAGTTCTTCCTGTTGTGGCAGTTATGGAAGCTCGTCATCTGCACAACCTGCGAGAAATCCGCGCCCGCGGCGGCAAGGCTCCCCTTGATGGCGTCGAAGGCGCGCCGCAGCTGCGCCTTGAAAGCCTTGACGTCCGTGCCGTCGCCCTTCTCCATCGGCCCGGCCTCGACTCCGGAAAGGAACACGAAGTCTTCTGCCCGGCGCGCCGC
>JANYBG010000198.1 GCA_025360865.1 Pseudomonadota bacterium | reverse complement strand
GATCGCGAAAAGCGCACCACGACAGGCGAATGCAAGCTCCCAGAGCCTGAAAAACGCTGCCGCCGTGCCACTGAGCTGATCATGATCGCGCTTTTACCCTCAATCCCAACCTGCGCACTTACCTGCGCAGACCTTCCCTAGAGGCATAGCCGCTCCAACCGCGAAGCTGCCGGCCGACGTCGGCGCGGCCTGAATCGGGCGCGCGCGGAAGGTTTCCGAGATGCCCAGTCCGTTCCGAAAAGAGCATCTGGGATCGTTGATTGAGCGGCATTCAGCCTCGACGGTGAAGATTCCATTGGTGTTGGCCGACGCAAAGAGATCCTCCTAGAGACTCTCGAACTGCACTCACTAGAGGACTATTGCCAAAGCCTAGGATGAACAGCTACCGCAGGCGCGTGGATCAGATATGAACAGTAATGGCATTCAACCAAAAACCCACCGTGACCTGAAAAAGGAGCGCTGAGCTTTCCGGCAGAACAATCACGGGCGATAGGACTTGGGCGTTTGCATTTGGGGCACTCAACGGCCAAGTACCACCCACCAGAAATTCGATTCATTCGCGCGAGTTCGAAGGTGTCTGTAACCGGCTGAATGGCTCCGCCGTGAGACGCTTTCTTAATGAGCGACTCCATCCCTTCCAAGTTGTTCTTCTTCTGGGCATCACTCATAGCCACAATCATATTTCTGTGCTTTGCAGCAAAGTCGGCCTCGAACATCCCTAACGCCTGCATGTTCTCCCCTCACTAAGGAGCCGCAGGCGACGACCACAGGGTCATCGCCGCAGCGTCATCACCAGGACCTACTGAACCTTAATCGTAGTTGGCTTCTTGGCCTCGTTCTTGGTCTTCGGGACGTGTATCGTCAATACACCGTCCTTCGACTCAGCGCTGATTGCGGGAGCATTGATCGCATCCGGCAGCGCGAAGCTACGCGAGAAGTTGCCGTAGAAGGTCTCGACCTTGTGGAACTTCTCATCCTTGTGCTCTTCATTCTGGCAACGTTCGCCGCTCAGCGTGAGCATGCCATTCTCCGACGGTAACCTGGACATCCTCTTTCTTGACCGCGGGCAGTGCGGCCCGAATGAGGTATTCCTCCCCTGTCTCGCTGATATCAACTGACGGTGCCCATTCCGGAAGGTTCGTCTCGTTGCTAGCGTAAAAACGCGGATACCGGCCAAACACACTCGGAAAGCGATCGAAGATATCCTGCATCGCGCTAAACGGTTCCAAACGAGTTAAATTCGCAAGACTCATAACTTTCTCCTCATTGCTTGCCCTTTAGTTCGATTGAACCCTACTCTCATCTCGTGCTGCGTAGCATTCGGATGAATGCGTATAGCTTCCCCGGACGCTGCGGGCGAACCAGCGAACTAAGGCCGGGCCGAGAGCTTGCTTGACCGATTGGGAGGTCATGGCGTCCCGTCCGGAACCGACAATTGATTGCCCAGGTGGCGAAGCCTGAAGTTCGACCAAAGGAGCCTAGTACCGCCGCGAGCGGTGGGGGGGCTTTCCCAAAACCGACCATGGTAGTCGGCCGCATTTTCAGGTGGCGCCAAACCGATGTCGACGCGTGGCGTCGCGCACACGCGATCACACCAAGCGCCACTAGACGCAGCCTCGCGCGTCGCCCGATCCTCCGTGATGCGGGTCTTGAGCCGCTGCGATCTCACCTGCCCGCAGCGTTTTTACGGGGATCAGCGGCAGCCTCCACACGGGCACTGGCAAGCTCCTCGCGTAGTGTGGCCCCCGCTATCACATGTCCCTACGGCTCCCGCTAGGACTCGGCTGCGCATTATGCGTCCGTCCCGGAGGCTAACGCACAGAAGCTGATGCGGCCGAAGGTTCGAATCGGTCGCTTGCCGTCGTCTCCTTCGCTGTTCAGCATGGTTTCTATCATCACCGCAGACACGCCAGTTGATGCGACCTCCATCCACTCGAGGGCTATCGCGCCCGGGCTCGTCCGAACGACAGAAGCCAAGAGCTCGCTGCCCTGAAGGCCGAGAGCTGGGGCCAGCGTCTCGACGGCGACATTGGACGCAGGGCAGATACCGAGCTCCGTTCTGACCATTGCTCCACTGGCACTGACGTCCTCTATGCAACCTAGGCACCTGCAACCAGTGTCACGCGACTGCATACATCTCAGTCGCACCGGTATGTTGGTCGAAAGCCGATGTCCCCAGCGATGCTCCATTGACCTCTCCCTAGACCCCTGTCGTTGCTTATGCTGCGTCCGACTGGGTCACGCAACCATCCGTAATAGTCCCTACTTGATTGCCCGATTCTGAGCTCGTCAATGTTCAAATGTGGCGAACAGTTCCAGACGTTGCGAATCTGGTACCCGCAGTCAGTCCGTTATTGCGGATGATTCGTGTTCCCATTGCGAGAGCCTCGGCACGCAGAGCAGATCGGTGCCACTGGTACCCCACCGAACCGGCGTGACCATGGGAAAGTGTGCGCGCCTTCGGCGGAATCCTCGGACCCGCCAAGGACGCCACGGCTGTCACGAGTTCCGTGCTTAGCCGGTGAAGCGGCCTTGGCCGAACTTTCTGTTCTGCCTTGAGAATCGGGTGTTGTCTCGTTTGTCTGACCCGTGGTCTGTGAAAGTTTTAAAGCGTCGGTCCTCGCGCACCACCGCACCGCGTACGGCAGCATCGGAGCGACCCATCACTCGCAAACCAGCCAAAGAGAACGGCAATCAGCCCCACGGCCAGCCCACAATTGTCAGATTCGCCATTCTTTCGTCCCTCAAGCTCTTTTGTTGCTATCGACTACGGTCACCCGTGTCGGCTGTTTCGTTCAGCTTCCGAACGAGGCTCGACCCGGCTTATCGATGCTGATGCTCGGGTAGCCGATTAGCCCCAAGACCGCACGCGGGTGCTGCGAATGACTTGGGCCGTGTTTTTGAGGGGAGCGCGCTGGGGCAGCAGCCGATCCGTTTCGGCCTTCACAACTCGGTAGCATTCGCACGAAAGCTGTTCGAGACGCGGCCGGTCCACCACCGCGATGTGCCCACGGCTATGCGTAATCACGGCCAGCTTTTGCAGCCGGCCAGCGGCTTCGGTGACGCCTCCGCGGCTCACACCCAGCATGTTCGCGATAAGTTCTTGAGTCATGCTCAGGTTGTTCGAAGAGAGTCGATCGATCGATAAAAGCAGCCAACGACACAGTTGCTGATCCACCGAGTGATGCCGGTTGAAACCGCCGTCTGGGCCATCTGAGTGAGGAACGCCTGGGTATACCGCAGCAAGATGTGCAGCATCTCCCCGTGACGGCGAAACTCGTCTTTGAGCCGAGCGGCGCTTAAGCGGTACGCGGAGCCGGCGCTTTGTACGATCGCTCGATTCGTCGTGGTTTCACCGCCCATGAAGAGTGCGAGGCCAATGGCGCCGTCGTTCCCCACGACGGCGATTTCCGCCGACGCACCATCTTGGAGCACACCAAGGAGGGACACGATCGAATCGGTGGAAGTAGATGTGACGCAGAGTGTCACCGGATTCATACAACGCGAGCCCTAGAGGAAGTTGAACGAGCGTCAGATGCGGAAATAGTCGCTCGCGTTCCGCGCTCGGCAACGCGTCCAGAATGAGATTGTTTCGCGGTGAGACCACGCTAGTGCGACACAGCCGGAGGCAGTTGGGAGAGATAGGCCGCCAGGCCGTCCAACTGCCGCGCGTTGCGATCCGTGAGCAGCTGCAGATGCTGTGCGCGCATGTTCGGACGGCGCCCGTCGACGACATCGTGCAACTGCCGCAGCAGGTATGCGGAGTCCTGTCCGGCGAGGCGCGGCACGAAGCCTGCGTCCTCACCTTCTCCGGTCGGTCCGTGGCAGCCGCTGCAGGAGCTGCTGTAGTAGGCGCCAGCCGCTCGGGCGGGAACCGGAGTTTGCGGCGCCCCACCGCCCGCGCGGTCGGGCGACTGGCGTGAGATGTACGTTACCACGTCTAGAACGTCCTGCCCTCCGGGGCGCGCGTGCTCCCGGGCAATCGGCTGCATGCGCACGTCCCATCGCACGCCGCGACTGAAGTCTATGAGTTCCTTGGCAAGATAACGCGGGTGCTGCCCCAGGATCTCCGGTACCCATCCCTTCGGCAACGTCTGGATGCTGGCGATATGACATCCAGCACACTGGACGAACAGCTCCTTCCCGCGAGCTGGGTCCGCCGGCGATTTCAGCAACTGCGTCACCTCCTGCGTCGCCGGGACCCAGCGTTCCGCCGCTGCCGCAGGTGCGGTGATCACGGACACGGCACCGACGAGAACCAATGGAAGGCGGCGGTGAAGAGCGTGTAAGTTCATGGTTGCACCCTAGCGATGCTGCTTGGAGAGTACAAACGTAAATGTACGTATGGCCTGCTGCCAGTTTCTCAGACACCTGGTTAAGGTGGATGATGATGCCGGCGGTGGCGGATGGGTACTAGAAGAGTAGTCAGCCGAGAGTTCAAGGTTGAGGCGGTAAAGCTGGTTCGGGAGCGTGGTGCATCAGCGGCGCAAGCCGCCCGAGATTTGGGCCTGCACCAGAACGTGCTGCGCAAGTGGGTCAGCGAAGCAGTGGCAGATCCGGTCCAGGCGTTTGCTGGCCATAGTCAGCAGAAAGCCGATCAGGCCGAGTTGGCTGCCCTGAGAAAGGAAGTCGCGACACTGAAGATAGAGCGCGACATCGTAAAAAACGCTGCGGTCTGGTTCGCCGAGGAGTCGAAGTGAGGTTCGGCTTCGTGGCGAAGCATCGGGGGATCTGGCCGATCGGATTGACGTTCAAAGCCCTCGATGTCCCGCGCAGCGGCTTCTATGCATGGCTCGTTCGCACACCCTCACGCCACAGCGTGGAAGACCAGCGGATCGGTTCGGCCGAATTGTAACTACTCACAGGACTTCTCACCACGAACCTAGGCAAGTGGTCACGGGCGCAAACTCCGACCATTCTCCAGCGTTATTGCGGTCGGTATCTGGTGACATACGTACTAGACACTATCGCCCATCTCTACAGCCGCAGCTCTCATATGCCAAACTTACGCAGATATCCACGTCCTTCTAGAAGAGTGCCGCATGCTAGGCCAATCGACGATCGACCGCAGCTCCTGACTAATCGCCTCCGGCGACAGCATGGCTGGCGGCGACGCCTGATGCGCCTGCGATTCCGAGCTTTGCACGTTCAGACGGACGTGGCGTGCGACGCCTGCCACACCGTTTACCCGGAACTGACGCACTTCAGTCGTGTGTTCAAGCCGAGGCGCTACACCCT
>JANYBG010000197.1 GCA_025360865.1 Pseudomonadota bacterium | reverse complement strand
CTGCGTCGCGCCGGCCTCGCCGTGGCCGTGATCTCAGGAAGGCGTTCACCGATGACCGCCGTTCGCTGTCGTGAGTTGGGCATCGCGCACGTCCACCAGGGCGTGGCGGACAAGCTCGCGGTGTTCACCCGTCTGTGCGCTCGCTTGAAGATCAGCCCCGCCGCCTGCGCCTGTGTCGGTGACGATCTTCCCGACCTGCCATTGTTGAACATGGTCGCGCTGAGCTTCGCGGTCGCCGACGCGCATCCGACCGTGCGGCGCGCGGCCGGCCACGTCACGCGTCTGCCCGGTGGGATGGGCGCGGTGCGCGAGGTGTGCGATCTGCTGCTCACGGCGGCGACAGCGCGGGCGGCACGCGCATGACCTATCGGCTGCTGGGAATCCTCGCCTTCATCGCGCTGCTGGTCGGCGCCGTGGTACTCACCGGCGGCCAGCGCGAGAGCGCCGCCCCGGTGACGGTCGAGGAATCGATGCCCGATCCGGGATACTCCGCGCGCAAAGCGCACATGGTGCAAACCGCCCCGGACGGACATCCGCTGTACACCCTGGACGCGGCACAGGTCCAGCAGCGGCCGGGCAATGAGACGGTCAGCCTGCGGCAGGTGCAGTTCGCCTTCCGCGACGATAGCGGCAACGAGTGGACCGCGCGCGCCAACGAGGGTGAACTCTCACAGAACAGCGGCATCGTCAAGCTAGCGGGCGCGGTGCGTGTAAACGGCCGGCTCCCGGGCGCGGACGAGCCAGCGGACCTTTCCACCGAGCACCTGACCTTCGATACCAAGGCACAGCTGCTGACGACCTCCGACCCGGTGACGCTGGTGATGTCGGGACGCAAGCTCGACGCCACCGGGATGACCGCGAACTTGAAGGAGAGTCGTGTGCAGTTAGAATCGGCGATACATGGCACGTACCTACCTTAGATCGACTTTCCTCGCCGCGCTCCTGTTAGGGCGCGGCGCGCTGGTCGTGGCTCAGGCTCCGCCGGGACCGCCGGCCGCCTCCGCCGCCCCTTCCGACGCGATCGCGCATTCCGCGCAGCTGCTGGACGGGGACCAGCCGGTGCATGTGGATGCCGCCAACACCGAGGTCGACTACAAGACCAAGAAGATGATTTACCACGACGTGGTGATCTCCCAGGGGACCATGCGCGTGCAGGCCGACACCGCCCAGGCCACCGGGCTCAACTTCGCCGACAGCAAATGGACCTTCGACGGCAACGTGCGCATCAACGCCGAACCGCGCGGCAACCTGCGCTCGGACTCGGCGGTGGTCGAGTTCAAAGACAGCCTGATAGCGCGCGCGACCGTCGTCGGCAAGCCGGCGGAGTTCGAGCAGAAGCGCGATAACTCGACGCAGATCGCCCGTGGCCACGCCGACAAGATCGTCTACGACGTGGCGGAGGGAACCGTGCGCCTCAGCGACGATGCGTGGCTGTCGGACGGCCAAAACGAGATCTCCGGTCCGATACTGGTCTACAACATCCGCGCGCAGCGTGTACAGGCGGGTGGCGCGCAGACCACTGGCGCGCCGAGCGTCGAGCCAGGCTCGGACAACCGCATCCACATCACCATCGCGCCGCACGCGACTCCCGGGCTGAGCAAGCCGGACGCCTCCAAGGCGGTAACCCCAACCACCGACCCGAAACCAACCGCTACGCCACAACCATGAGCACGCTGAAAGCGACCGGGCTGGCGAAGAGCTACAAGTCACGCCAGGTGGTACGCGATCTGTCGATCGAAGTCACAAACGGTGAAGTCGTCGGGCTGCTAGGACCCAACGGCGCCGGCAAGACGACCGCGTTCTACATGATCGTGGGGCTAGTTCCCTGCGATGCCGGTCGCATCCACCTCGGGGACCAGGACCTCACGCTGCTGCCGATGCACCGGCGCGCGCAGCTTGGCCTGGGGTACCTGCCGCAGGAGGCCTCGATCTTCCGCAAGCTGTCCGTCGAGGACAACATCATGGCGATACTCGAGACGCGCCCGGACATGGAGCGCGCGGCGCGTGAGCATCGCCTCGAACAGTTGCTCGAGGAACTGCGCATCGGCCATGTGCGCAAAGGTCTGGGCATCGCATTGTCGGGAGGCGAGCGGCGCCGGGTGGAGATCGCCCGCGCGCTGGCGGCCGAACCGCGCTTCATGTTGCTGGATGAGCCCTTCGCAGGCGTCGATCCGCTGTCCGTGCTGGACATCCAGCGCATAATCCGCGAGCTGACGCAACGCGGCATCGGCGTACTCATCACTGACCATAATGTCCGCGAAACCCTCGGGGTCTGCGGCCGCGCCTACATCGTCAATCAGGGCACCGTCATAGCGGCCGGGACTGCGGAAGAAGTCCTTGCCAACCCCCAAGTCCGTGAGGTGTACTTAGGCGAGTCCTTCAAGCTCTGAGAGATAGACGATAGGGGCGGAAATCCATTATTTTTCAGTTAATTACCTAGTGCAACCGGAAAGGCTGCCATTAGTCTTTCAAGCCTCGCCATGCTGAAACCCTCCCTGCAGCTGAAGCTGGGTCAGACCCTTACGATGACCCCACAGCTGCAGCAGGCTATCCGGCTTCTGCAGATGCCGGCCCTCGAGCTGCAGGCTCATATCCGCGAACTGCTCGAATCGAACGTGATGCTCGAGCCCACGGAGGACTCCGAGCAAACGGGCACCTTCGAAACCGTCGTCACGGCCGCCGAGCAACCCAAGAGCGCCGAACGCGACTCCGAGAGCACCGTTGAGGTCCTCGATGAAAGCTGGGACTCCCGCGGCGCCGGGCCCACCGAGACGCCTTGGAACGCCGACGAAGACGAACGTCAGCAGGAGTACGCCGATGATAGCGGCCAGTCACTGCAGGACCACCTGCTATGGCAACTGGAGCTGGCGAGCCTCGCGCCGCGACAGCTGGCGATCGCCCGCGCGATCGTTGATGCGATCAGCGATGACGGCTATATCGCCGAGTCCCTGGACGAGATAGCGCTCACGCTGCGGCCGGAGATCCAAAGCAGCGCGGACGAAGTGGCGGATCTCCTGGCCATCGTTCAGGCGCTCGACCCCGCTGGCGTCGGCGCGCGCTCCGTGGGCGAGTGCATTGAGTTGCAGCTGCGCCAGCTCGACCCCGCCACTCCGGGCTTCGCGACCGCCATCGAGATCGCGCGCCACCACCTGGAGCTGGTCGCCGGTCGTGAGATGTCGCTGCTGAGGCGCGAGCTGCGCGCCACCGAGGATGAGCTGGCCTGCGCCATCGCGCTGGTGCGCTCGTGCCATCCGCGGCCGGGCTCCACGGTCAGCGCCGGCAGCGCCCAGTACGTGGTACCGGATGTCTTCGTGCGGCGCACCGAGCACGGCTGGGGTGTGGAGTTGAACCCGGCCACGCTGCCGCGCGTGCGCCTGAACCAAGGCTACGCCAGCCTGATAGGTCGCAACGCGAGCCACGCCACCATGCGTACGCAGCTCCAGGAGGCGCGCTGGCTGCTCAAGAGCCTGGAGATCCGCCATCAGACGCTGATCAAGGTCGCGCGCTCGATCATCGAACGCCAAACCGCGTTCCTTGAGCACGGTGACGAGCACATGCGGCCGATGATCCTCAAGGACATCGCCGAGGCGGTCACGATGCACGAGTCGACCATCTCGCGTGTCACCTCCGGCAAGTACATGCATACCCCGCGCGGGGTGTTCGAACTGCGCTATTTCTTTTCCAGCCAGGTCGAGGGCGCGGACGGCTCGGGCACCTCCTCGACGGCGATCCGCGCCAAGATCCGCAAGCTCGTGAAGGACGAGGACCCGGAGGCTCCCCTCAGCGACGGGCGCATCGCGGAACTGCTCTCCGCCGAGGGCATACCGGTGGCACGCCGCACGGTCGCGAAATACCGCGAGGCGATGGGAATCGCCGCCTCGAACGAACGACGCCGCACGGGAACGAAGCCCATGTAGGCGCACTCTAAAGATTCAGTAGACGCAACATAACGAACAAAGGAGACGGAACATGCAGCTCAACGTCACCGGCCACCACGTGGAAGTCACCGCGTCGTTACGCGGCTACGTGGAAAAGAAGTTCGAACGCATTGGCAGGCATTTCGACCAGGTGATCGACATGCACTGCGTACTGACCGTGGAGAAGCTGCGCAAGAAGGCCGAGGCGACCCTGCACGTAAGCGGCAACTCGATCCACGCTGACGCCACCGAAGAGGATATGTACGCGGCCATCGACCGCCTGACGGACAAGCTGGACCGCCGCATCAAGAAGCACAAGGAAAAGCGCGCCGATCACCGCGCCGCCGAGGCGCGCGCCCTCAAGACCTAGAGCGATTTCGTGGCGCGGCGGCCGCGCGCACGGGGCTTGCAACCGCCCGGCCTGCGGCTACCATTGAGCGATGCGCATCATCGTCCTCAGCGGGCTGTCCGGCTCTGGCAAGAGCGTGGCCCTGCACATGCTCGAGGATTTCGGCTTCTACTGCATCGACAACATCCCAGCCGCGCTTCTCAAGTCATTCGTCTCGTACACCGTGCGCAGCCCCGAGCCGCGCTACGACCGTACCGCGATCGGTCTCGACGCGCGCAATACCGCGGCCGAGGTGGCGAGCGTCCCGAAGCTGATCGACGAGCTCAAGCGTAGCGGACTGCAGTGCGAGGTGATTTTCCTGCTCGCGGCCGACGATGAGCTGCTGCGGCGCTTCGCCGAGACGCGTCGCAAGCACCCGATGGCCCGCAGCGACGTCGGGCTGCGCGAGGCCATGGCGATGGAGCGTGAACTGCTCGAGCCCATCGCCGCGATCGCGGATCTGATCATCGATACCTCGCGACTGTCCGTGCACGCGCTGCGCGATATCATTCACCAGCGCGTGGAACAACGCACCACCGGGCGCCTGTCCATCGCCTTCGAGTCCTTCGGCTTCAAGCGCGGCATTCCGGGGGATGCGGACTTCGTGTTCGACGCGCGCGCGCTCCCCAACCCCTACTGGGAGCCGGGCCTGCGCAACCTCAACGGGCGCGACCCGGAAGTGATTCGCTTCCTCGAGACGCATACGCACGTGAAGGCCCTGGTGACTGACATCACCACTTTCGTCCGCGGGCGCATCCCTGAATACCAGGCGAGCAACCGCGGGTATCTCACGGTGGCGGTCGGCTGCACCGGTGGCCAGCATCGCTCGGTCTACATCGTCGATAGACTCGCGGAGGCGTTCGCCGCGGAGTTCGACGAGGTCACGGCGCGCCACGGTGGGCTGCCCGGCGCCAAGCTGTTCGTGCCGCAGCCCCTGGGATCCGCCCCCGACTCAGCGCCGCTGGCGCAGCCAGTCCCCTAGGGAAGGTCTGCGCAGGTAAGTGCGCAGGTTGGGATTGAGGGTAAAAGCGCGATCATGATCAGCTCAGTGGCACGGCGGCAGCGTTTTTCAGGCTCTGGGAGCTTGCATTCGCCTGTCGTGGTGCGCTTTTCGCGATC
>JANYBG010000127.1 GCA_025360865.1 Pseudomonadota bacterium | reverse complement strand
CCGCCTCGCCGGTGAGCTGGCGGATCGGACGTACCGTGACGCCCGGTTGGCGCATCGGCACCAGCAGGTAGGACAGGCCACGGTGGCCGCGGGACCCTTCCTCCGTGCGGCACACGACGAAGGCCCAGTCGGCGAACTGCGCGAGCGATGTCCATACCTTCTGCCCGTTCACTACCCATGCGGCGCCATCAGCGTCGTCCACCAGCTCCGCGCGCGTGCGCACGTTGGCGAGGTCGGAGCCCGCGTTGGGCTCGCTGTAGCCCTGGCACCAGAACTCCTCGCCGCGGGCGATGGGCAGCAGGAAGCGGTCCTTCTGGGCCTGTGTGCCGAAAGTGAGAATCGTGGGCCCGGCGAGTTCGATTCCCATGTGGCCGATGCGCCCCGGCGCCCGCGCGCGCGCGTATTCCTCGGCGAAGATCACCTGTTCCGCAAGCGTGGCGTCGCGTCCGCCGTAGCGCTCGGGCCAGCCGATGCAGCTCCAGCGGGCCGCGCCCAGCGCGCGCTCCCATTCCATGCGCCGCTCGAGCATTCCGCTCATGCTGGTGACGCCTCGCACATCCGTGAACGGTCCACTCAGTTGCCCTTCCAGCCAGCCGGCGGCCTCATCGCGGAAGCGCTCCTCAGCAGCTGTGAATCCAAGCTTCATCGTGAATCCCTCAAAACACCGGCACCGGGGCGGCGCCGAAGCCCAGCCCCTGCGCCAGCTGTTCGCGATGCCACGCGGGGCTGCCCAGGAGCGTGGCACTGGCGCGCGCGCGCTTGAAGTACAGGTGCGCATCGTGTTCCCACGTGAAGCCGATGCCACCGTGCAGCTGGATCGCGCTCGCCGCGCAGTCGTAGAACGCATCACAGCAGTAGCTCTTGGCGATCGCGGCCGCCTCGGCGAGTTCGGCGCCCTGCTCATCGACCACGCACGCCGCGTACCAGGATGCGGAGCGTGCCGCCTCCACCTGCACCATCATGTCGGCCAGGCGGTGTTTGATCGCCTGGAAACTGCCGATCTTGCGGCCGAACTGCTCGCGCTGCTTCACGTACTGCACCGTCATCTCCAGCACCTGCTCGGCCCCGCCGAGCGCCTCGGCGGCCACCGCCACCTGCGCACACCGCAGCGCGAGTCCGATCGCCGCGCCCGCCTCGCCCGGGGCACCGAGCAGCGCCTCGCGCCCGACGGGCACCGCCGACAGCGTGACGCGCGACATGGGACGGGTCAGATCAAGCATCACATGCGGGCTGATGGTGAGGCCCGGCGCATCCGCCGGGATCAGCGCGACGCTCAGTCCCGCGGCGCCGGGCGAGCCCGGCGTGCGCGCCAGCACCAGCAACAGATCGGCGCTGTCGGCATGGATCACGAAATCGCTCGTTCCCTCAAGGACGAAGCCACCGTCGGATCCGGCGCGCAGCTCGACCGCCACGCCGGCGACGCCGGCGCGCCCGTCGGTGCCGGTCAGCGCGCACGCGATGCGCGCCTTGCCCGCGGCGATGCGGGCAAGCAGCTCCGCGCACTGCGCCTCGCTGCCGGCGGCGCCTATCAGCGGCGCCGCGAGCGCCACCGTGCCAAGGAAGGGCGAGGCCACCAGGCGTCGCCCCTGCTCTTCCTGCAGGATGCAGAGTTCGACCCAGCCCAGTCCCGCCCCGCCGAAGCGCTCGGGTATGGCGAGGCCCGTCCAGCCGAGCTCACCGGCCATCTGGTGCCACAGCGACGCATCGTAGCCGCCCGGCGCGGCCATGGCGGCGCGGATACGCCGCGAGGTCGCGTGTTCGGCCAGCAACGAGCGCGCGCTGTCGCGAATCAGCAGTTGCTCCTCGCTATGAGTGAAGCGCAAGGCCGCCTCTTTGCGCCGGGTGCGCTTGTCGTCCGGAATATCGCGTCATATGCGCGCCTTGCGCCGCATGCGTTGTGGCGCCACGACTTTGGGACCGGACTGCCGGTGCAGTTCGGCGTAGAACTGGCTGAAGAAGTCACGGAACGCGGCGATCGGGCCGTCGCCATCACACAGCAGGGGCTGCGCCACGTGACGCTGACGGTCCCATACCACCTTGTCCTGGTCCAGCTGGCGACAGATGTCGCGGATGATCGCGCGCGCCACGCCCGCGCGGGGACCGTCCCGGTCGGCGCGCTGCTGCGTGAACGCGAATCGCAGGTGCACGGTATCGATCTCCACCGGCGTGCAGCCGGTGACCAATAGGGTCTCGCAGATACCGGTGAACCGGGTCCACGGCTGCCCGGGGCCCACGACGCCCGCGGTGATGGTGCCGTCCACCGAACCGCGCGGGGTCTCCATCTTGGCGTTGACGGTGGTCTCGCGGCGGTGACCTTCCATCCTCACCTGCCAGTCAGGATAGGAGGCGGTGCCGTGCACGTAGCGGAAGTGCGCCACATCGACGCCATTCTCCGCCATGGTCTGCAGCGGACAGTGCACCAGCCACTCGTGCCGCTCGAAATCGGTCCAATCCGGACTCACCGTCTCGGGGAACTCCTCGACCTCCCACATCGGCTCGATGGCATCCGGGTGGTACCAGGCCCAGATGAGTCGGTTCTTCTCATCCGTGAGCCAGTGGCGCACGCATGCGCGCCGCGCCAGCGGCGGAATGATCTTCGCGTACGGGATTTCCCGCACCGCCCCGCTTCCGTCATAGCGCCACGCATGGAACGGGCACTCCAGCAGGTTGCCATGCACGCGACCGCCGAAGCCCATGTGGGCGCCGAGGTGGCGACAGTAGGCATCGAGCATGCGCGCTTCGCCATCCTCGCCGCGCCACAGCGCGAGGTCCCGCCCGAAATAGCGCACCGACTTCACCTGCCCGACGGCGAGCTCATCGCTGTAGCAGACCGCGAACCACCCGAACGGCAGCGGCAGCTCGATGCCGCGCTCCTGCGGCGACGGGCGCGGGCTCAGGGGCGCGGTGCGCCAGCGCAGCAACTCCTCGCCGTTAAGCGCGGCGAGGTAGGCGCGCGTCGCCGCCGCATTCGCGCCCGGGGGGGGCTCGACTTCACTCATGGTTTCTCTCCTGGCGCGACCGCGCCGATCGCGAAGACCCGCCGCGCGTTTGCGGAGAGGAACGCGGGCCAGACCTCGTCCTTGAACGGCACATCCGGCAGCTCGCGGAAGATGCGCTCCAGCGACAATCCCATCGGGTAGTAACCGGCGTACATGATCTTGTGGGCGCCACGGGTGTTGGCGTAGTCGATGATCGCCTTCGGGTAGTGCTTGGGCGCGAAGGCACTGGTCGAGTAATAGAGGTTCGGGTACTTAAGCATGAGTTTCACCGCGAGGTCCTCCCAAGGTTCCGCGCCGTGGCGCATCACGAATTTGAGCTCCGGGAAGAACCAGCAGACCTCATCCACATGCTCGACCCGCTGCGGCTCCATCGGCACCCTGGGGCCGGGCACGCCCACGTTGACGAGGATCGGCAGCCCGAGCTCCACGCAGGTGGCGTAGAGCGGATACATCCTCTTGTCGTTGATGGGCACCTGCGGGTTGAGGCCGCAGGGAAAGACGCTCACCGAGCTGATGCCGAACTGGGCGTGCAGGCGCCGTATCGTGCGGATCTCATCCATCCCCAGGTTGGGATTGGCCGGATAATCGAATATGAATCGCCCCGGGTGGTCGCGCCGCGCCGCGGTGGCGGCCGCCGATCCCTCGAAGCAGCCGACCAGGGCCACATCGATCGAGTAACGGTCCATCTGCGCGACCAGGAAGCGCACGTAGTCCGAGGTGCCCGCCAGCCGCGGGATGTCCTTGAACATGTACTGCGCGGGCATCTCGAACCGCCGCCGGCTCTCCTCGTCCATCAGCAGGGGCTTGAACTGCTCGTACCACTCAGTGTTGGTCTCGCTCACCGGGATGGCCAGCATGAGGTCGACGATCTTCGTGTCGCGCGGAAACGGCATCTCAGGCTCCCGTGAGGCGCAGCCGGACCTGGCCCTTCATGATCTTGCCGGTGGCGTTGCGCTCCAGCGGCTCGGCGCCGATCCGCCACTCGCGCGGCAGCTTGTACTGGGCCAGGCGCCCGGCGCAGAACGCGCGCAGCCGCTCCGGTTCAAGCACACAGCCCGGACGCGGCACGATCGCGGCCACCAGCTTCTCGCCCAGTCGCTCATCGGGCAGCCCGAAGGTCGCCGCTTCCATGACGTCCGGGTGTTCGTTCAGGACGCGCTCGACCTCGGCGCAATAGATGTTCTCGCCACCGCTGATGATCATGTCGGTCCGACGGGAGACGATGTGCAGGAACCCTTCCGCGTCGATCGACCCCACGTCGCCTGTGTGCAGCCAGCCGTCGCGGAAGATGAGCGCGTCGGCCTCCGGGCGCTGCCAGTAGCCGCTCATGTTCTGCGCGCTGCGCACGCACACCTCGCCGCACTGCCCGGCAGGGACCTCAATCCCCCCATCGTCGACGATGCGGATCTCCGCGGTCGCCAGCGGCCGGCCAGCGCTGTGCGGATGTGCCAGGAACTCCGCCCCCACGGTCAGCGACACCATGCCGTTGGTTTCCGTCATGCCGTAGCCGGTCCCGAGCAGCGCGCGCGGGAAACGCGCCTGGAGCGCCGCCAACAGGTTCTCCGGCAAGCCCTGGCCGCCGGTCCCCAGGCTCACCAGCGAGCTCGTGTCGAAGCGGCCGAGGTCCGGGGACTGCAGGATGTCCCACAGCATGGTAGGCACCGCGGGCAGCGCCGCGACACGCTCTTCCTGGATCAGGCGCAGCGCCTCCGCCGCGCTCCAGCGCGGCAGGAAAACGATCTTGCCGCCGCGCGCCATGGTGGTGAGGAACACCGACAGGCATCCGCTGGTGTGGAACAGTGGGAACACGAGCAGGGTAGATGGTTGAGGTGAAGTGCGCCCAAGGGTCGCCATGTCCACGCCCAGGTGCGCCGCCATGCGCGCGCCCAGCAGCGCCGCGCTCAACTGGTTCGCCATGAGCGCGGTGAGCACGCCGACATGGTTGAGCACCGCGCCCTTGGCGACCCCCGTGGTCCCCGAGGTGAACATGATCAGCGCGGGTTCCTCCGGGGCGCATGGCGTGACTGGAAGATCCCCGTGCGCGCCGCCCCGGAGGATGCCCGCGTAGCTCGCCCAGCCGGCCAGCCCCACGCCGGGCGCCTCACCGACGAGGATGCCGTCGATCCCGCGAGCGTCGCCTTCGACGATCAGCGCGGCGCATTTAACGTCGGCGACGACCACCCGGCAGTTCGCGTACTCCAGACTCCGCGATAGTTCCGTCGCCGATGAGCGGCTGTTGGCGAGTACCGGAACTCCCCCGAGGCTGCTGATCGCGATGAACGCGACCAGCCACTCCGGACGGTTGCGCATCGCGATCCCGACATGCGTGCCGCGCCCCACGCCGCGCCCGCGCAGCTCCCCGGCGAGGAGCCCCGCCTGGGTGAACAGGTCGCGGTACGTGAGGCGCTCGCCGTCCATGACGGCACACACCTTGTCATCGTGAACTCGCGCGGATCTGTACAGGTCAGCGAGCGAACGGGGCGCGTTGCGGAACACGCGGCAGCGCGCGCCGCGGACCACGGACTCGATCAGCTCGAACGGCGCGCCCGGAGCGGTGAACGTCTCGACGCTGAGCGGGTCAGCTGTGCGCGCGACTTCCATGGGTCCCGGGTATGCCGTCCACTAAAGTAGACTCTAGTATAAATATTTACGCCGACCCGGCACAATACCCCCGCCCCGCTTCCCGGCCACGCCAAGCGGCCGGGAAGCGCCATCACTCCACCACGATCGTGCCGACCATGCGCGGATGGATGGTGCACACGAAGTGGTAGGTCCCGGGCGTGTCGAACCTGAAGCTGAAGGCCTCCCCGGTATCGATCGCGCTGGAGCGGAACAGCCCGGTATCGCTATATACGGTGTGCGGCTCCTCGTCCTGGTTCGCCCAGGTGACCGTGGTTCCGGCCTTCACCGTGAGCGTCGTGGGCACGAACATGAAGTCCTTGATGACCACCTGGCCGGAGAGGGCCGCGAGCGAGGCTTGGCAGGCGAGCAGGGTCGTGGCGAGCAGCGCCGCGATCGTGGGGGTTTTGGCTCTCATTCTCACGCGAGTGTCGTGTCAGTGAGCCCAAGAGCGTGGTGCCTGGTCTCGGTGACGCTGGTGACCCCGAGCATGCGCGCGAGTTCTTCCGCCGGAACCTTCAGTGGCCCAGGACCCGAACCCACGCCGGCCTCGGGCTGTGGATAAGCGGTGGAACGGGCCGTGTGGAAGCGGATGTTGCCTTCGACCTTCTGCACGATCTGGTGGATGTGGCCGTTGAGCACGCTCACCGAGCCGAAGCGCCGCAACTGGTCCATCAGCGCGCCGGAGTCCCCGGTTCCCCAGCCCCAGGGCTCGTAGATGGTCCACAGCGGCATGTGCGCGAAGACCACGAGCGGGGTGCTCGACGAGCGCCCCTTGAGATCCGCCGTGACCCATGCGAGTTGCTCATCGCCCAGCGTCCCAAGCCCACCGGGCCTGAAACGCAGCACGTTCACCAGTCCGACGAAATGCACGCCGCCGTGGTCGAAGCTGTAATAGCCGCGGTTGTCCGAGGCCTGGCCGAAGCGACTGAAGTACTCGGTGACTCCGGCGTCGCTGGTGTCGTGTTCCCCGGGCACGGTGTGCATCTCGGTGGCGCGCAGGCGCGAGAACAACTGCCGGGCGGTGTCGAACTCGGCCGGCCGTGACAGGTGAGTGATGTCGCCGGTGTGGATGATGAGCGCGGGCTGCTCGCTCATCGCGTTCACGAGGTCAATGCTGCGCGCGAGTGTGCCGCTGACGTCCGGGTTGGCGTCCTTGTTGAAGCCGATGTGAGTGTCGCTGATCTGCACGAACAGCGGCTTGCCCACGCGGGCGAGGGCCGACGGGCTCGCCGCGGCCACCGCGAGGTCGATCGGCGTTAACACGCCACCGGCGATGGCGAAGAGCGTGCCCGCGCCGCCAAAGGCCATGCACCCGAGCGCCGCGCGCCGCGTATGCAGCTGCTTCTGATCCGCCATGTCGATCTCCTGTGGGGTTACACGGGAAAGACCCACGTGGATTGGCCGTTATTCCACCGCGCGCGAAATCAGGGCCGCTGTTCGCGCCCGCCCGCCCCCTGGAGCAGCTGTTCCAGTCCCTGCAGCTCCGACCAGCCGGTGTCCGAGACCGCGCAATACATGATGTCACCGGACTTCCAGAAGGCCATGTGGTAGCCGCTGCGGGTGGTGTCGGCGGGGGGCGCGGCGTCACTCTTCCAGGCGAAGACATTGATCGAGTGCGCGCCGTGCTGGTACACCACCACCGCGGCGCGCTGGTGGGCGATGGCATCGGTCCGGCCGCCCACCAGGCGGTACCCCTGGTCGGCGAGGTCCACGACCACCGGGGAGACGTCGGTGCGGCCGGCGAACCAGGGCTTCACCGTGTGCCTGTCAGTCGAAACAACGGCGATGAGGTGCCCGGGTGCGAGCGAGCCCACGTGGGCGGTCGCGAGTTGCTCCACGAGGTCTGCCCTGGGCGCGAACAGGAGCAGAAACGCGAACGCGGCCATCGCCGAGCCACCGACACCTCCCAGTAACCCGAGCCAGAACGGGCGCGTCCGCCAGGCGGCGTCGCCGCGGGCTGGGCGGACCGACGTCGCCTCCTCGGCATCGAGCGCGCGCAGGATGCCTGCCCGCAGCCCTTGTGGCGCACGCACTTCGATGAACTTTGAGCGCAGCGCCTGACGCGTCGCGGCGAGCCGCTCAAGCTCAGCGCCGCACGCCGCGCAGCCGTGCACGTGTCGCGCCGCCTCGCTCGCCCCCTGTGCGTCCAGCTCGGCGTCGAAATAGGCCTGCAGGCGCTGCTCGTCAGGACACATCTTTCGGGTCTCCTTCGGCGCCGGCCCAGCGGGCCTTGAGTGCCGCCCGCGCGCGGGCCAGTCGCGACATCACCGTGCCAATCGGGACATTCGTGATCCGCGCGATATCGCGATAGTCGAGGTCCTCGATCTCCCTGAGCACCAGCACCTCGCGCTGCCGCTCCGGAAGGCCAGCCAGCAGGCGCCCGAGATCTCGGGCCTGGTCCAGGCTGATCGCAAGGGCTTCAGGCCCCGGTGCCGTGGCGATCATCGCCTCGCCGTCCTCCGGATCGTGCTCATCGGGAAGCGGCACGAACCCGCGTCGCTGGCGCTGACTGAGCGCGGTGGCGTGGCAGTTCCTCACGATCGTCAGCAGCCACGCCTTCGCATCACCGCGCAGGCCGTCGAACCCGCGAAAGGCGCGCAGCACGGCCTCCTGCACCACATCGTCCGCGTCACTGGGTGATCCGCACAGCCAGCGCGCATACCGGTAAGCGGCATCCAGGTGCGGCAGCACCTGCGCCTCGAATCCGCTTCGTCTGTCACCCATGGATGCGACCGCGTCCCCGCCTCATGGCGCGCAACCGCCCCAGCTGCGATGGGAGACCGCGCGCGCGATGCGTTTATTCCCTCGCCCTGACATGGCACCCTCCCGCGCTCCAGGGCCGCCCGGGGATGGTACCCAAAGCGGGGTAGGACGGCTGCCCGCCCCCTGTAGTATTAACTCCCGGTAGCAACGCGGAGACTCGCATGCGCTTCACCCTGCAGCTGGGCTTCGCCCGGTATCCAGACTTCCAAAGGATCGCCCAGGTCGCCGAGGAAAGCGGCTTCAGCTCGATCGGCATGCCGGACAGCTTCTTCTTTCCCAAGCACACCGACTCGGAGTACCCCTACACCGACACCCAAGTGATCCGCGGCTACATCGAGGCGATGCCCTTCATCGAGCCGATCGTCTCGATGAGCTGGATGGCCGCGGTCACGAAGAAGATCCGCTTCTACCCCAGCGTCCTGAAGGTGCCCACCCGCCAGCCGCTGGTGCTGGCCAAGGCGCTCTCCTCGCTGGCCGTGCTCAGCGGCGAGCGCATCCTGCTGGGCGCGGGCCTGAGCCCCTGGAAAGAGGACTTCAGCTACAACAACGTCGACTTCGCCAAGCGCGGCAAGCTCATGGACGAATGCATCGCGATCATCCGCGGCGCCATGAGCGGGGAGTACTTCGAGTACCACAGCGAGAACTACGACTTCGGGCCCATGAAGATGTTCCCGGTGCCCAGCCGCCCCGTCCCGATCATCATCGGCGGCCACTCGAAACCCGCGCTCAAGCGCGCGG
This sequence comes from Pseudomonadota bacterium, assembly GCA_025360865.1. GTDB lineage: Bacteria > Pseudomonadota > Gammaproteobacteria > Steroidobacterales > Steroidobacteraceae > 13-2-20CM-66-19. The sequence goes on along the minus strand of JANYBG010000127.1, from coordinate 41,235 downwards.
CGCGCCTGGGCGATGGCTGGGTCGGCGCCAACACCGACTTCGAGACCCTGAAGTCGCTGCTCGCCCAGTTGCGCGAACTGCGCAGGGAGTACGGCACTGACGGTCGCGAGGATTTCGAGGTTCACGGCTTCGATGTCGCCGCGCAGTCGCCCGCGGAATTCAGGCGCCTCGGGGAGCTCGGTGTCACCGATGCCTGCGTCGCCCCGTGGGGCTTTGATCCTTCGACCCTGATCGAAGCCCAGCTGGATGGCCTGCGTCGCTTCGGCGATACCGTGATCAGCCGGACCTAGGGCATGAGACTTGAGGGCAAGGTCGCGCTCATCACCGGGGCGAGTCAGGGGATTGGGCCGCGATCGCCGAACGCTTCGCGCGCGAAGGCGCGCACCTGGCCCTGTGTGCCCGGACGGCCGGCCCGCCCGAGGCCTGGCCGCGCGGCTGCGCGCCGCGGGCGGCACCGTCACGGCGGAAGCGCTGGATGTCGCCGACTTCGAGCGCCTGGCCGCCTTCGTCACGCGGGTCGCCACCGGCCAGGGCCTGGACATCCTCGTGAACAACGCCCCGTCGGTGACCTATGCGCGATCTCCGCGATGGATGTCGCCAGCTTCCGCAGGGATTTCCAGGTGAACGTGGACGCCGCCTTCGTCGCGACCAAGGCGGCGCTCGCGGCGATGATCCCGCGGCGCGGCGGCTCGATCATCAACATCGCATCCGTGAGCGGGCTGCTCGCCATGACCGGCATGTCCGCCTACGGCTCGGCCAAGGCCGCGCTGATCCACTTCACGCGCCAGACCGCCACGGAAGGCGGCCCACACAACGTGCGCGCGAACGTCATCGCGCCCGGGGTCAGCAACACCCCCGCTACGCTTGCCGCGTTCGCAGGCCCGACCGCCCCCTGGGGCCAGAAGATCGCGGCCCAGGTGCCGATGCGCCGCTTCGGCGAACCGGCCGAGGTCGCGGCCCTCGCCCTCTTCCTGGCCTCTGATCAGGCGTCCTACCTGACCGGCACGTGCATCTCAGTCGATGGTGGCAAGGCCGTGGAGCTCTATGTCCCCGCCCCCTAGGAAGACGCCATCGCCGCAGGCGCGCAAGCGCCCCGCCAGCAGCGCCAAGAGCGCCACGCTCACCGGCCCGGAACGCGCCCCCGCCGCGCTCGCCGCGCGGGTCGACCGCCTCGAGTCCACCGAGGAGATCCGCATGCTGGTGGCGAAGTACTCGCTTTCACTCGACATGCGCGACGTCGATGCGCATGTGAACCTCTTCGCCCATGACATCCGCGTAGGCCGCGAGCGCATCGGCCGCGCGCACCTGAAGGCCTGGGTGGATACGATGCTCCGCGACCAGTTCACCGGCACCTCGCACCACATCGGCGGCCACGTCATCGAATTCACCGACGCGGACCACGCCCACGGGGTTGTCTATTCCAAGAACGAGCATGAGACCGGAGCTGCCTGGGTGATCATGCAGATGCTCTACTGGGATGATTACGAGCGCATCGCCGGACGCTGGTATTTCCGCCGCCGCCTGCCGTGCTACTGGTACGCCACCGACCTCAATCACCCGCCCACGGGCGCGAGGAAGATGCGCTGGCCGGGACGCGAGCCGTACGAGGGCGGCTGGCATGAGCTGTGGCCGTCGTGGAAGAGCTTCTGGGCCAAGCGGCCGGCCGGGGAGCCCGAGGTCGCAGCCCCCGCCCCGCTGGGTGAGTTCCTCAATACCATGCGTCGCGGCGCGCCGGATCCGAAGGTCCGTGTCCGCTGAGGCGACCTTGACCGCGACACCGCTGCTGGCGCCCGTCCAGCTCGGCGGCCTCGCGCTGCGCAACCGCATCGTGATGGCACCCATGACCCGCAACCGCGCCGGACCGGGCGACGTGCCGGGCGAACTGTCCGTCGATTACTACGCCGCGCGCGCGGACGCGGGCATGATCATCACGGAAGGGACGCAGCCGAGCCGGCACGGCAAAGGCTATGCGCGCACCCCCGGCCTGTATACCCGGGAGCAGCTCGCCGGCTGGCGCCGGGTGACGGATGCGGTGCACGCCCGCGGCGGCACCATCGTCCTGCAGATGATGCATTGCGGACGCATCGCCAGCCATCACAACAAGGACGCCGATGCGCGCACCGTCGCCCCTTCGGTGCTGCGCGCCAGCGGACGCATGTTCACCGATACCGCGGGCCTGGTGGAGTTCGACACCCCCGAGGAGCTGTCGATCGAGGGCATCAGGGCGACCATCGGCGAGTACGCGCAGTCCGGTAGGGCCGCGCAGCTGGCAGGCTTCGATGGCGTGGAGCTGCACGCCGCCTCCGGCTACCTGCCGATGCAGTTCCTCTCCACCGGCACCAATCACCGCATGGATGCCTACGGCGGCGCGCTCACCCACCGGCTGCGTTTCGTCGTCGAGGTGCTCGAGGCGCTCAGCGAGGTGTGGGGCGCCGGGCAGGTTGGGCTGCGCATCTGTCCCGGCAATCCCTTCAACGATCTGCGGGACGAGAATCCGGTCGAGACCTACGAGGCGCTGCTGCGCACCGTGGCGCCGCTGAATCTCGCCTACCTCCACGTCATCCGCTCCCCGGACGCGACGCTCGATGCCTTCGCGCTCGCGCAGGCCTGCTTCGCCGGCCCGCGGGTCCTCAACGACGGCTTCGATTTCGCCTCAGGCAACGCCGCGGTGGCCGGGGGCGCGGCCGCGGCCGTCTCCTTCGCGCGCGCCTTCATCGCCAACCCGGACCTGGTGGAGCGGTTCGAAGGGGGATGGCCACTGGCCCCGTTCGATCGCAAGACCCTGTACACGCCCGGCGCCGACGGCTACACCAGCTATCCGCGCCACGCCCGCTAGCCCACGCGCCTAGAACCAGCCGTCATTCGCGCCGTCCCAGACGTCCAGTTTCGGCGAGCCGCGATCGGCGCTGAAGTGGCCAAAGTGGCCGGCGTGAAAGGCCAGCGGGTGGCCCGCCCCGCGAGTCAGGGCGAGTACCTCGCCGATGACGACCAGGTGGTCACCGCCTGGGTGGAGCGCGTGCACCCGGCAGTCGAAGCGGCACAGCGCGCCATCCAGCTGCGGCGGTTGTGGATTCGCGCGCCAGTGCAGGTCCACCTCGAACTTGTCGGCGGTGCGCCTGGCGAAGTGCAGCGCGAGGTCACGCTGCTCGCGCGCGAGCACGTGCACGGCGAAGTGCGCTCCCGGGGCGAAGGCGGCGACGCCACTGCTGCTGTTCGCGAGACACCACAGCAAGAGTGGCGGCTCGAGGGAAACGGAACTGAAGGAATTGGCGGTGACGCCCACCGGCTCGCCATCGGGACGCACCGCGGTCACGACGGTGACCCCGGTGGCGAACTCGCCGAACGCGTCGCGCAGCTGTCGCTGGGTGAATGAGTTGCTCAAGCCGCTCCCATGCGTTCTTTGGTTCTCACATCACCTTGGCCGGGTGTGGCACGCGCGGCGCGCCCAGCATCTCCCGGTACGAGGGCGGTACACGTCCACCCTCCTCGGTGATGCCATAGCGTTGCGCCACCTCCGCTGAGATCAGCGTCTGCCCGCTGAGAGCCATGAGGCCCGGATCGCTCGCCAGCGCGTGGATGATGCGCCCGTTGAACCCGGGGGTCTCGCCCGTGCGCAGGAAGGCCGCGTACTGGTCCGGGCGGTTGCGGCCGGCGGCCGCTGTGCGCTCGGTCAGCTGGGGGCCGAGCCACAAGGAGACGGCGGCGACGTTGTGGGGCCGCAGGTCGACGGCCATATCGGCGGCGAACTTGTCGAGGCCGACCTTCTGGGCGCCGTAGGCGGGCCCATGCATGTAGCAGCTGGAACCGAACGAGGAGGTGAAGGCGATGAGCCCCGCGCGGGCGGCCACCATCATGGGAGCCGCGAAGTAGCTGGCGACGTAGGCCGACCGCAGCCCCACGTCGAGAATGTCGACCAGGGCCAGCGGCTTTTCCCAGAAACCACCCGCGTCGATCAGCGCGTCATGGATGCTCGCGGCGTTATTGACCAGGATGTCCAGGCGGCCTGACTCCTCGGCCACGCGGCGCAGTAACTTCTCGACGGCGGCATCATCGTGATGGTCGCAGGCAACGGCCACTCCCCGGCCGCCCAGCTCCTTAACCTGCGCCGCGGTCTCCAGCACCGTGCCCGGCAGCTCCACGTCGCGCAGCCGCCCGAGACTTTTCGCGCTGGAACGCCCGGTCACGTAGACGGTCATGCCCGCGGCGCCCAGCGCGAGCGCGATGCCCTTGCCGGCCCCGCGACTGGCGCCGGTGACGAGGGCGACCTTCGGGCCGGCCGCGCTCACAGCGCCGACCTCGCCAGGTGCAGGAACAGCGGCCATTCGCCGCCACCGTGCACCGCGAGCAGCGCCCCGCTCACGTAGCGGGCCAGGGGCGAGGCCAGATACAGGCACGCGTCAGCCACATCGGCCGGATCCGCCAGCCGCTTGAGGGGGAACATGTCGCTGATGCGCTTGATACCCTCTTCCCCACCGTAGTGCTCGGCCGCGTTCTCAGTGGCGACGAAGCCGGTGATGATCCCGTTGACGCGCACTTTCGGCCCCCATTCCATCGCCAGGCTCCGCGTCGCGTGCAGCAAACCCGCCTTGGCGGCCCCGTACGCGACGGTGCTTGGCGCCGGGCGGTCGCCGGCGACGCTACCGATGTTGATGATGCAACCGCCCTCGGCCTGGGGCTGCATGATCGCGTGGGCCCCCTGCGAACACAGCAGCGGCGCGAGCAGGTTCAGCTGGATGATGCGCTCGATCAGCCGCGCCGGGGCGGCCGCGAGCTCCCCGGGCGGGGTGCCGCCGGCGTTGTTCACCAGCACATCGAGCCGTCCGTGTTTCGCGGCGATTTGCGCGTACATGCCCGTGACGGCCTGCGCCTCGCGCACGTCGCAGACGATGAATTCGGCGCGCCGGCCCCCGCCCTCGGGCAGCCTCGCCGGCTCAGGCGCGGTGCGCCCGCAGACGATCACCTGCGCGCCCGCGGTCAGGAAACCGGTGGCGATGCCCGCGCCGATGCCGCGCGCGCCGCCGGTCACCAGTACCACGGCCCCCGGAAGGCGGATCTCAGCCGTGGCTTTCATCATTCTCGCATCGTACGGGCTGGTTTGATATTTTCAAGCGATGCATGAGGAGATACCCCCGACGATACCGCGCGTGTTGGCGCGCGCCGCGCACCGCTTCGGCGACGCGTTCGCCATCATCGATGGCCCCCAGCGACTGACTTTCCGCCAACTGCAGGAGCAGGCCCTCGCCGCCACCGCGGCGTTCATGGCCGCCGGGATCGCGCCGGTCGACCGCGTCGGCATCTGGGCGCCCAACAGCGCGCAGTGGGTGGTCGCAGCCTTGGGAATCCTCGGCTGTGGCGGGGTGCTGGTGCCACTCAATACCCGACTGAAGGGCAAGGAAGCCGGCTTCATCCTGCGCCGCAGTGGCACGCGCGCGCTGGTAACGGTCGATGAGTTCCTCGGAACGCGCTATCCGGGGCTGCTCGCCGGTGAATCCCTCCCCCAGCTTGAGCGCACCCTGCTGCTGGGCGCAGGCGCAGGCGCCGGCCCCGCTCCGGCGACCCAGTCGTGGGACGATTTTCTGGCCGGCGCCGCTCCGGTCACCCGGGCCCAGGCCGCGGCGGCTCACGGGCGGGTGGCCGCGGGGGACATCGCCGATATCCTCTTCACGTCCGGTACGACGGGACAGCCCAAGGGCGTGCTGAGCACGCACGAGCAGGACGTGCGCGTGTTCCGCACCTGGGCGCAGGTCGTGGGCCTCGCCCAGGGCGACCGCTATCTGGGGGTGAACCCGTTCTTCCACAGCTTCGGCTACAAGGCAGGCGTGCTCGCCTGCCTGCTGCAGGGGGCCACGCTCTACCCGCTCGCGGTCTTCGACGTGGGCCGGGCGCTCGATCTCATCGAGCAGGAGCGCATAACGGTGCTGCCAGGACCCCCGACCATCTACCAGAGTTTGCTGGCGCACGAGAGCCTCGCGCGGCGCGACCTGTCCTCGCTGCGCCTGGCGGTGACCGGGGCCGCCAGCGTGCCGCCGGCGTTGATCACGCGCATGCGGCGGGAGCTTAAGTTCAGGAGTGTGCTTACCGCCTACGGGCTCACCGAGTCCACCGGGGTCGTCACCGTGTGTCCGCACGATGCCGATGACCAGACGGTGGCGACGCGCTGCGGCGTGCCCATCCCGGGCGTCGAGGTGCGCTGCGCCGATGAGCGCGGCCACCCGGTGCCTACCGGTGAGGCCGGTGAGGTCCAGGTGCGGGGCTACAACGTCATGCCCGGCTACTTCGAGGACCCGGCGGCCACCGCCGAGGCGATCGACGCGGAGGGCTGGCTGCATACCGGGGACGTCGGGGTGCTGGACGAGCGCGGTTACCTGCGCATCACCGACCGCATGAAGGACGTGTTCATCGTCGGCGGGTTCAACTGCTACCCTGCGGAGATCGAGCGGCTGATGTCCGAGCATCCCGCCATCGGCCAGATCGCCGTGATCGGCGTCCCGGATGAGCGCATGGGCGAGGTCGGCAAGGCCTTCGTGGTGCTGCGTCCCGGGCAGGCCGTGAGTCCCGAGGAGCTGCTGGTCTGGTCGCGCGCGAACATGGCGAACTACAAGGTGCCGCGTCAATTTGAGATCGTGGCGCAACTGCCGGTGAACGCCGCGGGCAAGGTGCAGAAGTTCGCGTTACGCGAAGGCGATGCTCGCTGAGCCGACGCCCTCGAGGTCAAGGCGGAAGCGGTCCCCGGGCCGCGCCGGCTCGAGCGGCACCAGGGATCCTGACAGGATGATGTCGCCGGCCTTGAGTTCCACACCGTAGGCGCCGAGGGTATTGGCGAGCCAGGCGACCGAGGCCAGCGGCGAGCCCTGCACCGCGGAGCCGAGCCCTTCCGACAGGGGCTGTTCGTTCTTCCACACCCGCACCTGCAGGGCCGCCAGATCGATGCCGCGCGGGTCCACGCGCGCGGCCCCGAGCACGAATACCCCGCAGGAGGCGTTGTCGGCCACGGTGTCGACGATGCGGATATCCCAGTTGGTGATGCGTGAGTCGACGATCTCAAAGCAAGGGGCGATGGATTCAGTCGCGGCGAGGACCGCCGCGGGCGTGATGCCCGGGCCGCGCAGGTCGTGCTTGAGGATGAGGGCGATCTCAGCCTCCGCGCGCGGCTGGATCATGCTGTCCTGGATGCGCACGGTGCCACCCTCGGGCACCCACATGCGGTCGGTGAGGAAGCCGAAGTCCGGCTGGTCCACGCCGAGCATGTTCTGCACCGCGGCGCTGGTGACCCCGATCTTCTTACCGATGACCCGCTCCCCCGCGCGCTCGCGCCGCGCGAGGACGCCGCGGGAGATCGCGTACGCGTCCTCGATCTCAAGGTCGAGGTTGCGCGAGCGCAATGGCGCGACCGTGTGACGCTGGACGAGTGCCTGGTACAGCTCCTCGGCGAGGCTCTCGCGCAGGGCGCCGCGGGCGCCCGTGTCAGCTCTTGAGGAACTCGATGACATAGCGGTTGAATTCCTCGGCGCGCTCGATCATCGCCCAGTGGCCACAGCGCGAATACATGATGAAGCGGCTCTCGGGAACCGCGCGCAGGATCTTCTCGTTGCCCGTGGACGGGCAGAACTGGTCCTCTACCCCCCAGAAGCCCAGCAGCGGGCAGCGGATCTTGCCCAGCTCGGGGGAGAGATCGGGGATGATCATGCGCGCGAGCACATCCTTGGGCTGCGTCTGCAGGATGTTCCAGCGCTGCTGCAGCAGCTCGTCCGTGACGAACTTGGGGTCATAGGCGAGTAGGCCGAGCAAGCCCCGCAGACCCTCCTTGTCGAAGCCGCTGCCCACGAACCGCGAGACCATCTTCTGGATGCCGGGCATCTTGAAGTAGGCCTCGCGCGACTCGATGCCCCCGGGGCCCATGACAACCAGGCGCTCTACGCGCTCGGGGTTGTCGATGGCGTACTTCATCGAGATCGCCCCACCCAGGGAGTTGCCCAGCAGGACGCAGCGCTTGATCCCCATCTGCTCGAGGAACTCGGCCAGTGTCGAGACGAAAAGATCCAGCGTGTAGTCGATCCCGGTGGGCTTGGACGACCAGCCGAAGCCGATCATGTCCGGCATGACCGCGCGGTAGCCGGCGGCGGCGATCTCGCGGTAGTTCGGGAAGAAATTGCTGTAGGCGTTCACCCCCGGCCCGCTGCCGTGCACGAACACGACGGGCGATCCGCTGCCGTGCTCGAGGTAGTGCATCTCGTAGCCCTGCTTCAGAGTGACGGTACGGCCGAAGGGCGGTGTGGACGGACGATCCTGGGACATGGTCGCTCCTTGGGGGTCTGGGGAGGCAGAATACGCAGCGGATTCGCCCTGCGTCACCGCAATCACCTGCTCTGCGCGATTTTACACTACGTGATGCGTAGCTACATAGCCACAAAAGTACGAGTATGGTTGTGCGAGCCGTGCCCAGCGGGTATATTTCGTCTTCGTCGGGAATCCCATCTGATTCTCCCATCTTTTTGTGTCGGAGGTCCCCATGGCCAGCCCCGCGCTCCTCGTCACCGCGATCCCCTCCCGTGAAACACTCGTCGAGCGTGCCCGCGCCATGATCCCCGCGCTCAAGGCGCGCTCCGATGCGGCGACCGCCGCGCGGGCCCTCCCGGCGGAAACCATTCGCGACATGCAGGAGGCGGGCTTCTTCCGCGTGCTGCAGCCCAAGCGCTACGGCGGCTACGAGCACGACCCGCGGGTGTTCTACGACATTCAGACGACGCTTGCGGAAGGTTGCATGTCCACCGCCTGGGTGTACGGGGTCATCGGCGTCCATCCCTTCCAGCTCGGCCTGTTCGATCCCAAGGCGCAGGCGGATGTCTGGAACAAGGACGATGCGACGCTCATCGCCTCCTCGTACCAGCCGGTCGGCAAGATCGAGCGCGTGGACGGTGGCTTCACGCTGTCGGGTCGCTGGGGGTTCTCCAGCGGCTGCGACCACTGCCAGTGGGTTTTCCTCGGCGCGCTCATCCCGCCGCTGGAGGCCGGCGGCCAGCCGGAGATGCGCACCTTCCTCCTGCCGCGCAGCGACTTCCAGATCGTGCACGACTGGACGGTGTTCGGGCTGCAGGCCACGGGCAGCCACGGCATCGTGGTCGAGAAGGCCTTCGTGCCCGAGCACCGCACGCACAAGGCGGTCGACGGCTTCCTGTGCAAGAACCCCGGCCAGGGGCAGAACACCGCCCCGCTCTACCGCCTCCCCTGGGCGCAGGTGTTCGTGCGCGCGGTCTCCAGCGCCGCCATCGGCGCGCTGCAGGGCGCGCTCAACGCCTTCATCGCCATCGCGGCCAAGCGTGTCTCCACCAACACCGGCAAGGCGACCAAGCTTGACCCGTTCGCGATGAACGCCGCCGCGCGCACGCAGTCGGCGATCATCGAGATGAAGGCGACCCTCAACAAGAGCTTCGACGACATGATGACGCGCATCACCGCGGGTGGGGAGATTCCGATCCCCGACCGCATCCGCTACCGCTTTGAGTCCTCGCAGGTGGTGCGGCGCTGCGCGGTGCTGTGCGATGAGCTGATGCCCCTTCTGGGCGGGCGTGCCATCTACATGGACAGCCCGGTCGTGCGCTACTGGCTCGACATCAACGCCGCCCGCGCCCACGTCGCCAACGACCCGGCCATCATCGGCACCTCGCTGGGCGCCCTGTACGTGGGTGAGAACGTGCAGGAATTCTTCGTCTAGACCTCACCACCGACGGCACGGCGACACCATGGCAAAGATCAAGGCCGCCCTCATCGGCTCGGGCAACATCGGCACCGACCTCATGTACAAGGCGCTGCGCAGCCCCTGGATCGAACCCACCTGGATGGTGGGCATCGATGCGGCCTCCGACGGTCTGGCCAAGGCGCGCGAGAAGGGCTTGTCCACCACGGCCGCCGGCGTCGATGGCCTGCTGCCACACCTGAAGAAGGGCGGCATCCGCATCGCCTTCGATGCGACGAGCGCCTACGTGCACCCGGAGAACGCGCGCAAGCTGCAGGAGAACGGCGTGGTCGTGATCGACCTCACGCCGGCGGCGATCGGGCCGTATTGCGTGCCTTCCGTGAATCTCTCCGAGCACGTGGGCAAGGGCGAGATGAACGTCAACATGGTCAGCTGCGGCGGCCAGGCGACGATCCCCATCGTGGCGGCTGTGTCGCGGGTGCAGGCAGTGGCGTACGCGGAGATCGTGGCGACGGTTGCCTCGCGCTCCGCGGGACCCGGGACGCGCAAGAACATCGACGAGTTCACCCGCACGACCGCGAGCGGCATCGAGAAGGTCGGCGGCGCGAGGCGCGGCAAGGCGATCATCATCCTCAATCCGGCCGAACCGCCGCTGATCATGCGCGACGTGGTGCACTGCCTGACCGAGGACGAACCGGACCGGGAGGCGATCCGCGCGTCCATCCTGGCGATGATCACCGAGGTGCAGAAGTACGTCCCGGGCTACCAGCTGAAGAACGGGCCGGTGTTCGACGGCAAGCGGGTCTCCACGTATCTGGAGGTCGCAGGCCTCGGTGACTACCTGCCCAGGTACGCCGGCAACCTCGACATCATGACCGCCGCGGCGCTGCGCACCGGGGAACTGATCGCCGAGGAGATGACCGGGGGCCGCTTTGAACCTGTGAAGAGGGCCTCATGAACCTCGATGGCAAGAAGATCACGCTGCACGACATGTGCCTGCGTGATGGGATGCACCCCAAGCAGCACCAGATCTCCATCGCGCAGATGGTCGCGGTCGCCACCAGCCTGGATGCCGCCGGCGTGCCGCTCATCGAGGTGACGCACGGGGATGGCCTGGGTGGCGCCTCGGTCAACTACGGCTTCCCCGCGCACAGCGACGAGGAATACCTGCGCGCGGTGATCCCGAAGTTGCGGCGCGCCAAGGTATCAGCGCTGCTGCTGCCGGGCATCGGCACGGTCGAGCACCTGAAGCTCGCGCACGACTGCGGGGTCGCCACGATCCGGGTCGCGACGCACTGCACCGAGGCGGACGTCTCCGAGCAGCACATCTCCGCGGCGCGCAAGCTCGGGCTCGACACGGTGGGCTTCCTCATGATGGCCCACATGATCGGCCCGGATGATCTCGCCCGTCAGGGCAAGCTCATGGAGGACTACGGCGCCAACTGCATCTACTGCACCGACTCCGCCGGCTACATGCTCCCCGATGACGTGAGCGCGCGTGTCAAGGCGCTGCGCGCCGTCCTCAAGCCCGGGACCGAGGTCGGATTCCATGGCCATCACAACATGGCGATGGGCATCGCTAACTCGCTCGCCGCGGTTGAGGCCGGCGCGGGACGTATCGATGGCTCCGCCGCGGGCCTGGGCGCGGGCGCGGGTAACACGCCCCTCGAGGTCTTCAACGCGGTCGCCACGCGCATGGGTATCCAGACCGGCGTGGATGTCTTCCGGCTGATGGATGTCGCCGAGGACCTGGTGGTGCCGATGATGGACCACCCGATCCGCATCGATCGCGATGCCCTCATCCTGGGCTACGCGGGCGTGTACTCCTCGTTCCTCCTGTTCGCCAAGCGCGCCGGCGCCAAGTACGGGGTCTCCTCGGCCGACATCCTGGTCGAACTCGGTCGCCTGAAAACCGTGGGCGGCCAGGAAGACATGATCGAGGATCTCGCCATCAACATGGCGCGCGCCAAGAAAAGCGCCTGAGCGCTGAGGGAAGTGCCTCATGGCGGTCGACCCCAAAGTCCAGGCGTTCCTCGATTCACCCCTGGCATCGCATCCGCCCCACGAGCAGCTGGGCGCGAACGGCCTGCGCGCCATGCTCGCGCAGTACCCCGCCCCGGTGCTCGCCCCGCCGGTGCACTCGGTGACGGACCTCACCGTGCCCGGAGCCGCGGGGCCGGTGCGCGTAAGGCTCTACAGGCCCTCGGGCGCGCGCGAGCTGCCGCTGATCGTCTACTTCCATGGCGGCGGCTTCGTCATCTGCACCATCGAGATGTACGACGACATGTGCCGGATGCTCGCCAACCACTCAGGCTGCGCGGTCGCCTCGGTGGATTACCGCCTGGCGCCCGAGGCCCCCTTCCCCGGGCCGCTTGAGGACTGTTATCTCGCGCTGAAAAACCTGGCGGGCCGGGGCGCGGAACTGGGAATCGACCCGTCGCGGCTCGCGGTGGCCGGTGACAGCGCGGGGGGCAATCTCGCCGCGGCGACCGCGCTCCTGGCCCGCGAGCGCGGGGGACCGGCGCTGCGCTACCAGGGACTGATCTATCCCTGCGTGGACCCCGCCTGCGACAGCCCCTCGCAGCGGGCCTTCGCGGAGAACCACATGCTGACGCGCAGCGGGATGCTCTGGTACTGGAAGCAATATCTGCGGTCCCCTGGGGATGCGAACAACCCGCTCGCGGCCCCGCCGCTGGCTGATCTGCGGGGACTGCCTCCGGCGAGCCTGATCACCGCGGAGTTCGATCCGCTGCGCGATGAGGGCGAGGACTACGCGGATCGCCTGCGCGCCGCGGGCGTGGAGGTGATCGGCCGTCGGTATCTGGGCATGATCCACGGCTTCGCGAGCATGCCGTACCTGACGCCGATGGCGAACCACGCGGTCGCAGACTTCGGCGCGGACCTGCGCACCGCGCTGACCGGCTAACGCTTCACAAGCACGGACGAGCCGTGCCCGAACAGGCCCTGTTGGCCGTGATGCCCACCCGGGCGTCCTTCACCTGGCGCGCACCGGCCTCCCCGCGCAGCTGCCAGACCAGCTCGCACACCTGCGCCAGCGCCTGCGCCGGCACCGCCTCGCCGAAGCAGGCGAGCCCGCCGCTGGCATTCACCGGGATGCGGCCGCCCAGGCTGGTCGCGCCGCTGCGCAACAGTCCCTCGGCCTCGCCGGTCTTGCACAGGCCGAGGTACTCGTACCAGTCCAGTTCCATGGAGGCGGCCAGATCATAGACTTCCGCCAGCGACAGGTCCTGCGGACCGACGCCGGCTTCCTCGTAGGCCCTGGCCGCGAGCGAGCCGCGGAACGAATGGCCGCCGACCGCGGCCGCCGAGTCGGTGGCGATGTCCGGCATCTCGACCTCGGTGCTGGCGAAGCGCGGCGTCACCGTCGAGATCGCCGCGATGCGCGGCGCTGACTTGCCACCGCGACGACGGGCGTACTCAAGGCTCGACAGCACGATCGCGGCCCCACCGTCGGAGGTCGCGCACACGTGCAGCAGGCGCAGCGGATCGGCCACCATCGCCGAGGCGTCCACCTCCTCACGCGTGAAGCGCTTGCGATAGCGCGCGTTCGGGTTCTCCGCCCCGTGCGCCGCGTTCTTGAGCTTCACGGCGGTGAAATCAGCGACCGTGGCGCCGTACAGGTCCATGCGGCGCCGCGCGTACAGGGCGAAGTACGTGGGATTCGTGATGCCTATGTGGAAGCGCACCCAGTCCGGGTCATCCGGGCGATAACCGGCCGCGGGGGCGAGGAATCCCTTCGGTGTCGTGTCGGCGCCCACCACCAAAGCGACGTCGCAGCCCCCGGAGAGGATCTGGGCGCGCGCCGCGGCGAGAGCCTGGGAGCCGGAGGCGCACGCCGCGTACGATGTGTTCACCTGCGCGCCCTGCCAGCCCAGGGCCTGGGCGAAGGTGGCTCCCGCCACGTAGCCCGGATAGCCGCAGCGCATGGTCGCGGCTCCCGAGATGAACTGCACGTCCCGCCAGGGGACGCCCGCGTCTTTCAGCGCCGCGCGCGCCGCGTGCACACCGTACTCGACGAAATTGCGGCCCCACTTGCCCCAGGGGTGCATGCCAACGCCCAGCACCGCGACCTCGCGACTCACGGGGCGCGCCCCATCGGCTGCCACTTCCAGATGAGCTTCTCCTGCCCATCCGCCGCGTACAGCCGCTCCAGAACCAGCTCCACCTCCATGCCGACCCGCAGGTCACCAACCTCGATGCCGGCACTCATCTGACCCAGCACGATCATGCGCTCGGCGGCGAGTTCCACGGCGGCGATGGCGAATGGCAGGTATGGGACGGGGGCGACAAAGGGCGGTGGCGGCTGGTAGCAGGCGTTCGTGTACGACCAGATCTTGCCGGTGCGGCTCAACTTCACGTCCTCGAACGTCTCGCCCTCGCAGTCCGGATTGCGGCAGAACGACGCCTGTCGCGGGAAGAAGTACGTCCCGCACGTCAGGCAGCGCGAGCCGATCAGGTGCGGCGGGTCATCCAGGGTGTACCAGCCATCGATGGCGGCCACGGGTGATTTGGCGGTCATGCGTCCCCCGAAAAAGCGGCGGCTACGGCGGCGGCATCTTGACGCCGGCGGTGAGGCCGCCGTCGACCACGAACTCGCTGCCAGTCGTGTAGGAGGAAGCGTCGCTGGCCAGGAACACAACGGTCGGGGCGATCTCGGACGGGTCGCCCATGCGGCCCATCGGGGAATTGGCGAACGGGGCCGCGCTGAGCGCGCTTAGCGGCACGTTCAGCGACTCGACCAGCAGCGGGGTCAGCATCGCCCCCGGACACACGACATTGACGCGCACCTTGGACGGCCCGAACTCGAGCGCCGCCGCCTTGGTCATACCGACCACGGCGTGCTTGCTCGCGGTATAGGCCAGTGCCAGGGGCACCCCTTCGATGCCGGCCGTGGAGGCGATGTTCACGATGGACCCGCCGCCGGCGTCGCGCATCTGCGCGAAGCAGGTGCGCATGCCCAGGAAGGTGCCGAGCTGGTTGGTGCGGATGATCTGCAGGTACTCGTCCACGCTCTGCTCGATGGTCGCGCGCGTTCGATAGATGCCCGCGTTGTTGACCAGGATCGTGACCGGACCGACACGCTTGCGCGCCGCGCCCAGCGCCGCGTTCCACTCCGACTCGCTGGATACGTCCAGGTGAACATAATGGGCGCGCTCACCGAGGGCTTTCGCCAGCGCGTTCCCCTCATCGTCGCGCATGTCCGCGAGCACCACCTGCGCACCCTCGGAGTGCAGCTGGCGGCTGATGCTGGCGCCCAGTCCGCGCGCCGCGCCCGTAACGAGGGCAACCTTGCCGGCCAGACCTGTCATGGAACTCCTCAGGCTGTGTCTAGGTCATTGAACTGTTAAGCGTAACTGCGGACCCACCGTGGTCGGCATCACACATATAGAGTACTCTTTATTAACAGGTCACAGCCGCACCCCCGCGCCCCCAACACCCGCACATGAGTCCTCCCGCCGCCACCCGCGCCCCCGCTCGTGCCGCGGCTTCCGCCAGCCACGGAGCCGCGCGGTCACCCGCATCGGCGGATTTGCGCGAGCGGCTGACGCTGCTGGTGCATGAAGGGGCCATCAACCCGAGGCGCTGGCGCGAGTTCCTCGAGGGCCTGGGACAGCGCCTCAATGGAGCCGCGACGCTCATCCTGCGCTCGCCGCATGTGGCGGAGGCCGGTCTCCTGTACTCATGGGGCGGCAGCGATGAGGTGCTGGGCCAATACAACCGCTATTTCCCGCTGGACCCGTTCGTGAACCTGCCCGAGAAGCAGGTCATCACGATGCACGAGTTCGTGCCGGTGGAACAGCTGGAGCGCAGCCGCTTCTTCACCGAGTACCTGATCCCCTGGGACGCGATCTACAACCTCGGCGTCGACCTGCGCGACGGCGATCGCCTGTACGCGCGCCTGCGCGTCACCCGGGGGCGTAACGCCGGCAACTTCACCACGGCCGAGAAGCGCTTCGTCGAATCCCTCGTCCCCCATGTCGACATCGCGATGCGCACGCACGCCGCCTTGGACGCCACCAAGATGGAGCGCGCCATCTACGCGGATGCGATGGATCACCTCACGCTTGCGACCGTGATCCTGGATGCCTCGGGGCACGTGATCCATACCAACGCGCTCGCGCGTGACATCCTCCAGCGCCAGGACGGCATCAGCCTCGCCAACGACACGCTCGTGCTCACGCACCCGGCCGATGCCCAGCGCCTGCGCGACTCGATCGCCCGCGCCATCGCCGTCGGGCGCGCCGCCAAGCCCGGCATCGTCGAGGTGCTGCGCGCCCGCCGCCCCTCAGGTGCCGGTCACTACGGCATGATGATCCGGCCGGCCGCCGGTTCCGTCGAGGCTGACGAGTTCAACGTCTCGCCCGCGGTCGCGGTGTTCATCAGCGTGGAGGAGAACTCGCAGACCCCGCCGCCGGTGGAGACCATCCGCAAGCTCTTCGAGCTCACGCACAAGGAGGCGCAGCTCGCGCTGTGCCTGGCCAACGGCCGCAGCCTGCAGGAGGCCGCGAGTGATCTTGGTATCACGCTCAATACCGCGCGGGCGCACCTACGCTCGACGTTTTCCAAGACGGGGATCGATCGGCAGGCGCGCCTGGTGCGCGCCATCCTGCGGAGCGTCGCCCAGCTGGGCGGCTGAGCCGCCGTCAGCCGGCTTTTTCCGCGCGCACCTCGAAGCGCTCGAAGTAGAAGCCGAACCGCTCGCGCAGCAGCGCCGGGTCGATGGCGAAATCACGCCGCAGGTCGTAGATCACCTGCCCCGCCTTGCCGCGCGGATGCGTCGCCAGGTAATGGTTCAGCTCCGCCCGCGCCTGCGCCGACACGGGCAGCTGCGCCTTGGCGTAAACCTGCTCGAGTAGGCTCCACGGGTCGCGCATGAGCAGGTGAAACGGGCAGTCCACGCTGTGCGCGGGATCCGCGAGCGCGCGATCGCGCACGCAGGCGCGCAGCAGTCGCTCGATGCGCGCCACCCAGTACTCGCGCAGCCAGTCGATCTCGATCCTTGGCCGCTGGATGCGTTGCGTGTAGGCCTGCATGGTCACGGTCGACTGGATCACCGCCACCGGGTCCCGGTGCGTGAACACGACGATCGCATCCGGGAAGACCTTCATGAGCGCCGGCAGCTGCTCAAGATGCTGCGGACACTTGAGCACCCAGCGCTTGCCACTCTCGCGGCGCTGCCACTGCAGCAGCTGCAGCGCGCGCTTCAGGTACTCGTAGTGCGGGGTCTGGTCGGTCGCCGCGTAGTGCGCGCCCCAGCGCGGGGACTTGCTCAGCCACTCGAAGTTGTATGAGGCGAAGTCCGGCCCCATGAGCTCGAGTTCCTCGTGGATGTGGTCCGGCTCCATCGGGTGCATGGAAGCCAGCAGCGGGGTTACCTGTTTCATGCCCTCCCATGCCGCCGCGCAACGCGCGTAGCGCGGATCCGCGCCGTCGGCCGTCAACGCCTCGCCCGGCAGCGGCACCGGCTCGTAGGACTGCCACAGCGGCAGCGAATGAAAGCGCGAGTCCGCGGCCAGCAGGTTCACCAGGTGCGTGGTGCCGGAACGTGGCAAGCCGGTGACGATCACCGGCCGGTCGATGCGCTCGGCGAGGATCCGCGGGTGGCGCTTGAGCGTGTCGTGGATCAGCAAGCGGTTACACGCGTAGCGCGACAGGTAACCGAAGAGCACGCCGCGATGCAGCGCGGTGAGCGGCTTGTCCGCGTCCCATTCCTCGCACAACAGCGCGAGGCGCGCGCGGAAGTCGTCCGCGCCAAAGTCGGTCAGCCCGGTGCGCGCCCGCGCCGCCGCGAGCACCGCCGCCACGGTGAGTTCGACGGGCTGCGATTCGCCCCAGGCCAGGGCGGCGCGCTGCGCCGCGTCTAGGCGCGGCTGCGCGAGATCATCGATGCGGATGTCATCTGCCATGTCGTCAGCCCACGATCGAGTAGCCGCCGTCCACCATCAGCGTCTGTCCGGTGATATAGCTCGCGCCGGCGCTCGTCAGGAAGAGGACCGCGGCGGCGATGTCGGCGGGCTTGCCGGGACGGCCCAGCGGCGTGCGCGCCAGCACCGGCGCCATCATTTCCGGCATGCTGAGCATCTGCGCGGTCATGCGGCTTTCCGTGATCCCCGCGGCGACCGCGTTCACACGGATATTGTCCTTCGCCCAGGCGATGCTCAGGGTCTTCATCAGCTGCACGAGCCCGGCCTTGGCCGCGCCATAGGCCGGCACGACCTCGACGCCGAAGTACGAGGTGAGCGAGGCGATGCCGATGACACTGGCGCCACCTGGAAGCTTGCTCAGCGCGAGCTTCGGTTTCAGGGCGTGCGACATGCGGTAGGCGCTGGTGAGGTTCACCTGCACTCCCTTCTCGAAGATCTCCGGGTCGTACTCGTTCTGCGTCATGAAGTTCGCGCCGGCGTTGTTGACCAGGATGTCGAGGCTGGGCAACGCGGCCGCGACCGCGGCGATGCGCGCCTTGTCGGTGAGGCTCAGCTGCAGGTAGCGGAAGCCGCCGAGGTCCTCCGCGTAGTCCTTGGCCGAGGAGCGCGTGCCGGTGATGACCACCTCCGCGCCCGCCTCGCGGTAGGCCGCGGCGATCCCCGCGCCGATTCCGGAGGTACCGCCGGTCACCAGGACCTGCGCCCCACGATAGTTGTACGTGATGTTCTGCCAGCTGCCCATGGATGTTCCTCGCCGCTTAACCGCCAAGATCGATGATCCGCAGGGGATTCTCCCCCTGCCACGAGCGCGCCGCTTCCAGCCGCGCCGCGAATCCCGCCCGCATCGCCGCGTTCATCTCAATGAACTCGAACAGCAGCTTTGACTCGCGCGGATCCTCAAGGTATGCGACCCGCGTCACCTCGTTGGCGGCCTCGAACCTGACCTTCATGCCGCGCTCGACACCGCGCTCGATGTCCGCCCCGACATCATCGCTGAACCAGCCGACATGGTGCATGCCAACCAGCGGCGCACCGGATGGATCGCGGTAGGGCGAGGGCCCGGCGTTCAGGTCCTCGATGAGCTCGATCTCCATGTCGCCCTGGTACCCCAGCGCCACGTGCATGCGCACTTTCGCGCCCTTACCGGCCAGCTTGCCGGCCATGGCGACGTTGCGAAAGCAGGTCCAGGGCCCCACGCCACTCACCCGCATCCAGTTGCGCACGCTCTCCTCGAGATCGCGCACCACCCATGCGACCTGCCGGATCGGACCGAAGGACTGTGACGTCATGGGATCTCCCGAGCCGCGGCGGCGTGTGGTTCAGGTGCCGCAGCCGCGCGTACTGATTTGCGGCTAGACTCCGCCAGCGGCGAACCAGCGGAACCACGGACGCGACAATGGAAAAACTGGTGTATGTATTCTGGCGCGGCACGCAGGACGCGGTCGCCCTGCGCCAGCGCTTCCTGAGCGAGATCGGTCCCCGACTCAGCGAACTGGGCGCCGCGCGCGTGCAGCTCAACGTCGCCGACTTCGCCGACCTGAGTGGGACGCTCGTCAACTTCAGCCTGCATAACACCAAGCCTGTGCCCGATGGGCTGGTGTCGTTCTGGCTGACGAGCGCGTACCGCCGGCAACCGGTCGAACTGCTGCTGGCGAAGAGCTTCGCGCGCATCGCCGGTTACGAGGTCGCCGAGTCCACGATCCTGCCCAACGTGCGCCATCAGGGGAGCCCCGGGGAGCGTACCTATGGATTCAGCCAGGTGACCTTCCTGCAGATACCGCCGCGCCTGACGTATGAGGCCTGGCGCAAGGTCTGGTTCGAGGAACACACCCCCGTCGGTGTCGCCACGCAGGCCAACTTCCTCTACGCGCACAACGTCGTGGTCATGCCGCTCACGGAAGGGGCGCCGCCCTTCAGGGGCATCGTCGAGGAATGCTTCCCGCCCGAGGCGATGCGTGACTCGGCGTCGTTCTACGACGCGGTCGGCGATGAGCCGCGTCACCAGCGGCACCAGCGGCTGATGATGGACAGCTGCGCCAAGTTCATCGATTTCGACCGCATCGACGTCATCGCCACGAGCGAGTACCGGCTGTATCGCGCGCAGGACCCCGCGCTGTAGCACAGCGCGGGACGCGCCTTCAGCCGAAGTACGCCTGGCCGCCGTCCAGAGGCAGCGTCGCCCCCGTCAGGTAGCCCATCTCCGGGCCCACCAGGGCGACCACGGCGCGGCCGATGTCGACCTCGCAGTCCCCCACCCGCTTCAGGGCCACGGTCTGGAAGAAGGTCTTCGACTCAGGGTCATGCTTGATCCAGTTGGCGAGCGCCGGTGATGCGGCGAGCGGGGCGAGGTTGTTGACGCGGATGTTATCCGGCCCCCACTCGCTGGCCGCGGCGCGCGTCAGCGCGCGTACCCCCTGCTTGGCGACGGCGTAGGCGCCGTAGTTGGACGAATCCCAGCGCACGGCCGCGGAGGTGATGAGGTTGACGATGTTGCCGCCGCCACGCGCCTTCAGGTGCGGGTGGCAGGCGCGCATGAAGCGGAACGAGGCCAAGGGTCCTGCGTTGATGCCGCGCATGAAGGCGTCGTCGTCCAGTGATAGCAGCGGCCCGAACGCGCCGTCGTAGGCATTGTTGACGAGTATGTCGATTCCACCCAGCGCCTCGACGGTACGCGCCACCGTGCGGGTGATGTCCTCGGCCTTGAACACGTCGCAAGTGATCGCCAGGCCCTTGCCACCGCGATCCTTCAGGATCTTGAGCGTATCGGCGAGCTTGGACTCGGTGCGACCGGTGACCGCGACCGTGGCGCCGGCGCCGGCGAGCGCGAGCGCGATGCCCTGCCCGACGCCCTGACCCGCGCCCGTCACGAGCGCTATCTTGCCGGAGAGGTTGGCCATTACTTGGCTCCCGCGGCGGCGGGGGGCGGCACGCGCGCCAGCCAGTGCGCGGTGAGGTTCGGAGCCTCGGTGAAGCTCTCCACCTGCTCGTACACGCGTTCATAGGTCGACTCGGCGATGCGCCAGAGGCCTGCGATCTTCACGTACTTGTCCTTGTAGAGCGCGCTGCCAGTGGTCCTCACCTTCTCCTTGAGGTTGATGAAGATGTCCGTCAGATACCACAGGCCGGTGGCCGTGGTGTCCGTGAGCACGTCTATCTCGGGGTGGTGCCCGGTGTGGCAACCCACGCCGTTCGAGTTGAAGGATGCGGCGATCGCCGCGAGGATCTGGTCACGACCGGTCATCTGCCAGCGGTAGGTGCCGCCCTTGTAGTCGACCCGCATGTCCTCGGTGAGCGAGTCTCGCAGGCTCGCGACGTCACCCATGTCGATGCAGCGCCAGTACTTGTACTTCAGGCGCTTGATGAGCTCGATATCTTCCAGGCGTAGAGACATGGCAAACCCCCTCTGCTGACCGGCCGGGCGCGAACTGCGCCCATGCTACAGGCTGCATCCGCCGCCGAATCTACCTTATCCTTGTGTGGATACATCGCCGAAACAGAGTACCCGCCGTGACCGAACCGCTCCGCTATTCGCAAAGCCGCCCGGCAGTCCTTTCCCAGGTTCCCCGCTGGGACCACGAGGCCGACGTCATCGTCGTGGGCTTCGGCGCCGCGGGGGCATCGACCGCGATCGAGGCCGCGCGCGCCGGCGCCCGGGTACTGCTGGTTGAAAGCGCCGCGGGTAGCGGTGGCACCTCGGCCCTCTCCGGGGGCGAGATCTACATGGGCGGCGGCGGCGGGACACCGATCCAGCGATCGGCCGGGTTCGAGGACGCCACCGAGGACCTGTACCGCTACCTGCTCATGGTCGGTGGCCCGAACGCGGACGAGGCCAAGGCGCGCCTGTACGCGGATGGCTCCCTCGGCCACTTCGAATGGCTCCGGGCGCAGGGCGTCGAGTACAAGAATTCCTTCATCGCCGAGCGCTGCATCGAGCCGTCGACCGACGATTGCCTGATCTGGTCGGGCAGCGAGGAAGCGTGGCCGTTTTCCGCACAGGCTAAACCGGCCCCGCGCGGCCACTGCCCGAAGTTTCTCGGCATGGGCGGCGGCCGCTACGTCATGGACGTCCTCACGCGGCGCGTCTCGGAGGCCGGCGTACAGGTGCTCTACAACGCGCGCGCTCAGGCCCTCATCGCCGACGGCGCCCGCGAGGCGCATGGCCTCGTGCTGCGCATCGACGGCCAGGAGCGTTTCGCCCGCGCGCGTCGCGCGGTGGTCCTGTGCGCCGGCGGTTTCGTGATGAATCGTGAGATGGTCAAGCAGCACGCCCCGTTCCTGTTGCGCTCGCGGTTCCCGCTGGGAACGGTCGATGATGGATCGGGAATGCTGCTCGGCGCGAGTGTCGGCGGGGCGATGATCAACATGGGCGAGGGATTCGCGACCATTCCCTGGTACCCGCCCGGATCGATGGTGAAGGGGATATTCGTCAACGGCCGCGGGCAGCGCTTCATCAATGAGGACTGCTACCACGGACGGGTTTCCCACTACATCATGCGCCAGGGCGGCGACCGCATCTGGCTGCTGCAGGACCATGCCACCTACGCCGTGGGCGAGATGCAGACGCTCGCCAAGATGGAGATCGGCGCCGCCGGGGAAACCTGGGAGGAGGTCGAGCGCGAGCTACAGCTGCCAACCGACTCGCTGGCCGCCACCGTGCGCCTGTACAACCACTACGCCGCCGAGGGCACCGATCCGCTGTTCCATAAGTCCCGCAAGTGGCTCAAGCCGCTGAACGAGCCGCCTTTCATCGCCATCGATTGCCGCATCGACCACTGCTTCTACGCCTCCTTCACGCTCGGCGGCCTGGACAGCCTGCCAACCGGGGAAGTCGTCGACTCCGATCGCAAGGTCATCGGTGGCCTCTTCGCCGCCGGGCGGACCACCTGCGGCCTGCCGCGCTGGGGCGAGGGGTATAGCTCGGGATTGTCGCTGGCGGATGCCTCTTTTTTCGGGCGTCAGGCCGGCATGCGCGCGGCGGCCACGGCACGCTGACTCCCCGTCCTGGCACCGCGGCCAGCTAAGCCGCGCGGCGTGGCGGGCGGCGGCAGTATGTGCGCAACCCTAGCGCGAGGTCGCGCGTGGTCGCGTCCACCGCGCCGTCTCGGTGAGCACTTCGGCGGTGTCGGCGCCAAGGTTACGCGCGGTCCCCGCGGGCGCGCGCGCCCGGGGTGGTCCGACATCGGCATCCGAGATGTGCGCCGCCCAGTCCTCAGCGCGCGCCCGCGCCGCCGGCGCGTCACGCAGATCCGCGAACTCAATCGCGTGGGCGACGACCTCCGCCAGGGCGAGTGACAGCAGCCGGCCACCGCCCTGCGCGTGACTGGTCCACGCGGCCAGGGCCGCGTGCAGTCCCGCGAGTGGATCAGCGACCGCGTCGGCGCAGAACATGGCGCGTCCGTGTGAATCCCACAGCACTTGCGATAGGCCCCCGGCGACCGCGCCATCGTCCCCGAAGGCGACCCAGTCGCCGCGCGGAGCCTCACGCCCGTGCCCGGTGATGCTGATCCAGGTCATGGCCGGGTTTTCCTCGAGGATCTGCTGTGCGTCGATGCCCAGCTGGCGCAGCGCCCGTGGCCGCGACGCCTCCACCACGATGTCAGCGCGCAGGAGGAGCGCGCGCAGCCGCGCCCGACCTTCCGGCCGCGCCAGATCCAGCGCGACGCTCGCCTTGCCCGCGTTGAGCAGGTCGTGGAACCCATCGCCGGCCCGGCGCATGCCATCCGGCCGCGTGGCGCTTTCGACTTTGATGACGCGGGCGCCCATCGTTCGCAGCAGCTGGGTACACAGGGGGCCGGCCCACAGTGAGGATAGGTCGACCACCAGGGGCGCCACTCCCGGATCCGCGCATCCCGCGGCGGCGACCCGGTGAACTTCATCACACCACTTCGCAGGCGTTTTCGATCGCGCCGGTCGCATCGCGGCGATCGCAAGGCCAAGAAGCCTGCCGCGCTCGACGCTCTCCCCTACGCCGTGCGCCGTGAGCGCCCTGGCAATGGCTTCCCACCCGACAAGCTCCCCTTCCTCCAGCCACGCCGGCAGCAACTCCCAGTCGCTCGCGCGCGGGAGGTTCAGCGCAAGCCAGCCATCGCGGGCCTTGAGCAGGCGGCAACCACCACCAGGGGACACGGCCCCCGCGCGCCGAAAACCGGCCAGTGCCGCGCGCTCCCCGAGAAGGCACGCCCCCTCGACCCCCTCAAGAGCGGTCCCCGGTCTCAAGGCCCGCAGCGCGGCGATGATGCCGTCGGCGTACGAAGCCAGTGGGACCGGACACATCCGGCCAGGCTCCCCGGGGTATCCGGTGAGGGCCATGGCGCCGCCGCGCGCCCAACGCAAAGCCGGATGGAGTTGTGGTTCCTCCGCGAGGGATAGCGACGAGCCGAGATCCGCGAGCAGCCGGTTGGCGTAGTCGGTCGCATAGGGCAACTCGTGACGCGCCATTGCCCTACCCCGACCGCGTCGCCTCGCACCAGCTGGCTGCGCGCTCAAAGAGCTGATGACGCGAATCGAACAGGAAATGCGCATGGCCGGTGGAGGGAAGCACCAGCAATGTGATGTCGCCGCTGCCCGGGTAGCTTGCCGGCACCTCGTGCGGGGGACCTGCCATATCGCGGTCGCCCAGCGCCAGAAGCAACGGCACCTTGATCCGCGCGCAGTCAGGCACGACGCTGCCGGGGATCATGGAATACAGGCCCGCTGTCAGCAGCAGTCCCGCGCGCACGCGGTTCAGCGCCTCGACGCCGCGCCGGTCGGCGGTCGCCCCGGCGAACAATTCCCGGCCCTGCTGCGTGCGGGGAACCTCAGGATAGGGATCCACGCTGCGCAGGCGCGCCAGGCGCACCAGGTTCTCGAGTGTGCCCGCGGGATCCCCGGCGTGGCGCTTTTCCTCATCGGACAAGGCGGCCACGAGACCCTTGGTGCCGAACCCGAAGAGCATGAGGGCTTGGTAGCTGGCATGGTGCGCCTGCTGGACACCGGTGAGCATGGCGCCCATCGAGTGTCCGACGCCAATCGCGCGCACTGGCCCGAGTGGCTGGCCCGCAAGTTCCCCCGAGGCCAGCTGGTCTTGTATGGCGGCCACCGCGATCGCGTTGGCGCGCGCCAGGATCTGTGGCGTGAGTTCGTGGCCGTCCCGGGGCCGGGAACTGCCCCCGACCCCCAGCGGATCGAGCGTGACGACGATGTAGCCGCGCGCGGCGAGCGCCGCGGCGAAACTGAAGTCCCCTTCCGCCTGGAGATCAAAGTAACCGCGGGACATCGCCCCGCCAGGCAGGCAATACAGCGCCGTCGGGGCGGGCGGGGGCTGAGGCGGAAGGTAAACGCTCGCGGCGATCCCAAGGGGCCCCTCACCGGGGATCAGCTCGCCGACTTCGATGCGGCGCTCCGCCGCGGCCCGCGCGCTCACCCCATTCTCCGGCTCAAGGCGTCGACAGCGCGGATCAGTAGCCGCGGGCGCCAAGGCCGCGCAGGAGCACGGTCAGGTATTCACGGATCGCCGGGATGCCAAGGTCACCAGGGATGAAGTACATCCGCAGCACCGTGATTCCCATGATGGCGTCGACGACCATCTCCACATTGGTGGCGAGCGGCAGCTCGCCCCGGGCCATCGCGCGCTGGAGCACCACGCGGATGGGATCGCCGCGGCGCCTCATGAGGGGGTCGAACACCGCGGCGAGCGCCGGGTTGTGCGCCCGTTCCGCGACCAGGGTCGGCATGATGGCGTTGGACGGCGGCTTGTGCAGGATGCGCAGGAACTGACGGTAGAGACCGAGCAGGTCCGACATGACGTCGCCGCGGTCGTGCGCGGTAAGGGCAGGCCAGCGGTTAAAGGCCTCGATGACGAGGTGCTCTTTGGTGGGCCAGCGCCGATATATCGTCGACTTGCTCGCCCGGGCGCGCGCCGCGACCTTGCTGACGGTGATGTCCGCGTAGCGCTCGTCGCCCAGCAGGAACGTGGTCGCCCTGATAATGGCCTCTTCCGAACGCTTGCTGCGGGGTCGGCCCGGTTTGCGCTTCGCCTGGGATGCGGTGACGGGAAGCTGGCTGGTCATTTCATCCCCACAGAAGACGTGCGTTCGGCTGCGGAAACTATCGCACACCGCCTGCGGCGGGGTCCAATAGGTACCGGTGGTTCCGTATTCATGGCAATGCGTATACCATCCGTCAAAACCGCTCATCCATCGCGTGTGTGAGGCTCTTCCATGGCCACGGCCGCATCCGAAGCAATCAAAGAACCGTGCAAGGCGCCTCTGAAGGAGCCACCCCTGGTCAAGGGCCTGCCCTTCCTCGGCAATGCCCTGGACATGGCGAAGGACCCGGGCCGGTTCTTCTACGAGTGTTACCGCAAGCACGGGCCGGTCTTCAAGCTCAAGGTGATGAGCAACACCTACACCGTGCTCGCTGGCGCCGAAGCCGCCAACTTCATGGGCACCCGCGAGGGCCGCGACTCGCTGCGCTCGAAGGAATTCTGGCAGGGGCTGGTCGATGAGTGGGGCGCCTCGCGCACCCTGACCGGCGAGGACGGCGAGACGCACCAGAAGCTGCGCGCCGTCATGAAGCACGGCTACTCCAAGGAGTCGCTCAAGGGTCGCTACGACGAGCTCGTCGAGATCACGGACAAGGTGATCGCGCGCGACTGGCCGGTTGGACAGATGGTCCCGGTCGTGCAGAACATGCAGTACATTGTCACCGAGCAGCTCGGCGCGATGCTCACGGGAACCTCCCCGCGCGAGTACGTGGCGGATATCCGCACCACCATCCTCTACATCCTGAACATCCTGGTCACGCGCCAGCGCCCGAAGTTCATGCTTAAGGACCCGCGCTACAAGTACGCCAAGAGCCGCGTCTCGGAACTTGGCCAGCGCATGATCGCCCAGTACGAGGCCGGCAAGGCCGACCGGGATCCGGCGCGCCGCAACCTGGTGGACGATGTCATGGAGGCGCACGCGCGCGATCCGGACCTCATCCCGCGCAGCGACCTGATCCTGAGCCTGACCGGGCCGTTCGTGGCAGGGCTCGACACCGTGGCCAACACCGTGTCCGGCTTCATCTACGCGGTGCTGAAGAATCCCGACGTGCTCAGGCGCGTGCAGGCCGACGCGGATGCGCTGTTCGCCAAGGGCAGCATCGACGAGGCGAACGTTCGCAACGAGCTGCCCAATATCGACGGCGCCATCATGGAGGCGATGCGCGTCTACACGATCGCGGTCGCCCAGATGCGCACCGCGACCCGGGACTTCGGCTTCCTTGGTTATCAGGTCCGCGAGAACGAGCTTCTCTACGTGGCGACGGCCGTGCCGCACTACATGGAGGAGTTCTACCCCAACCCCGACACGTTCGACATCGACCGTTACGCCAAGCCGCGCGCCGAGCACCTGAAGCCCGGCGCGTACTCCCCATACGGCCGCGGCACGCACACCTGCCTGGGCAAGACGCTGGCCGAGGTGCAGATGGCGCTTTCGATGGCGCGCCTGTTCTACAAGCTCGACCTGGAGCTCGAATCACCCGATTACATGCTGGAGACCAAGGTGCTCCCGACCCCGGGGCCGAGCATGAAGTTCAAGGTTCGGGTCAAGGGCATCCGCCACTGACGGCCGCTGGCGGTGCCCGAGGCCGCTATCCCTGGATCGCCTTCTCGATGAGCTTGCGGTAGGTCTTCGAGTACGGCGGCAGGTTGAACGTCAGGTCGAGCAGCCCCAGCGGCTGCTCGACCACCGAACGCGGGTTCGACATCTCCATGAACCCCGTCTCCCCGCCGACGCGGCCGATTCCCGAGTGGTTGACCCCACCGAAGGGCAGCCGCGGGTTCGTGCCCGACTGGATCAGGTTGTGGTTCACCACCGTGCTGCCCGCGCTGGTATGGGCGAGGAAGTAGTCGATCGTCGCGCGGTCCTTGGCGTAGATGTACAGCGCGAGCGGCTTGGTGCGCCGCTCGATCATCTCGATCGCCTCGGCCTTGTCGCGGAACGGGATGACCGGCAGCACCGGCGCGAAGATCTCCTCCTGCATCACCAGCATGTCCTCGCTCACGTCGGTAATCACGGTCGGGGCCACGAAGCGGTCCGCCGCGCGGGTCTGGCCGCCGGTCGCGAACTTCGCGCCCTTGGCGAGGGCGTCCTGCAGCAGCCGTGAGACGCGCTGGAAGTGCTGGTCGTTGATGATGCGCATCAGCTCAGGGGACTTGTCGAAGCCGGCGCCATCGGCGTTGTACATCGCGGCCATCGCCGCCACCAGCGAGACCACGAACCTCTCGTACACGGACTCGTGCGCGAGCACGTAGTCGGGCGCGACGCAGACCTGTCCGGCGTTGGCCACCCGGCCCCAGGCGATCTTCCTGGCGGCGTTGTCTATCGCCGCGGAAGCATCGACAATCGCGGGGTTCTTTCCGCCCATCTCAAGCGTGACCGCGGCGAAGTTCTCGGCCGCCGCCTTCATGACCACCCGCCCCACCCGCTGTCCGCCGGTGTAGTAGATGTGGTTGAACGGCTGGGCGAGCAGTTCCTGGGCGACCTCGGGGCCGCCTTCGAACACGGCGAACTCATCCGCGGGCATGGCGGCATCGAGGACCTCCTTCAGGACCCGCGCGCTGTGCGGCGCCAGCTCCGAGGGCTTGAGGGCGAAGGCGTTCCCGGCGGAGATCGCCGCGATCGCCGGCACGAGCGCGATCGCGATCGGCGCGTTCCAGGTCGACAGGTTCAGGACCACGCCCTTGGGTTCGTGCAGGATGTAGCACTTCTTGCCCATGGTCGCGGCAGAGTTGCGCACCCTGCGTGGCTTCATCCACTTCGTGACGCGCTTGGCCACGAAGTCGACCTCGCTCTTGACCATGACCAGCTGGGCCGCGACGTCCAGATCGCACGCCTTCATCTCCGTATGCGCCGCGTCGTAGAAGCGCTGCTTGTTGGCGAGCACCGCGGCGAGCATGTCCCTGAGTCTGTCCGCGCGCTGCGCGCCCGTGGTCGCCGCCAGCGTGCGGCTACCTTTTCGCAATGACGCGAACCGTGCTTTTACATCCTCCACCGAAGCGTCTCCTCGCCCACTGTGTGCGGGCTAGATAATGAATTATTTCGCGACCAATCGTTCGAACGCCGCCTACGCATGCGGCGGCTCCTCCCCAGCGCGCCCCTGCGCGGCGCGAGTCTGCGCGACCGGTTCGACGAGCTGATCGACCAGCCCCCAGTCGTACGCCGTATGGGCGTCCACACGGCGCCCCGACAGCGCCATGTAGCCGGTGCGCAGGCGCCCGATCCTGCGCGGAATGCTCACGCAACCTCCTGAGCCCGGGATCAGTCCGAAGCGGATTTCTGGCAGCTGGAAGAACGTGTCCGGGGTCGCCTCCACGTGGCCGCCGAACGCGGCCATCTCAACGCCCGCGCCCACCGCGGCCCCATGCACCTGGAACCTCAGGCGCTGAGCGCAGCGCGCCAGCAGCTGTGGAACTGAGCGCGTGGAGCGCACCGCATGCGCAACCGTCGGGTCCTCGGCGCTGCCGAACTCGCGGAGGTCACCGCCGGCGCTGAAGCACTTGCCCTCCCCGCTGATGGTGACCGCGGTGATCGAGGAGTCGACCTCGACAAGCTCGAGCGCCTCCACCAGTGCGTCGCGCATCTCGACGGACAGGGGATTGCGCCGCGCGGGCCGGTTGAGCCGCAGGCGCAGCAGTTCGCCCTCGCGCTCGACCAGCACGGGCGCGCCCGCCTCCGCGACCTGCGTCCGCACCGGCCGCTCGGCGCTGGCGAGCCAGCGGTGAAACTCACCTCCGGCCTGCAGCGTCGCGTAGGCGAGGGATTCGAAGATCAGCGCGCGCGATACCTCGAGCCCATCGGTCGCGCGCAGCAGCTGGACCAGGACCATGGCCGCCAACGGCGCCGCCACGATGTTGTCGATCAGTTCGGCGGCGTCCGCGACGCTGGTCGCCACCGCGTCGCACACCAGCGCGAGCGGGTGATCATGTCCTGAGGCCGCGATGCCTATCACCGGGCAGGCCTGTTGCCGCAGCCAGTTCGCCAGCAGCGGCTTGTCGACCGTGGACGGCCGCGCATGCGGATCGAGGTCTACCAGGACATGCGTCGTGCCACTGAGCGGGGAAGCCGGGGCATGCGCCCCCCCGGAACGGGCCATTTCGAGCAGGCCTCGCGCGTCAAGCCTCGATGAGGTGTTCAGAAGGACGTTCTCGCCGCCCGAGGGTGACGCCGCCACGGTACGCCCCCCGCAGGCTCCCCAGGTGGATCGTCGTGGGTCTGCTCGCGGTACCGCCGGTACCGTTTTGGTACGCTAGCGGTGCCCGAGCGCTTCTGTCAACCCTGGGGGGTCCTTCGATGAGCGAGGCGATTCTGTTCGAAATGCGCGGCCCGGTGGCCCTCATCACCATCAACCGCCCCGAGGCCCGCAACGCCGTCAACGCCGAGGTGCGCGCGGGCCTGCACGCCGCCTGGCAGCGCTTCGAGGAGGATGACGCGGCGCTCGTGGCGATCCTGACCGGCACGGGCGACCGGGCCTTCTGCGCCGGCATGGACCTCAAGGAGGCCAGCGCCACCGGGCTCAAGGTGCCCGCGCGCGGCTTCATTCCGATTCTCGGAGACTCGGTCCACGTGACCAAGCCCACGATCGCCGCCGTCAACGGCATGGCGATGGCCGGCGGCTGGCTGTTCGCGCAGATGTGCGACCTGTGCGTGGCCGCCGAGCACGCCACCTTCGCGATCACCGAGGCTCGGGTTGGCCGTGGCACGCCCTGGGCCGCCCCGCTGGTGCACATGCTGCCGCAGCGCATCGTCATGGAACTGCTGCTGACCGGCGAGCCGATGAGCGCCACACGTATGCGGGAGCTGGGCTATGTCAACCATGTGGTGCCCCGCGAGCAGTTGATCGGGCGCAGTCTCGAGCTCGCCCTGCGTATCGCCGCCAACGCGCCGCTGACCGTGAAGGCCTGTCGCGCGCTGGTGTACGCGGCCACCGAGACCGGCCGCTCGGAGGCGCTGCGCGCCGGCGACCGGCTCTTTGAATCGGTCTACCTAAGTGAGGACGCCCAGGAGGGACCGCGCGCCTTCGCGGAGAAGCGTCCGCCGGTCTGGACAGGCAAGTGAGTGCCTCAGAACCGGAATACGCCGTTTCCCGGGACACCCTGGGGTACGTTCATCGCCACTGACAGCGCGACCCCCAGGGCGTTGCGGGTATCCACCGGGTCAAGGATCCCGTCGTCCCACAGCTCCGAGGTGGAGTAATAGGCGGAGGTCTGTTCCTCGTAGGCCTTAAGCGTTTCCTCGCGCAGCTGCCGCATCACCTGGGGATCGGCGGCCATGCCCGCACGCTCCATCTGGCGCAGCTTCACCTCCGCGAGCGTGCCGGCCGCCTGTTCCCCACCCATGACCGCGATCTGGTGGTTCGGCCATCCGAACAGGAAGCGGCCGTCGAAGGCGCGACCGCACATCCCGTAGTTGCCGGCCCCGAAGGAGCCGTGACACATGACCGTGAGCTTGGGCACGTGGCTGCAGCTCTGCGCCATGATCATCTTGGCCCCGTCCTTGGTGATGCCAGCCTTCTCGTACTCGCGTCCGACCATGTAGCCGGTGATGTTCTGCAGGAAGAGCATCGGTGTGTTGTTCTGGTTGCACAGCTCAATGAAGTGGGCACCCTTGATGGCGCTGTCATTGAAGAGGATGCCATTGTTGCCGAGTATGCCGAGGCGATAGCCCCACAGGTGCGCGAAGCCACACACGAGTGTCGTGCCGTAGTCGGGCTTGTACTCGTGGAAGCGACTGCCATCAACCACGCGCCCGATCACCTCGCGCATCTCGAAGGTCTGCTTGATGTCATCAGGGATGATTCCGTAGAGCTCATCAGCGTCCAGCAGCGGCGCCTCGATCGCCTGGTCGGGCCCGCGCCACTTGGGCTTCCGTTCCCACTGGGCGACGATCTCGCGCCCGATGGAAATCGCCTGGTCCTCATCCGCGGCCGGGTAGTCACAGGTGCCACTGACGCGCGTGTGCAGGTCGGCGCCGCCCAGGTCGTCCGCGGAGACCAGCTCGCCGGTGGCCGCCTTCACCAGCGGCGGGCCGCCGAGGAATACCGCCCCGGTGCCACGCACGATCACGTTGTAGTCGCTCAGCGCCGGCACGTAGGCGCCCCCCGCGGTGCAATGCCCGAACACCAGGGCGAGCTGCTTGACGCCCATCTTGCTGAGCATGCATTGATTGCGGAATATGCGTCCGGCCATGTAGCGATCCGGGAACAGGGCCGACTGCAGCTGCAGCTGGCCGCCCGCCGAATCGCACAGGTGCACCACGGGCAGCTGGTTTTCCACCGCGATATCAAGTGCCCGCACGATCTTCTTGATGGTCAGCGGGTACCACGCTCCGCCCTTCACCGTCGGGTCATCGGCATGGATCATCACTTCGCGGCCGGAGACGACGCCGATGCCGGTAAGGCAACTGGCCCCGGGTGACTCGCCCGCGTAGGCCAGGTTCGCCGCCAGGCTGGAGAGCTCGAGGAACGGCGTCCCGGGGTCGAGCAGGCGCTCGAGGCGCTGCCGCGGCAGGAGTTTCCCCTGCTTGGACAGCCGCTCGAGATCGCGCGCCGGGCGGTCGTGGCGTGCGGCCTCCTGGCGCGCGCGCAGCTGCGCCGCGAGTGCCTTGTTGTGCGCGTAGCGCCGGCGGAATTCCGCCGAGTTGCCACGCACGGCCGATTCGATGCGCTTCATGTGCCCGCGAGCTCCTGCCGCGCGAACGACACGAGCAACGCGCCGCGCTCAAACACGCGCTCACGCGTGACGTGGACCTGCGCGACGACCGCCTCATGCGCGGCGACGATTGTCATCTGCAACTTCATGCTCTCCAGCGTCAAAAGCTTGTCCCCGGTCCTCACCCCCTGCCCGGCGGCGGCGTGCACGGCCACGACGACCCCGGGCATGCTCGCCCTGATCTCCTCCTGGCCCGCGGCGCCGCCCGCGGCATGCTGGCGCCTGACGAAGTGCACCGTGTAAGTGTGGCCATTGACCCGCACCTGCAGGTCGTCGCCGGCGACGCAGCGCCAGCCCTCGTATCTCACTCCGTCGACCCTGATGCTGAAGCGCTCGCCCGCGGACGGCGACGCTTCCACGACGTGCTCGGAGCCTCCCAGCCGTACCCGCAGCCGCGGCCGGCGCGCGATGATTTCCGCCTCGGTGTCCACGCCATCGGTCTGCATGCGGTGCGCCATGGTCAATTGCGCCAGTGACCGATGGTCGCATGCGGCTCAGGCACCTCGAAGGCGACCTGGCTGAACTCCGGCTCCGTCAGCAACGCGGCGATCGCCGCGGCGGCGGCCTCCGCTGGTTTCGCCACGGGCGTGAGTCCCGCGGCGTGCGCACCGAGAAAACCGGTGTGCAGCCTGCCGGCCAGGAATTCCGGGTGCATGACGACTCGCCTGAGGTAATCGATGTTGGTGGGCACGCCCAAAAGCGTGAGACCCGCGAGCGCGGACTCCATGCGTCCCGCGGCTTCCGCGCGCGTGGCGCCGTGCACGACCAGCTTCGCGAGCATGGAATCGAAGGCGGGCGTGATCGCCTGCCCCACGCGGATCCCGCCATCGAAGCGCACGCCCGGCCCCCGTGGCGGCTCCAGCACCGCGACGCGGCCGGTCGCGGGACGAAAGTCATGCTCGGGCTCCTCCGCGCAGATGCGGCACTCGATGGCGTGTCCGCGCGGGGCGAGCGCCTCCTGCTTCAGCGACAGCGGCGCGCCAGCAGCTATGCGCAGCTGCTCGGCCACCAGGTCGAGACCCAGCACACACTCCGTGACCGCATGCTCCACCTGCAGACGGGTGTTCATCTCGAGGAAATAAAACTCCCCTCCGGGGGCGAGGACGAACTCGACGGTGCCGGCATTGAGGTAGCGCGCCGCGCGCGCCAGGCTAACGGCCGCCTCGCACAGCGCCGCGCGCACGCCCGCCGGGAGATTCGGGGCCGGGGATTCCTCGACGATCTTCTGGTAACGACGCTGCAGGGAGCATTCACGCTCGAACAGGTGCACGACATCGCCGTGGCTGTCCCCCACGATCTGCACCTCGATGTGGCGTGGCTGCTCGATGTAGCGCTCAGCGTAGACGCGCGCGTCGCCGAAATAGCGCGTCGCCTCCGCCGCGGCGGTGGCCAGGTTGTCGGTCAACTCGGCGGCGCGGCGCACTATGCGTATGCCCTTGCCGCCGCCGCCGGCGGCGGCCTTGATGAGCAGCGGGAAGCCGATCTCAAGCGCGCGCGCGGTGAAGCGGGCCGCGTCGGCCTCGATGACACTCGGCGCCACGGGCAGGCCGTGCTCGGCGGCGAAGGCGCGCGAGCGGATCTTGTCCCCCATCAGCCGGATCGTGTGCGCCTCGGGGCCAATGAAGGTCAGGCCCGCCGTTGTCACCCCCTCGGCGAAGTCGGCGTTCTCGGAGAGGAACCCGTAGCCAGGATGCACCGCGTCAGCCCCCGTGCGCCTGGCCACGTCCACGAGCTGCGCCTGGTCCAGGTACGCCGCGGTCGGCACGTCCGCCTCGAGCAGTACGGCCTGGTCCGCCATCCCGACGTGCGGGGCGGAGCGGTCCTCGTGGTGATACACGGCCACGCTTGCGATGCCGAGTGACTTCAGCGTGCGAATGATGCGGCAGGCGATCTCGCCGCGATTGGCGATGAGCACACGCTTGAACATCACGCGCGCTTCCGGTTGCGGCGCCGTGGCCCGGTGAGCCCCTCGAGGCGCCGCACGGCGCGCTCGAGCCGCTTCACCGGACCGCCCACCGCCTCACTGTTCCCCTGGCCGCCACGCGCCAGTCCCTGGTAGATCATATTGGTAATCCCATCAGCGGCCTCGTCGGGCGAGAATCGCCCCTCATCGCGCAGGTGCGCCCAGGTGTGGTGCTCGGCGCCACCGAAGATCATGTCGCGCACGATCCGCAGCGGCATGTCATCGCGAAACTCACCATTTGCGATGCCCTCGCGCACCACCGCGAGCGTGCTCTGGGTATAGCGCTGGTTGAGGGTGAAAACGCTCGACTGGCGGTACTGCGGCCACGGCCGCAGCTCGTGAACGATCAGGCGACACATGTCCGGGTCGCCGTGCATGACGCTCAGGTGCTTCCAGATCATGAAGCGCAGGCGGTTCCAGGTGCCGCGGACACCCCGCAGCTGCGCCTCGTAGTCCGAGAAGATGTTCGCGTAGAACTCCTCGACGACCTTGATCAGCAGGTCCCGCTTGGTCGGGAAGTAACGATAAAGCGTCCCCTCGACCACTCCCGCGGCGACCGCGATCTCGGCGGTGGAACTGGCCTCGTAGCCTTTCTCGCGGAAGATCTTCCGGGCCGCGGTCATGATCTGCCCCACGCGTTCGTCCCGTGGCAGGCGTTCGCGTCGCGGCCGCGACGCGGCCTTCACGAGGCAGCTCCCAGCGGGCCGCCGGCCTCAAGCCAGCTGGCAGGCACGCGCACGGGCATGTCCATGAGGATCTGCGCGTAACTCTTGCCCTGTGGGTCGTGGCGCAGCGACGCCATCCCGCCGCCACCCAGGGCGCGGCGCAGCACGAAATTCCACCCGCAAAGCCCGGGCCAGTCGTAACGCTCGACCTCCCCCGCGAGCAGGTGCGCCATGTAAGCGCGGACCGCCGGCGGCGTCAGCTGCGCCGCCAGCACCGGCACGAACTCGGGGCGTCGCGCCAACACACCGATGTTGGCGTTGTCACCCTTGTCTCCACTCCGGCCATGCGCGAGCCGCACCAGCGGCACCTCGACACCCGGCCCGTCTCCCGGGGTCGCGACCGGCGCGAGCCGCGGCGCCACGGACTCCGCCGCGGCGCTGGCGCCAGGCGGCTCGCTGGGCGCTGGCATCACCTGCCCGCACATCTCGACTGTCACGGCGACGCCCGCCTTTGGGATCAGGCAGGAAGCCAGGCGCACGACCGGCTGGACCGCGGGCCTGCCACCGGCGAACCCCGTGATGCCCTGTGCCATTGAGGTCGCCGATGGGAAGATCTCGCGCGCGAAGAGCTCAAGCGGCGCCTCGCTGGCGTGGGCGACGGCGATCTTGAGGATCACCTCGCGCGTGTCCGCCGTGCGCGCGTGCGGCCCGTACATGGACTCCGCGCCCAGCACCTCGACGCTGACCGCGCGGTAATCCGCCCAGCCGCGCTCGCTGAACATGCGACGGGTGCGCTTGAGGATGGCGGCGCCGACCGCGGCGGCCTTCTTCGCCGCTTCCGCACCAACGATCATAAGCGTCGCGGTGCAACGAAATCCGTCCGCGTAGGTGAGGCTGGCCTTGTAGGTGCTGGTCGCGGGCAGACCGCGCGCGCCGCTGACGCGCACGCGGTCGGCGCCCAGGTCCTCGAGCCGCACCTGCGTGAAATCACACACGACATCCGGAAGGATGTACCGCGCCGGATCGTGCACTTCGTAGGTGATCTGCTCCGCCACGGTCGCAGGCGTCACGAGGCCGCCAGTGCCGGCGCACTTCGTCACGACAAAACCCCCATCGGCCGCGCACTCCACGATCGGGTAGCCGATGTCGTCCCAGTCATCGGCGCTCGCGCGCCAGTCGGTGATGATCCCGCCGGTGGCCTGCGGACCACACTCGATGATGTGCCCGGCGAGACTGCCCATCGCGAGCTTGTGCGAATCCGCGGGCCCCCACCCGAAGGCGTGGATCATCGGCGCAAGCGCCATGGAGCTGTCGGCGCAGCGACCGGTGATGACGATGTCAGCGCCGCGGCCGAGAGCCTGCGCGATGGGAAAGGCGCCGAGATAGGCGTTCGCGCTCACCACCTGCGCGGGCAACGGGCCGCCGGTCTCCATGTCGGCGACAGCCGCGGCGCGCAGCTCATCCAGCCGCGCGCTGATGTCATCGCCCAGCACCACCGCGACCGAGAGGCGCACGCCGAGCTCATCCAGCACCTGCTGGAGCGCGTCTCGGCACCCGCCAGGGTTCACGCCGCCGGCGTTGGCGATGACCTTGATCCGGCGTGCGGCGATCTGTCCGGCCAGGGGCCGCATGACATCGCTGATGAAGTCCGGTGTGTAGCCCAGTTCGGGGCGCTTGCGCCGCGCCCGCGCGAGCAGCGACAGCGTGATCTCCGAGAGGTAATCCAGCACCAGGACATCGATGTCGCCCTGCGCGACCAGTTGCGCGGGGCCTGCGGCGCTGTCGCCCCAGAATCCGCAGCCACACCCGATTCGAAGGACTTCCGCCATTTAATGAGTCCAACTCACTTACTAACAAAAGTCAATTATTTCCGCCCTTTTATAGACACGGTGAGCATTACTCATTAACCTCGCGGTCAGTCGCCCGATATCCGGAAAATCGTCCATGCCCGATCCCAAGGCACCCGCGGCCGGCGCCGCGCCCTCCTTCGACCTCTCGGCCGAGCAGCAGGCGACCCTGGACAGCGCCGACGAGTACGCCCGCAAGGAACTGCACCCACTCGCCGCGCGCATGGACGCCGAGGAGTGGTGGCCTGCGGAAGCCTTCGCCAAGCTCGGCCGCGACGGCTACCTGGGCGCCACGGTACCCGAGGAGTACGGCGGCGCGGGCGCTGATCTTTTCACCGGCGGCCTCGTCCTGCAGGCGATCTCGCGCTGGAACCACGCGCTGGGACTTGCCTGGGTGGCGCACGACAACCTGTGCGTCAACAATATCTACCGCAACGCTAACGAGGAGCAGCGCCGCCGCTACCTCCCCGGCCTGTGCTCGGGCAAGCACGTCGGCGCGCTGGGGCTCACGGAACCGGGCGCCGGATCAGATGCGTTGGGCTCGATGCGCACGACCGCGCGGCGCCAGGGTGACCATTACCTGCTGAATGGTTCGAAGCTCTACATCACCAATGGGCCGGTGGCCGATGTGCTGCTGGTGTACGCCAAGACCGCCCCGGAGCTCGGCCCGCGGGGAATCTCGGCGTTCATCGTCGAGAAGGACTTCGCGGGCTTCAAGGTCGCGCAGAAGCTCACCAAGATGGGCTTTCGCGGCAGCCAGACCGCGGAGCTGAGCTTCACCGACTGCAAGGTCCCCGCGGCGAACCTGGTGGGCGCTGAGAACGACGGTGTCGCAGTCGTCATGACTGGCCTGGACCTTGAGCGCGCGATGATCTCGCCGCTGTGCCTGGGGATCGCCGAGCGGGCGCTCGAGCTGGCGCTCGAGTACGCGAAAACCCGCGAGCAGTTCGGCAAGAAGATCGCGCAGTTCCAGATGGTGCAGGCGAAGCTCGCGGACATGTACGTCGCGGTGGAGACGATGCGCACCTTCACTTACCGCGTGCTCAGCGCCGCCAACGCGCTCGAGGTAGGCGGCGGCGGCCGCGGGCGCATCCACGCACTCACCGCGGCCTCCGTCATGTACGCCTCCGAATCGATGAACCGCGTGCTCTCGGATGCGGTCCAGATCCACGGGGGCAGCGGCTACATCTGGGAGACTGAGATCAACCGCCTGTATCGCTCCATCAAGCTGCTGGAGATCGGCGCGGGCACGACGGAGGTGCGCAAGCTGATCATCAGCGGCGAACTGATCGGCAGGCTCACCTGAGGCATCCGGCATGAGCACGGCACAGCCCGCTGCGCCAGGAGTCCTGAGCGACGAGGACCTGGCAAGGCAGCCCTCTTCGCTCGCGGCGGATCTGCTCAGGGACCGCACGGTGGTCATTTCCGGCGCCGGCAGCGGCATCGGCCGCGCGACGGCGTGGCTCGCCGCGCGCCTCGGCGCCCGCGTGGTGCTGTGCGGGCGCACGCAGGAGAAGCTCGCGCGCACCGCTGCCGCGCTTGGGCGCGTCGGCCTGCGCGCGCAGACCGCGGAACTGGATATCCGCAAGCGCGACGCGGTGGATGCGCTGTTCGCCGGCCTCTTCGAGCGGCTAGGCGGGGTGGACCTGGTGGTCAACAGCGCCGGTGGCCAGTTCCCGCAGGCCGCTATCGACTTCAGCGAGAAGGGTTGGCGGGCGGTGCTCGACACCAACCTGAACGGCACCTTCAACATGATGCAAAGCAGCGCGCGCCAGTGGCGTGACGCGGCCCGTGCCGGCAGCATCGTCAGCATCATCGTCTCACCCCGCGGACTGCATCAGGTCGCCCACTCCGCCGCGGCGCGCGCCGCCGTCGCGGCCCTGACCGAGTCGGTCGCCGTGGAATGGGCGCCCCTCGGCATCCGCGTGAACTGCGTGGCCCCCGGGGCCATCATCTCGGAAGGCTGGGCGGCGTATCCTGAGGACATCCATCGCAGGTACGCCCAGGCCTGCCCGATGCGCCGCGCGGGAAGCGCCTGGGAGATCGCCGAGGCGGCGCTGTTCATCGGCGGCCCGGGCGGGAGCTTCATCACCGGGCAGACGCTGCACGTGAACGGCGGCTCGAACCTCTGGGGCGAGACCTGGACCGCGGGCAAGCCCGCCTGGTTCGTCGAGGCCTCGCGCGCATGGCAGGAACCGTGAACATGAGGCACCGGGCGTGAAGGAATTCATCTCAAGCTGGATGGACGAGGAACTCGCGATGCATCGCCAGGCGGTGGCGCGCTTCGTCGAGACCGAGATGGTTCCCAACGATGCCCGCTGGCGCGCCGAGCACAATGTCGGCCACGAGATATGGCGCAAGGCCGGCGCGCTGGGCCTGCTGTGCACGGACATCCCGGGGGAGTTCGGCGGCGCAGGGGGTGACTTCCGGCACGAGGTCGTGCTTTATGAGGAACTCGCGCGCCGCGGCAGCACCGGCCTCGGCCAGGGCGTGCACAGCATCGCCGCGCACTACCTCCTTAACCACGGCACAGCGGCGCAGAAGTCGGAGTACCTGCCGCTCCTGGCCAGCGGCGAACTCGTAGGCGCCATCGCCATGACCGAGCCGAGCGCGGGCTCGGACCTGCAGGGCATCCGCACGCGCGCGGAACGCGCCGGGAACGAGTACGTCGTCAACGGCTCGAAGACATTCATCACCAACGGCTACCTCGCGGGCCTTGTACTGCTGGTCGTGAAGACCGACACGGCCCTCGGCGCCAAGGGCACCTCGATTCTCATCGTCGAGACGAAGGATCTGCCCGGCTACCGCGTCGGCAAGTTCCTGGACAAGATGGGGCAGCACGCCCAGGACACCTGCGAACTCTTCTTCGACCAGGTGCGCGTGCCCGAGGACCGCCTGCTCGGCGGCACCGAGGGCCGCGGCTTCGCGCAGCTGATGGGGGACCTGCCCTACGAGCGGCTGATCGTGGCGGTGCAGGCGGTCGCGACCATGGAAGGGGCCATCCAGGAGACGACACGCTACGTGAAGTCACGCAGGGCCTTCGGTAAGACGCTGATGGAGTTCCAGAACGCGCGCTTCAGGCTCGCCGAGGTCGCGACCATCACGCGGGTGGCGCGCACCTTCATCGACCGATGCATCGAGGACCAGCTCAAGGGCGAGCTCGACGATGTCACCGCCTCGATGGCCAAGTACTGGTCAACCGACATGCTGCAGAAAGTGGTGGACGAGTGCGTGCAGCTGCACGGCGGCTACGGCTACATGAACGAGTATCTCGTGGCGCGGATGTACACCGATGCGCGGGTGACGCGCATCTACGGCGGCACGAACGAGATCATGAAGGAGCTGATCGCCCGCTCGTTCTAGCTCGCCATGTCGTCGCGGACCACGCGCCGCAGGACCTTGCCCATCTCGTTGTAGGGCAGCTCGCCCCTGAAGCTGATGCGCTCGGGCACCCGCGAGGAGCGCAGGCGCTCGCGCACCCACTGTTGCAGGGCCTGCGCTTCCACCTGCGCGCCGGGCCTGAGGACGACAGCCGCCCCGACCGCCTCGCCCCACTGCTCGCTCGGGATGGCCACGACCACCGCATCCGCCACGGCCGCGTGGGCCAGCAGGGCTTCCTCCACCTCACCGGGGGAGATGTTCTCGCCACCGCGCACGATGACATCATCCGCGCGTCCCTCAAGGAACAGGTAACCCTCCGCATCGACCCAGCCGCGATCCTGCGTCGGGAACCAGCCCTGCGCATCCAGCAGGCTTCCCACGCCCCGGTACTCGCCTGAGACCTGCGGCCCGCGCACGAACACGAAGCCTGACTCCTGGTCACTCAGCACGGCGCCCGCGGCGTCCCGCACCTCGAGCTCGACCGTCGGCAGCGGCTTGCCGACGGAGGCGATGCGCCGGCGC
Organism: Pseudomonadota bacterium; assembly: GCA_025360865.1. Classification (GTDB taxonomy): domain Bacteria; phylum Pseudomonadota; class Gammaproteobacteria; order Steroidobacterales; family Steroidobacteraceae; genus 13-2-20CM-66-19. Next base: position 486 of record JANYBG010000127.1, on the reverse strand, counting down.
ACCCTGGGGTCGGTGCTGGTCGCCGCCGCGCGGTGATCCTCGGGAGTCAGCAGGCATACGGTCGCACTGGTCTCGGTGAGACCATAAGCGTTGGTGAAATCAACCCCGGGGAAGGTGAGTAGCGCCCGCTCGATCACGCTCCGCGGCATCTTGCCGCCGCCGTAGGCGATGGCGCGCAGCGCCGGAAAGGGGCCGGCGGGATGGATCGCCAAGTGCTCGATGACCCGCATGAGCATCGTCGGCACCAGGAAGGCGTGCGAGATCTTTTCCCGCGCGAGCAGCCGCAGCCATTCGCCCGGCTCAAAGCTCGGCAGCATCACGATGCGCCGGGTGCCGTAGGTCGAGCTCAGGACCGCGGAGATGCCGGCGATGTGGTACGGCGGCACGGAAACCAGCGCCGCCTCCTCCTCGCCCGCCGCGCCGAACTCCACGGTGCCGAGGATGTAGGACATGATGTTGTCGTGCCGCAGCACCGCGGCCTTGGGC
>JANYBG010000119.1 GCA_025360865.1 Pseudomonadota bacterium | reverse complement strand
CGCTGCGCGTGGCGCGCGCCCAGGAACGCCCCGGGGGCGAGGTAGAACTCGATGATCTTTATGTTGGCCGGCACCGCGTCGCGCAGCACCGCGTGGGCATAGTCCGGCTCGACGTAGTCGCCAAAGATCCGCTCGATCAGTGGCCTGAGCAGCCGCGCCTCCAGGGGCGAGCGTGCCTGTGGCTTGAGCAGCGACAGCGCCGTGATGATGGTGAGCTCGATGGCGGGGTCGAGCAGTGCGCGCCGGTAGAATTCATTCACCAAGGGGTTGGGCTTGCCGATGCCCAGGGGGAGCGCCAGCACGACGCGTGGCCCTACGCGGCGCAGTACCGCTTCGACGCAGTCGCCGACGTCATCGAGTATTTCAGGCATGCAGGTCGGGCCATGCTCCCCGAAGCACGCCGCCGGCGTCAACCACGTCCCCCGACCTGAGGAGGATCGCGATCTCAGTTCGAGAACCCGCCTTCGATCCGGTGACGCGCGAATCCCAGCCGCCGCGGCGGCTACCCGCCGCCCCACGCCGCGCGCGTACCGCCGCGCACCGACGCCGGTGAGCAGGCGGCCGTATCTGTTGCGAGCAGCGACCGCGACGCGGCGGACCGGGGGAACTACGCCGATCCGGAAGTCGACCTGGTCTTCAATGCGCCAAACGCGCCCAGGCGGTTCACGCGCCGGGACGGCGCTTCTATGAGCCCGGGGCGTCAGTGCGCCGCGGGCACCAACCGCAGCGCGAAGGACACGCCCACATCGTTACCGACCTGGTCGGTCGCCTTCCAGTCTGCCTGGCCCACACCGTAGTCCAGCCGCTTGAGGCTGGTCTTGCCGACCATGTAACCGACAATCGCGCCAGCCTCGGTGGCGGTGCGGAAGGTGAATGGCACCCGGGCATCGTGAGTCACGCCGCGAACGGTGAGCTTGCCGATGGCCTCGTAGCCGGTGGCGGTCTTGGCGAACTGCGTCGCGAGGAACCGCGCCTGCGGGTACTTGGCGACGGCGAACATGTCCGCGCCCCGCAGCGTCTCGTCACGCTCCTGGTCGCCAGTGTCCAGCGAGCCGACCTCAATCGTGACCTCGAGACGTCCGCTCGCCGCATCCGGGGAGAACGCGAAGCTCACCGGGTAGCGCGAGAACTGGCCCTTGTTCTGCGCTCCGGCCTGCGTGAACGAGAACTCGAGCGAGCTCTTGGCCGGGTCTAGCGTGTACTGGGCGGGCGCGTCCGCGGCCCGGGCCCCGGCGCCCAGCCAGAGAATCGCCAGCGATGCGAACAGGGGCGGGGCGCTGCGGCGTGTCAGGGTCATGGCTCGGTTCCTGGTGGCTTGGTCGAGGGCAGCATGCGACGCAGCACGTCGTCCTTGAGCATGAAGTGATGCTTGAGAGCCGCCCCGACGTGCAGCGCGACAATGCCGGCCAGAGTCCACGCGAGGGTCTCGTGAACGCTGACCAGCGTGTCGTACAGCGACTTGTCCTTGGACACGAGGTCCGGCAGCTGAAAGAACCCAAACCAGCTCACCGGGAACCCACGGGCGGAGGACATCATCCATCCGGAGAGGGGTAGGGCGAACAGGAGGACGTACAAGAGCGGGTGCGTGGCCTTGGCGAGCCCGCGCTCGTACGGCTTGAGCGTGGCTGGCAAGGAGGGTGTCGGGTTCGCCCAGCGCCAGCCCAGGCGCACCAGCCCAAGTCCAAGTATGGTGATGCCGATGGACTTGTGGCGTGACAGCAGGCTGAGCTTTCTCATCCCCGCGGGCAGGTCGTCCGCCAGCAACGCGAGCGTGAACTGCGCGATGACCAGCAGGACGATGAGCCAGTGCAGGAACTGGGCGGGGGCGCCCCAGCGGCGCGTGGTGTTGCGGATGACCATGCGGGCAAGCTTATGCGGCTGAGCACGCCTTGGAAACCATGGCGCGCCGTTGCGCTGCTGCCGGGCCTCATGCTTTCAGGCTGCCCGGTGCGGGCTCCGGCTCCGGCGATGCCCGCCGTGATCCCCCAACCCCAGGCCCCCGCGCACCTCGGGATGCCCTATGGGATTGTCGCTGGCGAGTCACTATTGGCGATCCTCGTTTACCGCGGCGGCGCGCTGGCGAGCGCCGGCCACAACCACCTGATCGCCTCGCACGAGCTCGGCGGGACATTTTACGTTCCCGATGATCCCCTGGGAGCGAGCTTCGAGGTCGTGATCCCCGTGCTGAGCCTCAGCGTGGACGAGGAAGCGCTGCGCGCCGGTGAGCACAGCCCCGACTTCCCGCCCGGCATCCCGGAATCCGCGCGCACAGGAACGCGGGAGCACATGCTCGGCGCGGACCAGCTCGATGCCGAGCACGGACCGCTGATCATCCTGCGCTCTGTGAGCATGGAGCCGGCACGGCCCGCGACACCGGGCACGGTCCTGGCCCACCTGCGGGTGGCGGTGCGGGGGGTCGAGCATCCGCTCGATGTGCCGGTGCGCTACGAGCGCGCGGGCGACTCCATCGTCGCGGACGGTGAGGTGTCCGTGCGCCAGAGCGAGTTGGGCATCACGCCGTACAGCGCGATGCTCGGTGCGCTGCAGGTGCGGGATGAACTGCGCGTGAAGTTCCGGATCGTGGCGCGCCGGGCGGCGCGCTGACCCCGGACCCCGCCGGGCGCGGGGACCGGGTTGCGCCGGTTACTTCGCGCCGAGCTCGCTCAGCAGCTCGTTGGCCTTGTACACCTTGCGGAGCGCTTCGAAAATGATGGTCGGATCGACGGCCACCGCGCGATTGAGCTCAGGGTCGTACCAGTAATCGCCGGCGATCGAGTGGATGTTGCCATCGAACATCAGGCCGACCAGCTGGCCGTTCGCATCGATGAGTGGGCTGCCGGAGTTTCCGCCGGTGATATCGCTCGTCGTGGCGAGGTCGAACTTCGTCTGCATGTCCAGCTCAGCGCGCGCCTGCTGCCAGCTGTCCGGGATCCTGAACGGCTCCTGCCCGGTGGCGCGCTCGAACAGCCGCGACAGGTAGGTGAACGGCTCGACCTCGTGGCCGTCCTCGGACCAGCCGCGCACCGTGCCGTAGGTCAAGCGCAGCGTGAAGGTCGCATCCGGCGAGAGACTCGTCCCGTAGGCCACGAAGCGGGCGTGCGCGATTTTCTCCGAGGCCGCCTCGATCGGGGCCTCGACCTCGTCCTCGTAGGTGCTGCGTACGCCGCGGGACTGCGCATCGATGTCGCGGGCGAGCACGATCATAGGATCAGTGGAGGCGTTCACCGCGGCCGTCCCACCGTCCCACAGGCGCTTACGCACCGCGGGATCGGCCAGCCGCGTGCCATCCACCGCGCGCGCCGCCAGGGTGTCCGGAGACTCGGTCGCCAGCAGCTGGCGCACGATGGGCGCATCCGGGCCCAGCCACTCGCGCATGCGCTCCAGCGAGAAGGAGAGCGTGAGTTTCTCGAGCGCGGGATACACCGGTACCGGGGCCTCGAGGCGTTGCTGCAGGCGTGGCAGCGCGGCGTCGGCGTATTCGGGAAGGCGCGCGGTGTTGGACTTGGCGCGCTCGGCGGCGGCGCGCACGAGGGTGCGGGCGTAGCTGAACAGCCGGCTGTTGAAGCCAGCGCCCTGTTCCATGTACAGGTATGGCAGGTACAACTGCTCTCCCCGCGCGTCCGCGCGGCCGATGTCCCCCCACGGATCGCCGGTCGCCGCGGCCAGCGCCGGGTCGGCGGCCACCTTGGCGCGCAGGGCCGCCTCCTCATCGCCCTTGCTCTTCATCAGGCGCTCATCGAGCAGCGCGTCGAGCTGCTTGCGGCGGACCTTGATCGAGTTCTCGATGCCGTTGAGCGGATCCTCGACGATGCGATGGGCCTCCGGACTGGTCTTGCCGTACTGGATCATCCGCCCGCGCAGTTCCGAGGAGCGCAGCAGCCAGCGCGGCAGGTAGTGATTACGCAGGTTCTCGAGTTCGGCGACCGTCAGCAGCCGCTGCGTGCTGCCCGGATGGCCCGACACGAACACAGCCTCGCCCAGCTTCGGTCCCCCGGCCCGGAAGCGCAGGAAGGCCGGCGTCGCCGCAGGCTTGCCGTCGGCGCCGTAGGCGCGCAGCACCGACATGTCCAGGCACCAGCGCGGGAACTGGAAGTTGTCCGGGTCGCCGCCGAAGGCGGCGATGGCGCGCTCGGGCGCGAACACCAGGCGTACGTCGGTATAGCGGTGGTACTTGTACAGCCAGTACTGGCCGCCCTCGTACAGGTCGACCATCTCGCACTTGAGCGGGCCGCTCTTGGAGGCGCGGCTTTGCTGTTCGCACGCCTGCTCGAGCTGGGTGATCGTGCTCTTGCGCTTGTCGTTGGCGGCCTTGGCGGCAAGGCCCGCCGTCGCCGCGAGGATCTTCGCGGTGACGTTCTCCGTCTGCATCAGCACGTCGGCGATCTGCTGCCCGCACTTGAGCTCCCGCTCGCGCGTGCGCGCGAGGAAGCCGTCGGCCACGAGATTCTGGCCGCTCGTGGAGTTCTCATCCAGGCAGCTTTCCGCGCAGTGATGGTTGGTGAGAATGAGTCCATCAGCGGAGACGAATGAGGCGGTGCAGTTGGATAGGCGGATGGTCGCCATGCGCACCTGGTCGAGCCACGCACCGCTTAAGTCCACGCCGACCGCGCGCTTGACCTGTTCGCGCGGGAAATCGTGGAAGGTCCACATTCCCTCATCGGCGAAGGCGGCGGCTGAGAACGACAGCACCAGCAAGGCGGCGAGCATTGAGCTGCGGCGCATGGAGGATCCTTTCAATCGTGGGTGGGTGTGCCCCGCGGCACTAAGCGGTCGATTATGCGCCAAGGCCAATCATGCTGTTGCGAGGATGGTCGGCCGCTCGTCGCGCGAAACCCGGCGTTCACCGCGCTGGCGACAGCTGCGGGCGCTACTCGTCGCCGGTCAGCAGTAGCAGCGTGGTGCCGTCGGGGCTTTCCAGGAACGCGGCCGATTCCTCGCTGCCGGGCAGCGCGGCGTTCAGCTCAAAGCCCGCCTCGCGCAGGCGCGTGATGCGCTCCGGCATGCGTGGCTCACGGAACACCAGCATCGAGTCCAAGCGCAGCCGCGGGCGATGGAAGGTGATGTCCAGGCGGTCGCTGGTGAGGGACAGGTGAGGATAGGGTGATTGCTCCAGCGCCGCGGCGACGAAACCGAGCGGTTCCCAGAAAGCGCGGGCCGCGTCGAAATCGCTCGCCGGCAGGCTCACCTCCGCGAAATCCCCGCACAGGCTGACCTCGGTCTCCGCGCGGGCGACGGGCGAGTAAGTGCGCGCCTCGAGCACCGCGACGGCATGCCCGAACGGATCGACGAAGCCGACCTCGTTGAACACCTCGTCCCCGGTGCGGCGCACGGTGAGCTCGATGCCGGCATCCTTGAAGGCCGGAATGAAACCGGCGATTCCCGCGCGCACGAAGGTGAGCACAGGGGTCGGGCCCGCGCGCTGATGTAGCCCGATGACGAGTCGGCCGTCGGTCAGCACCCCGTAGGGATGGGTGATCGTGTCCGCGGTTGTCGCCTGGGTGAAGCCGAGGCGCTCGTAGAACTCGGCGCTGCGGCGTACGTCATCGACCGCGATGCCCAACTCGTGGAACGTTCCCAGCAGTGGCAGCGGCGCCCCGCTCATCTGATCGCGGCCGCCGGGGTGGCGCCGGTCACACGGGCGCCCGTGGTCCAGCCCTGGCAGCGCTCGCTGATGAGATCGGCGAGGCAGAGCGCGTGCCCGGCGTCGGCGTTCAGCGCCGGAACATATTCATAGCGCTCGCCGCCCGCGTTCATGAAGACTTCGCGGTTCTCGACCGCGATCTCCTCGAGCGTCTCCAGGCAGTCGACCGCGAAACCCGGGCACACGAGCGTGACTTCGCGCACGCCGCGCGTGGGCATGCCCCGCAGAACCACCGAGGTGTAGGGCCGCAGCCAGTCACGCGGCCCGAAGCGTGACTGAAAGCTCATGCTCCACTCGCCCTCGCTCAGCAGCAATTCATCCGCCAGCAGGCGGGCGGTCCTCTGGCATTGCCGTAGGTAAGGATCCCCTTTGCGCACGTATTGGTCCGGGATCCCATGAAAGGACATCAGCAGATGCGCGCCGCGGCCGCGCGCCTCCCAATGTCTCACCACGCTCGCGCGCAGCGCCTCGATGTAGCTGGGATGATCGTGGTAGTCGGCCACGAACTGCAGATCCGGCAACGCGCGCCAGTCGCGCAGTTCCGCGCTCACCTGGTCGAAGGCAGCGCCGCTGGTGGCCGCGCAGTACTGGGGAAACAATGGCAGCGCGAGGATGCGTTGCGCGCCGCTCTCGCGCAGCCGACTGAGGGCTCCGCGCACGTCCGGCGGGCTGTACAACAGGCCGACTTCGACCGACAGCGGCGCCAGCATGCGCTGCGCGAGCACCGCCGCGAGTTCCTTGCCCAGCCGCTCCGAGAAACTGCGCAGAGGGGAGCCCGCCGTGGTCCAGATCTGGCGATACTTGCGCGCGATCCGCATGGGTCGCCAGGGCAACACGACCCCCCACAGGACCGGCAGCCAGAGGAATCTGGGGAGCTCCACCACCCGTGGATCCGCGAGGAAGCGCGCCAGGAACGCGCGTACCGCCCAGGGCTCGGCCGCCTCCGGCGTCCCGGAGTTCAGGAGCAGGATGCCGATTCGTTCCGGGGAGTCGCCCGGGCTTGCCGTTGAGCTCGTGTATCGCATGCCGTTCACGATAACCCAGCAAGGGCTATTCCGGGTCGCTTACGCAAGGCCGACGCACAGGTATTTCAGCTCCGTGTAGTCGAGGATCCCGTACTTGGAGCCCTCGCGACCGGTGCCCGATTCCTTGATGCCGCCAAACGGGGCGACCTCGGTGGAGATGAGCCCGGTGTTCAGGCCGACGATGCCGTACTCGAGCGCCTCGGCGACGCGCCAGGAGCGGGCGAGGTCGCGCGTGTAGAAGTAAGCGGCGAGCCCGAACTCGGTGTCATTGGACATGCGGATCGCATCCGCTTCGGTCTCGAAGCGAAACAGCGGAGCGATGGGCCCGAAAGTCTCCTCGCGCGCGATCATCATGTCGGCCCTGACATCGACGACCACCGTCGGCTCGAAGAACGTACCCCCCAGGGGGTGCCGCGCCCCGCCCTGCACGACGCGCGCGCCCTTGGCGACCGCGTCCGCCAGGTGTTCCTCGACCTTGGCGAGGGCTTTGTCATCGATGAGCGGCCCCTGGTCGGTGACGCCCTGGAGGCCATCCCCGACGCGCAGTCGCGCGACGGCTTCCACCAGCTTCGCGGTGAACGCCTCGTAGACCTCCGCCTGCACGAGCAGGCGGTTGGCGCACACGCAGGTCTGGCCGGTGTTGCGGTACTTACTCGCGATCGCCCCGGTCACCGCGGCATCCAGGTCCGCGTCCGCGAACACGATGAAAGGCGCGTTGCCGCCCAGCTCGAGCGAGACTTTCTTCATCGTGCCCGCGCACTGCGCCATCAGCTTCTTGCCGATGCCGGTGGAGCCGGTGAAGGTGAGCTTGCGCACGCTCGGGTTGGAGCTCATCTCCCCGCCTATGGCGCTCGCCTCGCCCGTGACGATGTTGAGCACGCCCGGGGGCACACCCGCGCGCTGGGCGAGCAAGGCCGCGGCGAGCGCGGAGTACGGCGTCTGGCTGGCGGGCTTGCAGACAAAGGCGCAGCCCGCGGCGAGCGCGGGCCCGGCCTTGCGCGTGATCATGGCGAGCGGGAAGTTCCACGGCGTGATGGCCGCGACCACCCCGACTGGCTGGCGCATCACGAGGATCCGCTTGTCGGGTGCGTGGCCCGGGATGAGGTCCCCGTAGATCCGCTTGCCTTCCTCCGCGAACCATTCGATGAACGAGGCCGCGTAGGCGATCTCGCCCTTGGACTCGGCCAGGGGCTTGCCCTGCTCGGCGGTCATGAGGGTAGCGAGGTCATCCTGGTTGGCCATGAGCAGCTCGAACCAGCGGCGCAGGATCACCGCGCGGTCCTTGGCGGTGCGCGCGGCCCACGCCGGCTGCGCCGCCGTCGCCGCGGCGATCGCGCGGCGGGTCTCGCTCGTCCCCATCACCGGGACTGTGCCGAGGACTTCGCGGGTCGCCGGATTGATCACGTTGTGGGTCGCGCCACTGTCCGCATCGAGCCATTCCCCGCCGATGAAGGCGCGGCTGCGCAGCAAATCCGGATCACGCAGTTTCATGACGGCCTTCATTCCTTCGCGGTGGTGTCCCCGGCGACGTGGCGGCCGAGGAAATCGAGGGTTCGGGCGCGGGCAAGCGTCGCCGCCTGCGCGTTGTGACTTCCTCTCCGGTCACAGTTGAAGCCGTGACCGGCGTCCTCGTAAACGTACAGCACCGAGGGTGGCTGGCTCGCGGCGCGCGTGGTCTCCACATCGGCCGGCGGGATGCTCTGGTCCTGCGCGCCGTAGTGGTACATCACAGGACAGCGTGGCTTCTGCTCGAGCTGGCCGGCGAGCTTGCCGTAGTAGACCACCGCGCAGCTCACCGGCAACTGGCAGGCCGCGAGGTAAGATAGCGTGCCACCCCAGCAGTATCCCACTGTCGCCGTCCGGCCGGAGTTGCGCACCACGGCGGCCGCCGCGGCGATGTCCTTCATCGCGGTCTCGGACTTCAGTTGGGCGCGGTACCCGGCGCCCTCCTGCGCCTCCGCCGGCGAGTAGCCCAGCTCGATGCCCCGCCGGATGCGGTCGAACAGGGCCGGGGCGATGACCGTATAGCCCTGGGCGGCGAAGTCCTCGGCGACGGCCCGAATATGTTCATTCACCCCGAAGATCTCCTGCAGGAGCACCACCGCGCCGCGCGGGCGTCCCGGGGGCGCCGCCAGCCACGCCTGGAACTCGTGTCCGTCGCGGGCCATGAACGTGCTGAACTCGCCCAACTGTTGACTCCATCGCTTTGCCTGATGCCTCGTGGCATTCTAACCCGCGACGCACGCAGGAGCAGTCATGCTGGTCGGACCCGCAATCAGGCGCGTCGCTATCGTAGGTGGCGTACGCATCCCCTTCGCCCGCTCGTATACCGCCTACGCGAGTGCGAGCAATCAGGACATGCTGACCGCGGTGTTGCGCGCGGTCGTCGAGCGTTTCAAGCTGCAGGGCGAGCGGCTCGGCGACGTGGCCGCCGGGGCTGTGATCAAGCATCCGCGCGACTACAACCTGGTGCGTGAGAGCGTGCTGTCCACCAGCCTCGACCCGCAGACCCCCGGACTTGACCTGCAGCGTGCCTGCGGCACGAGCCTCGAGGCGGCGATCGACATTGGCAACAAGATCGCCCTCGGCCAGATCGAGGTCGGGATCGCCGGTGGCGTCGACTCGGTGAGCGATGCTCCCATCGTCTACCCGCATTCATACCAGCGGCTGCTGCTCAAGAGCTACCGGGGTCGCGGCGCGCTGCAGCGCCTGACGCCCTTTTTCGACCTGCGGCCGAAGCACTTCAAGCCGGTGCTGCCGGCGGTGGTCGAGCCGCGCACCGGACTTTCCATGGGGCAGAGCACGGAGATCATGGCGAAGCGCTGGCAGATCAGCCGCGCCGACCAGGACCTGCTCGCGTATGACAGCCATCTCAAGGCGGCGACCGCCTGGCGCGCGGGCTTCCACGACGACCTGGTGGTCGAGTACCTCGGGCTCAAGACCGACAACAACGTGCGCTCGGACTCAAGCCTCGACAAGCTCGGCAATCTGCGGCCGAGTTTCGCCGCCGACGGCACGCTCACAGCGGGCAACAGCACGCCGCTCACCGATGGCGCGAGCGCGGTGCTGCTGGCCTCCCCGGAGTGGGCCGCCAAGCACGACCTGCCGGTGCTCGCCTACCTGCGCTACGGCAAGGTGTGGGCGGTGGACTTCGCCGGCGGCAAGGAAGGACTGCTCATGGCACCGGCGTACGCGGTGCCGGCCATGCTGCGCGACGCGGGCATCACGCTGCAGGACTTCGACTATTACGAGATCCATGAGGCCTTCGCCGCGCAGGTGCTGTGTACGCTCAAGGCGTGGGAATCGGCGGACTATTGCCGCCACGCCCTGGGATTGAACGCCCCGCTCGGGTCGATCGACCGCGCCAGGCTCAACATCAAGGGCGGCAGCCTCGCGCTCGGCCATCCCTTCGCCGCCACCGGCACGCGTATCCTCAGCGCGCTCGCCAAGATCCTCGCCGGCGATGCCAGCGCGAAGCGCGGCCTGATCTCGGTGTGCACCGCCGGTGGCATGGGCGTGACCGCGATCCTGGAACGCTAGCGCCGCCTCAGCGGCTGAGCAGGTCCACCAGCTCGCGCTGCGCCGGCGTCATCTTCTCCCGCGGCGTCACCAGGGCCTCGCGCAGCGCGCCGCGGCACGGGCGGGACTCATCCTCCTCGTGCTGCGTGATGCAACCGGCCAGCAGCCGCTGCACGCGTTCGAGGTTGACCCGGAACAATCCCAGCACCTGGCTCGCCGAGACATGCTGCGCGGGGTCATCGAGCCAGCAGTCGTAATCAGTCGCCAGCGCGATGGTGCAATAGCCGATTTGCGCCTCGAGGGCGAGGAAGGCCTCCGGCACGTTGGTCATGCCGACGAGGTCCGCGCCGGCGCCGCGCAGAAACAGGCTCTCGGCGCGCGTACCCAGCCGCGGTCCCTCGACGCAGGCGTAGGTCTTGTCCGGATGCAGCGGCACCCCGGCCGCGCGCGCGACGCGCGTGATCAGCGCCGCGGTCGCCGCGCACGCTGGATGCGCGCTGGAGACGTGCGCCACGAGTCCCGCGCCGAAGAAGCTCGCCGCGCGCGTGCCCTTGGTGAAGTCCAGATACTGCGCGACCAGCGAAAGCTCTCCAGGGCGGATCTGCTCGCGCAGGCTGCCCACGGCCGAAACACCGATGACGGTGCGCACGCCGAGGCTCTTGAGCGCCCAGATGTTGGCGCGGAAGTTGATCTCGCCAGGCAGGAACTGGTGCTCGAGGCCGTGGCGGGCGAGGAACACCGCGTCGCATCCGCCGAGGGTACCCCGCACCAGGGGCGAGGAGGGGTCTCCGAAGGGTGTCCGCACCTGCTGGGCGCGCACTGATTCAAGTCCCGGCATGGCATACAGCCCCGTGCCGCCGATGATCCCGATCATCTTTCGCATCACTCCATTGGGTAATTGCGCGAACGCGTGCCGAGGCCGCAAGATGCCTCAAATCGGCGCGCCGCGACAGCGCAGCGGGAACGGTCGCACGGCCACCGGCGGCGCCAACAGCCCCATGAGTGACATGACAGCCTCCCCCAGCAGCACAACCCCTCGGCCCCGGTTCACGAGCTTCAGTGAGTTCTACCCCTACTACCTCGCGCAGCACGCGCACCCCACGTCGCGGCGACTGCACGTGGCGGGCACGCTGCTGGCGAGCGTCATCGGCGCGCTGGCGTGCCTGCGCGGGACGCCGGTGCTGCTGCCGTGGGCGCTCGCGGCCGGCTACCTGCCCGCCTGGGTGGGACACTTCTTCTTCGAGCACAACGCCCCGGCCACCTTCCGCCATCCGCTGTACAGCCTATGCGGGGACTTGCGGATGCTGGGGGAGACTCTGAGCGGGCGCCTGCGCTGGTAGCGCGCGCAAACCACCATCCCCATGAGCAGACCTGGCATCGACCGCGCCTTCGAAAGACGCCTCTCCGCGCTGATCAACAGCGGCGCCCCGCGGATCCTCCAGGGCGGCCGCAAGGGCGTGGAGAAGGAATCCCTGCGGGTGCGGCCGCGCGGTGGACTCGCCTACACGCCGCACCCGGTCGCGCTGGGCTCGGCGCTCACCAACGAGAACATCACCACCGATTATTCGGAGAGCCTGATCGAGCTGGTCACGCCCGCGTTCACGCAGACCTGGGAGTTGCTGCAGTACCTGCTAGACCTGCACCAGTTCGTGTACCGGCACCTGGGGGACGAGCTCCTGTGGGCGACCAGCATGCCCTGCGCCATCGAGCGTGACGAGGACATCCCGCTCGCCCAGTATGGAAAGTCGCACGTCGGGCGCATGAAGACGATCTACCGCAATGGCCTGGGTCTGCGCTACGGGCGCATGATGCAGGCGATCTCCGGCGTGCACTTCAACTACTCGTTCCCGCAGCCCCTCTGGGAGGCTTACGCCGCGGTGAGCGAGTCGCGTGAGCACGGCGCGGCTTTCGTCTCGCGGGGCTACTTCGACCTGCTGCGCAACTACCGCCGCTACGGGTGGGTGGTGCTCTACCTGTTCGGCGTCTCACCCGTGGTGTGCAAGTCCTTCCTGCGCGGCCGTGGGGAGATCTCGATGCCCGACTTCGGCCCCGGCACCGCCTACGAGCCCTATGCCACCAGCCTGCGCATGAGTGATGTCGGCTACCGCAACCGCAACCAGGCAGGACTCGCCGTCTCGGTGAACAGCCTCGAGGAATACAACCGCGATCTCACGCGCGCGATCTCCACCCCGCACGCGCCCTACGAGGCGCTGGGCGTGAAGGTGGGCGGGCGGTACCGGCAGCTCAACGCCAACCTCCTGCAGATCGAGAACGAGTACTACAGCTTCATCCGCCCCAAGCGCGTGGCCCGCTCCGGCGAGCGTCCCACCAAGGCGCTGCGGCGCGCCGGTGTCGAGTACGTCGAAGTGCGCGCGCTGGATGTGAGCGCCTTCGATCCGGTCGGCGTCAACCAGAACAAGCTGCGCTTCATGGAGGCCTTCCTCGCGCTGTGCCTCATGAAGGGGAGCGCGCCGATCGCCGATTCCGAACAGGGGGCCCTGGATCAGAACCACGTGACCGTGGCGCGTCGCGGCCGCGAGCCCGGGCTGACACTCGCGCGCGAGGGGCGCCAGGTGCCTATGCTCGGGTGGGCGCGCGAACTGCTCGACTCCATGTCCGGGCTGTGCGAGATGCTCGACCACGGGGATCCGTCCCGACCGTACTCGCAGGCCCTGGCGATCCAGGCGGCCAAGGTCGACGACCCCGCGCTCACCCCCTCGGCGAGGCTCATGACCGAGCTCAACGCCGGGGAGTCTTTCTTCGATCTCGCCCTGCGTATGTCCGCGGAGCATAAGGCTTATTTCCTCGACCTTTACCCGCCGAACGAGGAACGGCTGGCCGAGTTCGCGAGTCAGGGGCGGGAATCGATCGAGGCCCAGAAGGCGATCGAGGACACCGACAAGGGCAGCTTCGAGGAATACCTGGCCCGCTATTTCGCGGACTGACGACAGGTCGGTGTTGGTTAGCCGCAACGACATTTTTAGGTAACATAATCAGGCACTTTGGCATTCGCTTTTGCCCCCGGGACGACTTAAGCTTCGCGTCCCAGGTCGCACTAAGGAAGGGCGGCCGGGAAATGGAAGACAAGAACTCGAACGTCGAGATACGTCGAAAACAGCAGGAGCACGGCGATGCAGGGCAAAAGCGCGGAAGGAATTTCCGCTCCACGGGAATCATTGGCGGCCAACGAGGATTTCGCGGGCGCGGCGACTGATCCTGAGTCAGTCCTGAGCACGCGGTCGGGTTGGGATCCGTACGATGTGTGGCGGACGCGAGTCAAGCTCTCAGCCACGATGACCGAGCGCCAAGCCGACCCCGGACGCTGAAGTCGAGTCGGTCGCCTTCATCGGGGCGAGGCGTGCGCACGTCGGAGACTGAGAGCACCCCATCGGGTGCGCGTCGGTCCACGAGCCCGCGGCCGCGGTTCCGCGACGCGGAACTGGAACGCAATTCATCCACAGTTATCGCGCCACCGCGCGCCTGTGGGTGCGCGTGAGCCTGGTGGTCGCGCTCGCGAGTTTGCTTGGCTTCGCCATCATCGATCACCTGCCGCTGGTGGGTCCGCGTTTCGCCAAGCCCCACATCCGGCGCTTCGGCCATTAGCCGCCGCTGGTGCTGATCATGCTGGTGCTCACCACGCCCAGCTTGTACCTGCGCTGGTACCAGCTCGCCGCGCAGATCGCCGCGCCCTGTTCGGCATCGGCAAACCGGCTGGCGGCTCGCCTGGTGCTGGCCGCCTTCTACTTCTACCCCGGTGTGCCGCGCGAGTCCCTCCGGAACGCCGGCTGAGGAGCTCCCCGCGCGGGTGGCGTCAATACCCCACCTGGGGCATGCGCGCGCTCCGGCTCCGCCCCGGGAATTTTCCGTCGTCCGAAGCGCGGGTCGTCACTTGCGCTCCCCAGCGCGACCCCCGATCCTTCCCGCCCATGAACGCACTCTCGGTACGCGGACTCACCAAGACCTACAGGAATGGCGTGCAGGCGCTCAGGGGCGTCGACCTCGACGTCGAGCAGGGGGATTTCTTCGCGCTGCTGGGCCCGAACGGGGCCGGCAAGACCACCCTGATCGGGATCATCACCTCGCTGGTGAACAAGACCGCCGGCGTCGCGCGGGTCTTCGAGCACGACGTGGATACGCAGCTCGAGGCGGCGAAGGCCTGCATCGGCGTGGTGCCGCAGGAATTCAACTTCAACATGTTCGAGACCCCGTACACCATCGTCGTCAACCAGGCCGGCTTCTACGGCATCGCGCGCCCGGTGGCGCGCGAGCGCGCGGAGAAGTACCTGAAGCAGCTGCAACTGTGGGACAAGCGCAGTGGCATCTCGCGCGGACTTTCCGGCGGCATGAAGCGCCGGCTCATGATCGCGCGGGCGCTGATGCACGAGCCGCGCCTGCTGATCCTCGATGAGCCGACCGCGGGGGTGGACATCGAGATTCGCCGCTCCATGTGGGACTTCCTGCGCGAGATCAACGCGCGCGGCACGACCATCATCCTCACCACCCACTACCTGGAGGAGGCCGAGACCTTGTGCCGCAACATCGCCATTATCAATGGCGGGCGCATCGTCGAGCGTGACCGCATGAGCAGCCTGCTGCGGCGACTGAATGTGGAGACCTTTCTGTTCAACGTGCGCGACTCGCTGAAGGCGGCGCCCGAGCTTGAGGGCTACGTCACGAACCTCGTGGACGACCACACCCTGGAGGTCGAGGTCTCCAAGGAAGAGAGCCTCAATGAGATCTTCGCGCGCCTCTCGTCCGCGGGCATCGTGGTCACGAGCATGCGCAACAAGGTGAACCGCCTGGAGGAGATCTTCATGCGCCTGGTGGAGGGCGGGGCGGCGCGCGCGGCCGCCAAGGACAGCGCGCGCGCCCTCGCCGGCGGCGGCCGATGAGCGCCGCGGCCGAAGCCGCCGCGCCGGCGGTCAACATGAGCGTGGTGCGCTGGATCGGCTTCAAGACGATCGTCATTCGCGAGTTCGGGCGCATCACCCGCATCTGGGGCCAGACGATCGTCCCCTCGGTTGTGACCGCGGTGCTGTACTTCGCGATCTTCGGCAGCCTGATCGGCCGGCGCGTCGGGGTGATGGGTGGCTTCGACTACAAGCAGTACATCGCCCCGGGGCTCATCATGATGTCGGTGATCACCAATTCCTACGGCAATGTCGTCGCTTCCTTCTTCGGCGCGAAGTTCGGCAAGCACGTGGAGGAACTCTTGGTGTCCCCGCTGCCCAACTGGCTGATCGTCGGCGGGTACGCGGTGGGTGGCGTGGTGCGCGGACTGCTGGTGGGCGCCGCGGTGACCATCGTGTCGCTGGTGTTCACGCACTTACGCGTGGAACACCCGCTGCTGGTGATCGTGGCGCTGCTGCTGACCTCGGTTACCTTCGCGCTAGCCGGGTTCCTCAACGCGCTCTACGCCAAGAACTTCGACCAGGTGAACTGGATACCCGCCTTCGTCCTCACCCCGCTCACCTACTTCGGCGGGGTGTTCTACTCGATCAGCCTGCTGCCGGAGTGGGCGCGCCAGCTGTCCTACATGAACCCGATCCTCTACATGGTCAACGCCTTCCGTTTCGGCTTCCTCGGCGTGTCGGACGTGCATGTCGGGGGCGCCTTCGCCCTCATGGCGGCCGCGGCGGTCGTGCTGTTCAGCGTGTGCGTCGCCCTCATGAACCGGGGCGCCGGGATCCGCGATTGAGCGCGCGGATCGCGCTCGTCACCGCGCGCGCGGCGCGCGACCTGGATGCGGACCTGCCACCACTGCTGGCCGCCTTCGCCGCGGTCGGCGCGCAGGCGACGGTAGCCGTGTGGGACGACCCGCGGGTCGACTGGGCGGCCTTCGACGCGGCCCTGCTGCGCTCGGCCTGGGATTACACCGAGCGCATCGGTGAGTTCCTGCTCTGGGTGGAGCGGGCAGCCGCGCTCACGCGGCTGATGAACCCGCCCCCGGTCGTGCGCTGGAACTGCGACAAGCACTACCTCCTGGATCTGGCGCGCGGTGGCCTGCCGATCGTCACCAGCGAGTTCATCGAGCCGGGCGCGGATGCCGGCGAGGCGCTGCGCGGGTTCCTCGCGCGCAACCCCTGCGCGTCCCTGGTCGTGAAGCCCGCGGTGGGGGCGGGTTCCCGCGATGCGCGTCGTCACAGGCGCGCGGCGCAGGACGAGATCCTCGCGCACATGCGACCGCTGCTCGCCGCCGGCCGCGCCCTGCTCGTGCAGCCGTACCTGCCCAGCGTCGATGCCAAGGGCGAGACCGCGCTGGTCTACATCGACGGCGTTTTCAGTCACGCCTTCCGCAAGGGTCCGTTGCTGCCCCTGGGCGCCGGATCCACCGATGCGCTCTTCGCCAGGGAGGAAATCACCGCGCGCACCCCGGCGGCGGATGAACTGGCGGTGGGGATGCGGATGCTCCGCGGCATTCCCTTCGGCAAGCTCCTGTACGCGCGCGTCGACCTCATCCGCGATGACGAGGCGCAGCCGCGCCTGCTGGAGCTGGAACTCACCGAGCCATCCCTGTATTTCCCCCACGGCGCGGGCTCGGCCGAGCGCCTCGCCCGGGCGACTCTGGCGAGAGTTACCGGCGGCCAGGCGACGGGCGCGAAGCCGGATCTCACCGTTATGTGATGTAACGCACACGAAATAGCGCGTAAAGCCTTGGCGCAATGAAACTTTCATAAACCTGTCATCCGGCTGACGTCAGCCAGAGCGAGGCTGGTCCCGTCACTGACAGGGCCAGCACCGACAGGCACGGGCACATGAAAGCGACGGGACTGAATGCATTCATGGCGCGCGTGGACGCCGCCGAGTACGAGCTGTGCCGCAGGCTCAACCGCGGCGTGGCCTTCGCGCTGCCGCGGCGGATCTTTCAGATCGCCAGCCGCCTGGGCGACGGCATCATCTGGTACGTGTTGGTCGCGGCGCTGCCTCTGCTCCACGGCGCCCAGGCCCTGCGCCCGGTGATCGTCATGGCACTGACCGGTGCCCTCGGGGTGGCGCTCTACTCATTTCTCAAGCGCGTCTTCGTGCGCGAGCGGCCCTTCATCACGCACGCGGCGATCGACCGCGCCGCGGCTCCGCTGGATCGTTACAGCTTCCCCTCCGGCCACACCCTGCACGCGGTGTCCTTCACCTGGCAGGCGGGCGCTCACTTTCCCGAGCTGCTGTGGGTGCTGCTGCCGCTCACGGCCCTGATCGCCGCCTCGCGTGTGGTGCTCGGCCTGCACTATCCCTCGGACGTGCTCGCCGGAGCGGCCCTGGGCGGGACTCTCGCCGCCGCAGCCTCGCGGTCGGCTAGCGCAGGGCCATCTCGATCCCCCCCGGGCCAAAGAGGCGAACCCAGGCGCGTGCGTGTACTTTTCATCTCCGATGTCTACTTCCCGCGCGTCAACGGGGTCTCCACCTCCATCCGCACCTTCCGCGCTGATCTCGCGGCCGCGGGCGTGCGCACGCTGCTCGTGGCCCCCGCCTACGAGGGACAGGACGCAGCCGCCGATGGCGCGCAGGTGCTGCGCATCCCCGCCAGCGGCGTGCCGGGAGATCCTGAGGACCGGCGCATGGCCTGGGGCGCCCTGCGGCGTGAACTCGCGGCCCTGCCGCGCCGCGAGTTCGACCTGGTGCACATCCATACCCCCTTCATCGCCCACTACGCCGGGGTGCGCTTCGCGCGGCGCGCCGGGATCCCGTGCGTTGCCACCTACCACACCTTTTTCGAGGAATACCTGCACCACTATCTGCCGGTGCTGCCGCGCCGCGCGGGCCGCTTCATCGCCAGGCATTTCACGCGCTCGCAGTGCGCCCAGGTCCAGGCGCTGATCGCCCCTTCCGAGCCGATGCGCGCGGTACTCGATGCGTACGGCGTGCGCACGCCGATCCGCGTGTTGCCCACCGGGCTGGCCGCTGATCGCTTCCGGGCCGGTCACGGACCGGCCTTCCGCGCGCACGCCGGCATCGACCCGAGTCGTCCGCTCATGACCTACATCGGGCGCGTGGCGCATGAGAAGAACATCGGCTTCCTGGTGCAGGTGCTGCGGCGCGTGCTCCGGGACACGCCGCGCGCGATGCTGGTCATCGCCGGTGAGGGACCCGCGCGCGAGGGACTGCGCGCCCAGGTCGCCGCCTTGGGACTGCGGGACAGCGTGCACTTCGCCGGCTACCTCGAGCGCGATACGGAACTGCTCGACTGTTACGCCGCCGCGGACGCCTTCGTGTTCGCCTCGCGCACCGAGACCCAGGGGCTGGTATTGCTCGAGGCGATGGCGCAGGGCGCCCCGGTGGTCTCGACCGCGGAACTCGGCACCCGCTCGATCCTCGTGCCCGGCAGTGGCGCCCTCGTGGTACCCGAGGAGGAGGAAGCCTTCGCCGCCGCGGTCACGCGCGTGCTCGGTGACTCCTCGCTGCGCGAGGGGATGGCCGCCCGCGGGCGCGCTTACGCGCGCACCTGGTCCTCCCAGGTGATGGCGCGGCGCCTCGCCGAACTCTACGGCGAGGTGCGCGCGGCCGCCGCCACGCAGCGGGCGCCCGCGTAGAGGAGCCTTTCGAGGTCGACCCCGGGGTGGGCGTCGTAAGTCCGCGACAGGGCTGCGTTTCCCAGGTTCTGCGCTACACTTTCCGCGCGTATCGGGCAGGAGTGCTGGAGCGGAATATGGGCGCGAAGCGGGCCTTGATCGTCGACGACTCCAAGTCCGCGCGCCTGTTCCTCGCGCGGGTGCTGCAGGACTTCGAGATCGACGTCGACAGCGCCGAGAGCGCGGAAGCGGCGATCGACTACCTGAGCAGCAATCGCCCGGACGTGATCTTCATGGATCACCAGATGCCGGGCATGGATGGCCTGCAGGCGGTGCAGGCGATCAAGAACGATCCGCGCACCGCGACCATCCCGATCATGATGTACACCTCCCAGGAAGGGGAACTCTACCTGGGGCAGGCGCGCGCTCTCGGGGCGCTCGGCGTGCTCCCGAAGCAGATCAAGCCCACCGATGTCTCCAAGGTGCTTTACGAACTGCACCTGGTCCCTGACCGGCGCACGCCTGAGCAGTCGAGCTTCACACCCGTCGGCGGCGCCTTGGCCGACGCCTTCGACCGCGCTCCCGGGGGCCCCAAACCCCTCACCGACAGCAGCCTGCGCGAGCACTTCGCGGAAGTGCGGCGCGCGCTGATCGCGGTCGTGGACACGCAGACGGATCGCATCACGGCCGAGGTCCGCGCGCTGCTGCGCGAGTCGCCGCCGTCGCCGCCGGAACCGGCGGTGCCGTCCCCTGGGCCAACGCCTGCGCCGTGGGCCTGGATAATCGCCTGCGCGGCTCTGGCGCTCGCGCTCGTAAGCTCCGCGATGTGGTGGCGCGGTACGCGCGCGCTGGAGTCCCTGACCTCCCAGGTCGCGCTGCTGCGGCAGGAGCGGTCCGCGGCTGGCCCTACCGTGGGGCCGGCCCTGGCGCGCCCGCCACCCGCGGACGCACCTCGCCAGGGGCTCGCGGAGACGCGGTCGATCAGCGCCCTGGTTCCCTACGGAGCGGACGCGCTGGGCGGGCCGCGCCTGGAGGTGATCGGCAAGTTCCTGCGCCGGCTGGCGCAGCAGAACGTGACCGGGGTCGTGGACATCACGACCTTCGCGGGGCGCTTCTGCCTGATGGGAAACGCGACGGATGGCTACTCCGTCGCCCCCGACGAAATAGCCTATTCACGCTGCGATGTGGTCGGAAACCCGTCCGACGAGGCCCTCACCAGCGCGCAGCGCACCCCGCTGGCGCTGGCGAACCTCATCGGTGATATCCGCAACTCCACGCATCGGGCACTGGATGTTCAGGTCTCGGTGGGCGATCCTGCCAACCTCGCGCTGCCGTATCCTCCCGCCCTGGCGGAAACCACGGCGGGTGAGTGGAATCGCGCGGGAAGCGCCAACAACCGAATAGAAATCCGCCTGCGTTGAACTCAAGCCTGCCGCCGTCACCGACCGCTGACGATGATTTCCGGCCACCGGTGTGGCTGCGCAACCATCACCTGCAGTCGATCCTCTCGAGTACCTCCTGGCGCCGCGGCCGGGTGCTCGCGCGTGCGCGGCCCCTGCTGGCCGCCCAGCGCGAAGTGTTGCTGGAGTGCGGCGACGGGGTGCGCCTGCAGAGTTTCGTCTCGAGTCCGGCGCGCAGCGCGGGCCTGCCCGTGGTGCTCATGCACGGCTGGGAGGGGAGCGCGGAGTCACTCTACGTGCTCTCCCTCGCCCAGCGCCTGTTCGAACAGGGCTTCGACGTGGTGCGCCTGAACCTGCGCGACCATGGCGAGACCCACGGGCTTAACCAGGACCTGTTCCATTCCTGCCGCCTGCCGGAGGTGGTCGGCGCGGTGCACTCGCTGCAGCAGCTGTTCCCGCACCGCCCGCTGCAGCTGGTCGGCTTCTCGCTTGGCGGCAACTTCTGGCTGCGCGTGGCCGCGCAGGCGCGCGCCGCGAACCTGGAACTGGCGCGCGTGGTCGCCGTCTCCCCGGTGCTCGACCCGGTCGCGACCCTCAGGGCGCTGCAGAAGAGCATTCCCGGCTACGAGGCCTACTTCGTGCGCAAGTGGATGCGCTCGCTGGTGAGGAAGCAGGTGGCGTGGCCTGGCACTTACGACTTCCGTGCCTTCCGGCGGCAGCGCAACCTCACCAACATGACCGCGGACCTGGTGCGCGATTACACCGAGTTCGCAACCCTCGATGACTACCTCAACGGTTACGCCATCACCGGCGCGCGGCTGGCGCAGCTGAAGGTGCCCTCGAGCGTCATCCTCTCCCTGGATGACCCGATCATCCCGGCCTCAGGTCTCGCCCTGCTGGCGCGGCCAGCCGCGCTTTCGATCACGGTGACCCGTTATGGCGGGCATTGCGGATTCTTCGAGCGGCTCACCGGGCCAACCTGGCTCGAGCGGCGGATCATGACGCTGGTGGGCGCGCGGGTGGATGAGGACGAAAGACTCGCCACCGCGACCTGAGGATGGCGAATCGGGCCGCCCGCTGACCCTAGCGCCGGGTGCGCTTCTCCTCGAACCGCACGATCGGCTCGCCGGTGGTGACGGTGACGATGCCGTCGATGACCGCGCCTTTGGCCACCGCGATGCTCGCGGCCTGGATATCGGCGCGGAGAACGGCCGTGGCGGCCACTTCCAGCTTGCCCTCGACCACCAGGCGCCCGGTGATCCTTCCGGCGACGACCGCGGTACCGGTGTGGATCTCCCCCTCCCACTGGGCGGTCACGGACATGCGCAGCATTCCCCCCACCCGGCCGTCGCCCCGAACCGAGCCGCACACGACCAGAGGGCCTGGAGTCTCAAGATCGCCCGTCAGGCGCACGCCCTCGGCGACAAAAGTCGGCGAATCCCCCATCTGGTCGATCAGGCGGCGCTTCTCATTCATCCGGTACTCCAGGGGGCTGCCAAGTCATAATACGTGTCCAAAGAGCCCCACAAGGCCGACCATGATCACAGTCTGCGCACCACGGGTGATGGTTATCGCCCTGCTGGCGGCCCTTGCCGCTGGCTGCGGCCGTGAGCAGCAGGACTGGCGCTCCGCGGAATCCGCGGACACCGCGGAAGGCTATACCCACTTCCTCGAGCAGCACGCCGACAGCGAGATGGCGCGGCAGGCGCGCGCCCGCATCGGGCAGCTGGAGGAGGACCGCGACTGGGAGCACACCGACGGCATCGCCACGGTCGAGGCTTACCGCAAGTTCCTCGCCCAGCACCCCGGGGGCAAATGGGCGGAGGAAGCGCGCATTCGCATCGAGGGATTCTCGCTGGGTTCGGCGCCGCACGTCCCGCGACAGGGACCGGTCGCCGCGGGCCGTACGGGAGTTCGCGCGCTGCAGCTGGCCACTGGCGCACCCGTCGCGATCGCCACGCCGCCGGTAGTGGCGCAGGCAGCCGCCGTGGTGCCCGCGGAGCGCCGACGCGTGGCATCGGCTGATGAGGCGCAGCCGGCCCCGGCGAGCGCGGAGACCCGGCGGCTCGCCACGACCGATGTCGGCACCGGCTACGGGATCCAGCTCGGGGCCTTCGGCAGCCAGGCGAGCGCGGACCACGAATGGACGCGACTACAGGGCCGCTTCGCCCCGCAGCTGCACGGCAAGTCGCCGCGCATCGTCATGGCGAGCACCCGCTCCGGGGCGCTTTATCGGCTGCAGGCCCCCGCGGCCGGCGAAGCGGAGGCGCGCGCGTTGTGTGATTCGCTCAAGGAGCAGGCCCAGGCCTGCGTTCCGGTCCTGCCGCGCTGACTTGCCCTTGGGCTTCGGACCCGCCCGCTGTCGGTGCGGCCAGACGCTCTGGGTCGCTGCGGGTCGACTTTGCTGATCAAAGTCTCAAAGTGACAATTCCCGTCAGCGGCCTTCCGCCTGATAAAGAATATAGACCATTGTTTTTATTTGAATTAGTGACTTGGCACAGGCCTTGCTTTGTACATCACAGCTGCGAACAACTTCCCCGTGTTCGCGCCTGTGCGCCGCGATGCGATTTCCCCCGCCTCGCGGCGCTTTTTTTCGCGCCGCTGAACGCAAGGCGGGCGGAGCATGCGCTGGAGGGGCATGAAAAGTGATGCCCCGCCTCCGTTCCAGTCATCCGTGCGTGACCCCTCGCGCGGTCACGGCCTGTGTGGGGGTGATCCGGAGCAGAAGACGGGCCATGCGCTCCAGGGGATCGAAGGAGATGCCCCGGTTCCCACTCCGGTCGTTCGCGCGCCTCGCCCGCGAAGGGCGCCTGCGTCTGGTTGAGGTGCACCGGAGCGGGAGACAGTCCATGCGCTCGAGGGGGATCGAAAGTCACGTCCCATCTCCCGCACCGGTCATTTGTGCGCGAGCCCTTCCCTGGGCCCGCGGCTTCCAACCGCTGAGCGGAGAGGAGACGAGGCAGGCGCTCGAGGGGGATCGAAAGTGACGCCCCGTCTCCCACTCCGGTCATTCCGTCGCCGCCTTCGCCACGCTTGCGGTGCTGGCGGGACTGGCATTCTCATGTACGTGCATTGCAGTCATGTTGCGTGTGACGAAGCTCGCGTGGGGCGCGAGCGCCTGGGCCTTCGCGAGGTCCTCCTGCGCGCCCCGCGAGTCGGCGCTCAGCCAACGCAGCACCGCCCGGTTCGAGTACGCCACGGCCGCTGAATTGGTGGCCTGCTCGGGGCCGCGCGGACTCCACGAAGGCGATCGCGTCTGTTCGCTGTGCGCCGCTTGCACCGCGGAGTCACAGGCCAGTCGCGCCTGCGCGAGCCGCTCGCTCATGGCGAAGGCGACGCAGTGATTGGTGGCAAGCGCGCCCGGATCGGCTTGCACGCTCGCGTGCTCCGCTTGCGTGGCGGTGCGCTACTCGCCGTGCGCGATCTGCGTGCCGCCGGCGCGATTGCTGTAGGCCACGAGCACGAAGCTCTCCGCGGCGTCGGCGGCGGATACGGCGGCGCTGATCAGTGCCGCCGCGATTAGCCCGAGGCTCACCGCTTGGGCGTTCCCGCCGCGATTGCGGTGAATGAACATGGTGCTAACTCCTGTCAGTTCTGGTCGGTCACTGCGCGCACGTCGTCTCGTGGCGCGAGTGAACGATACGAACCGACGGGAACCGCGACAAACGAATAAATTTGGCGCGACGCATGATGTGCCCTCACTCACGCTGGTACTCCGCGAGCGCCCAGCGCAGCAGCGCCTTCACCTGCGGCTTCTCCGCGTCCTTCGGACGGCTGACGAGGAAATAGGAATTCGTCGTCGCCAGCCGCGCGGCGAACACGCGCACCAGCGCGCCGGAGCGCAACAGCGAATCGCACAGCGCGGCCGGCGCCAGCGCGATGCCTAACCCGCGCTCCGCGGCGCGCACGACCGCGGTCATGGTGTCGACCTCTATGACCTGCTTGGGTTCGGGTGTCCGCAGGCCGATCTCATCCGCCCAGCCGTCCCAGGCGAATGGGCGCGTGCGATCGACGATGAGCGCGAGGGCGCCGAACACCTCGCGGCCCAGTTGCGCGACGCGCGCGGCATGCTCGCGCGCGCATACCGCGATGAGCGGCGAGGAGAACAGGCGCGTGCTCTTCATTCCCGCGGGCGCGTTGTCGGCGAGCAGGATGGAGACATCGGCGGTCGGGGCGTGCGCGGCGGGCAGCGGGTCACGCGTGTCCAGCTGCACATCGATCAGCGGATGCGCCTCGCAGAAGCTCGCCATGCGCGGGATGAAGAGCTCGCTGGCGAACATCGCCGGCATGCGCACGCGCAGGTTCAAGCGCCCGTTGCGGCGCGCACACTGGGCGAGCGTGCGGTCGAGGGCCTCCAGCAGCGGCTCGACCTCCTCCAGCAGGCGATGCGCGGCCGTCGTCAGCTCCAGCGAGCGCGTCTTGCGCTCGAAGAGCCGCATGGCGAGGGATGCTTCCAGTTCCTTCATCTGATGGCTGACGGCTGATGGGGTCACGCACAGTTCGTCGGCCGCGAACTTGAAGCTGCGGTGACGCGCCGCCGCGCAAAACGCCCGCAGGTTCTTCAGCGGAGGGGGTCTGGACAAGCGCATCATCGGTAACCGTCCCTGGTTCGCACCACTGGTAAAGCAAGAACCGTGCCTCCCCCAGCGGGGCGGCTTTCGGGCGCGCTGGGGCATGAAGCTCTCGCCGGTGCCTTCGGCTGGTGCGCGCGGCGGTGGCGGCGCACTACCCCGGTGCGGCTAGAATCCGTCGCAAGACGACCCAACCCTCAAGGCCAATGGAATACCGCGACTACTACAAGATCCTGGGCGTCGAGCGCACCGTCACCGCGGATGCGCTTAAGACCGCCTATCGGCGACTTGCACGCAAGTTCCATCCGGATGTAAGCAAAGAAGCCAATGCTGAGGCCCGTTTCAAGGAAGTTCAGGAGGCCTACGAGGTCCTGAAGGACCCGGAGAAGCGCGCCGCTTACGACCAGCTGGGTGCGGACTGGAAGGCCGGGGAACAGTTCCGCGCGCCCCCGGACTGGGGCAGCGGATATGAGTTCTCCGGAGGGCCACCCCCGGGTGGCCGCCCGCGGGGTCGGCGCCCCGGCGGCGCTGGCGGCCAGGGGGAATACGCACAGGATTTCAGCGATTTCTTTTCCTCGCTGTTCGGCGGTGGCACCCCCTTCGCCGGGGCGGGCCAACCCGAGGGCGCCCCCGGTGGCCGTGGCCCGCGCGATCACCATGCGCGGGTCGACATCGAACTCGGTGAGGCATTCAGCGGCGCGACGCGCACGCTGGAGCTGCGCCGCCCGGAGGCCGGCGCCGATGGCCGGGTCGAGCTGCGCAACCACACGGTGCGGGTGACCCTTCCGGCCGGGGTCACCGAGGGGCAGCTCATCCGGCTCGCCGGCCAGGGTGCCCCCGCCACGGGGGGCGGCGCGGCCGGGGACCTGTACCTCGAGGCGCACATCCTGCCCCACAAGCTGTACACGCTGGAGGGGCGCGACGTGACCCTGACCCTGCCGCTGGCCCCGTGGGAGGCGGCCCTCGGGGCCCCGGTCACCGTTCCGACCTTGGGAGGGCCGGTCGAGATGCAGATCCCGCCCGGGTCGCAGGCGGGACAGAAACTGCGGCTGCGCGGGCGCGGCCTGCCGGGGAAACCCGCAGGCGAGCAGTACGTCCAGCTGAAGATCGTGCTGCCGCCGGCGAATACCGCGGAGGCGAAGGCGGCCTATGAGGAGATGCGCGCGAAACTCGCCTTCAACCCGCGCGCGGATCTGGGGAGGTGACGATGGTACGGGTCACACATCTGCTCGGGGCGCACGTGATCACCGAGGGGGACTGGATTGGGGCGACCGAGCTGTGCCAGCTGTGCCGCATCGACCTTGAGTCGGTGCGCGAGCTGGCGGAGCTGGGCCTGCTCAGCCCGCGCGAAAGCGGCGCGGGGTGGCAGGTGCCGGCCGCGGCGCTGCCGCGACTGCGCATCGTCGGCGCGCTGATGCGCGACCTGGGGCTGAACGTGAGCGGCGCGGCGCTCGCCGTCGAGCTGCTGGAGACGCAGCGCGCGCTCGAGCGGCGCATCCGCGACCTCGAGCACCTGGCTTCGGGTCACTGACCGCCCCGTTCACTGACCGAAAGTGTCCCCGCTCCGGGCCAGCCACTGCTCTTCCGCGGGCGTGCTGGCGCGGCTGAGCACCCGGTTGCGGTGCGGGAAGCGCCCGAAGCGCTCGATGATCGAGCGGTGGTGCTCGGCCGAGCGCACGCAGCTTTCGAAGAACGCGCGCAGCTCCGCCGGGGCCTCGGTGAGCAGGCGCCGGTACGCCACCAGCGACTCGTCCTGGGCCTCGCGGCTCTCGGCGTGCTGCAGCGGCATGTAGAAGAAGATCCGCTCGACCACGTCCAGCGCCGCATCCGCCGCGGACTGCATTCCCGAGAGGGTGAGCGCTAGCGCCTGCGGGTCATAGGCGAAGGCGCGCGCCTCGCCGCGGTGGATGTTCCGGGGGAACTGGTCGAGCAGGATGATGAGGCTCAGTCGCCGCCGCGGGCCGTCGGCCCATCTGGCGAGCTTGCCGGAGCCGGCGCGCTCGAGCAGCCCGCCGAAGCGCTCGCGGATCGCCTGGTCGCGCTCGCGGCGCAGCGGCGTCGGCTCGTGGCCGAACCAGAAGCGCATGCGCTGTGGCAGTCGCCCGGCTGACAGGGGCAGCGGCCCGAACCAGAACTCGCGGACGCCGCGCGCCTCGTCCACTACTCGACCTTGGTGGTGCGGTCGGCCTCGAACAGCTTCTCCAGCTGCTCGGCCGCCTCGCGCGAGGTCGCCTTGAACTTCACCTCGTCCTCCTTGACCGCGTACTGCGCGAGCAGCAGCGTCTCGTCGTGCCCGCGGAACCTGCGCACCACCTCGGTCACGTGCGCGGGGGACTCCCCGAGGGCCTCGAGCACGGATGCCGCCATCTCCAGGCTCGAGCCGTAGGTCTCGCGGATCACATCCTTCACCCCGGCGTCCATCAGCGAGAAGGCGTGCTGGCGGTTGCGCGCGCGCGCGAAGATCCTAAGGTGCGGGAACTGCTCGCGCACCACGATCGCGGTGCGCGTGGAGGCCTCCGCGTCATCGATCGCCAGCACCAGGAACCGCGCGGTCTGGGCGCCCGCGGCGCGCAGCAGGTCCAGCCGCGAGGCGTCCCCGTAGTACACCTGGTTGCCGAAGCCGCGCACGAAGTCGACGTGGGTCTGGTTGTTGTCGAGGGCGGTGAAGGAAATGCCCTTCACCCGCAGCACGCGCGCGACGATCTGCCCGAAGCGGCCGAAGCCGGCGATGATCACCGGGATGTCGCGCTCGTCGATGTTGTCGTAGGCGGCGGCCGCCGCGGTGAGCCAGTTCCTCACCACCCACTCGTAGCCCAGCAGCATGAGCGGGCCGAGCATCATCGACAGCGTGACCGCGAGTATCAGCAGGTCCGCGGTCCGCGCATCCAGCAGGCTCTGCCTGGCGGCGAGCGTGAAGAGCACGAACGCGAACTCACCCCCGGCCGGCAGCGAGAACCCCAGGCGCCGCGCCGAATCGCCGCTCTGGCCGGAGAGCCGCCCGATGAGTGTGATGACGAGGATCTTGATCGCGAGCAATCCCGCGGTGACGGCGATGACCGTGAGCGGCTCGAGGCGCAGCAGGCCCAGGTTCGCCGACATCCCGACGGCGATGAAGAACAGGCCCAGCAGCAGTCCCTTGAAGGGCTCCAAGTCCGCCTCGAGCTCATGGCGGAACTCGCTGTCGGCCAGCAGAACGCCGGCGAGGAAGGCGCCGAGGGACATCGAAAGTCCCGCGAACTTCGCCAGCAGCGCGGTACCGATCACCACCAGCAGCGCCGCGGCGCTGAAGACCTCAGTGACCTGGATGCGCGCGACGATCCGCAGCGCCGGGCGCAGCAGGATGCGGCCGCCGCCGATGATCACCACGGTGAGGATCAGGAACAGCTTCAGCAGCTCGACTCCCCAGCTGCCATGGGGAGCCGCGGCGTCGCGCGGCACGAGCAGCGGCAGCACCGCGAGCACCGGCAGCACCGCGAGGTCCTGGAAGAGGAGGATGCCGAAGGCGGCGCGGCCGTGCGGGCTCTTCAGCTGCTTGCGCTCGGCGAGCACCTGCAGGACCAGCGGCGTCGAGGACAGCGACAGCCCGAAGCCGATGATCGCCGCGGTGACCGGCGGCTGGCCCAGGCCCCAGGCGGCGGCCCCGAGCGCCAGCGCGCACATCAGCACCTGAGCGGACCCCAGGCCGAACACCTTGCGGCGCATCACCCACAGGCGCGTGGGCTGCAGCTCAAGACCGATGATGAACAGCAGCAGCACGATGCCGAACTCGGACACCTGCGAGAGACGGCCGACATCCCCGACCAGGTTCAGTCCCCACGGGCCGATCGCAAGGCCCGCCGCCACGTACCCCAGGATCGATGACAGGCGCATCAGCCGGAACAGCGACACCGCGATGACGGCCGCTGTCAGCAGGATCGCGGTTTCAGGCAGGGTGATCATGGCAGCAGGGGATTCTGGCAGGAATGCCCGGCGCTGATCAGCCCTTGAGTTCGGCCGCGCCAAGCCCCATGCCTGCGCGGATGGGGGAGAAGGACATTCACGAGGGATCGACACCGGGCATGACCGAGTCCCCCGATCCCCTGGACGCCTACTCGGCGGCGGTCGTGGGCGCGGTCGATCAGGTGGGGCATGGCGGTCGTCAGCGTGTATGTCGGGGCGGCCGCGGAGGCTGAACAGGCGCGAGGTGGGGCGGGCTCGGGTGTGGTCGTCACCCCGGATGGCTACCTGCTCACCAACGAGCACATCGTGCGTGAGGTCACCCAGGCGCGCGTGCGCTTCGTGGACGGCAGCGGTGTCGCGGCGGTCGTGGCCGGGCGCGATCCGGCGACGGATCTGGCCGTGCTGCGTGCACAGGCCGGCGCGTTGCCCTGCGCGCAGCTCGCCGGGGGCCGCGCCTGCGCGCGGGACAGCTGGTGGTCGCGGTCGGCAATCCCTTCGGCTACGAGTCAACCGTCTCGGCGGGCGTGGTGAGCGCGCTCGGGCGCTCGCTGCGCAGCCGGCACGCTCGCCTCATCGACGGGATCGTCCAGCACACCGCCGCGCTTAACCCGGCAACTCCGGCGGTCCCCTGGTGGATGCGCGCGGTCGGGTCGTCGGCATCAACACCGATCATCGCGATGGCGCAGGGCATCGGCTTCGCGGTGCCCGCGAGCACCGCGCAATGGGTGCTCGCGGAGATCCTCACGCAGGGGCGCGTGCGCCGCGCCTGGCTCGGGGTCGCGGCCCGCGACCGTCCCCTGGATCTTCGCCTGGTACGCGCCCTCGGGCTCGACACGACGCGGGCGGTGGAGATCCTCTCGCGGGAGAGCCAGGGCCCGGCGGCCACCGCTGACCTGCGGCTCGGGGACCTCATCGTCGCGGTCAACGAGCAGCCGGTCGATGGCATCGATGCCCTGCACCGGGCACTGTCGCGCGTGCCTCCGGGGACCGAGCTGGCGCTCTCCCTGGTGCGCCGCACGCGGCGGCTGACCGTCGGACTTACGGCTCGCGAACCGCCCTGAGGCGGCTCGGGCCGTGCGAGGCGCCCGTCGACGGGCTACAGTGCGCGCATGACGCCGACATTCTTCCGCACGCCCGATGAGTTTCGCGAGTGGCTGCGCGATCACCATGGCGGCGCGACTGAGCTGCTCGTGGGGTTCCGCAAGAAGTCCTCCGGCGAGGCGAGCATCACCTGGGCTGAGTCAGTGGATGAGGCGCTGTGCTTCGGCTGGATCGATGGCGTGCGGCACGGGGTGGATGACAGCTCGTACACGATCCGCTTCACGCCGCGCCGCCCGGGCAGTACCTGGAGCGATGTGAACGTGCGCCGCGCGCGCACGCTCCTCGCCGGGGGCCGCATGGCATCCGCGGGTGTGGCGGCCGTCGAGGCGCGCGCCGCCAACCGCACCGGGCAGTATTCCTACGAGCAGCGCCCGGATGAGCTCATCGAGCCCTACGCGGGGATGCTCGCGCGCAACCCGCCCGCGCATCGCTTCTTCTCGCACCAGACACCCTCCTACCGGCGCGCCGCGATCTGGTGGGTCATCAGCGCGAAGAAGGGCGAGACGCGCATCAAGCGCACGCAGAGCCTCATCGAGCTGTCGGGGCAGGGCAAGCAGATCCCCCAGTTCCTGGCCGGGCGTTCAGGGGCGACCGAGGACTGAACCGGATCCCCGCGCGCGCGTCAGGCGATAGAGCGTCCCATGACCGCGGGATCCACGTTCAGGGCGGCGAGCGGCGCAAGGTCCGCGGGCGACCAGCACCGAAGCTTCAACCGCGCCGTGTCCAGTTGCGTCATCAGGCCTCTCGCGGATCCTGCGGATCCGCGCTTGCAAGCGCCTCGTGGGCCGGTATTATCGAATCATAGTGATGGTGTAAGACAGTCGACCGGCAAGCCGTGGCAGCCCTGCCCGCACCCGGTCGTGACTGCTCCTTCGCGGGCCTCCTGGCGCCGCGGCTCCTGAGCGCATGAATCGCCGGTTGCCTGAACCCGCGGGACCCGCCGCCCGCG
>JANYBG010000106.1 GCA_025360865.1 Pseudomonadota bacterium | reverse complement strand
GTCGATGAGGTAGCCTTCCGCGAAGTCGCGACGCGATGGGCTCTCGGCGACAAAGTCGGTGATCGGGCACAGCAGGAACTGGAACGCCGGCCTCATTCCAGAGGATGCGACCGCCTGGCACACTACCGCCGCAAGCGTGGCTCCCGCGGAGTCACCGCAGATCCCAATCTGGTGCGGGTCGATCCCCATCTCGCCGGGATGGCCGAATGCCCAGGCACAGGCATCCTGCCCATCCTCGACCGCCGCCGGAAACGGGTATTCCGGCCCTAAGCGGTAGTCGACGGAAATAAGCCGGCAGCCGCTGGCGTTGCAGAGTGACCGGCAGATGGGATCGTGCGTCTCCAGGCTACCGGCGACGAGGCCCCCGCCGTGAAAGTAGACGAGACCTGGAAGCACCGCCTCGGGCGGCGCACCCGAAGGCGTATACAGGCGCAGGCGGATCGACGCCGCACGTCCCGGGATGGACAGATCGCACACCGCCGCGACGGCCTCCGGGGGTCCTGAGAAGCTCAGTAATTGTTCAAGCGCGTGGCGGCGCTCGATCGCAGTCAAGCTGAGCGCGCTGGGCGGATTCATCGCGGCCAGCGTGTCCAGGAAACGCTTGGCGCGCGGATCCAGCGGCATGATTACCGAAGGCCGCGAGGCGACCGGCGGCCCGCGCGCCCGCCGGTCACAGAGCCAGCGCGCGACGGGCCGTGGCGGGCCAGCGCGCCAGATCAAGCCCGTGGTGGGCGAAGAGAGCCACCGCGAGCCGATCCATGCCGAACGCCACGCAACTGGTGTGACTGAGTTCGTCGCGCTCGTCGTGCAAGCCCCAGACGTGCCCGAAGTGATCCCGGTGATAGTTGAAGCTCATGCAGGCCGTTGGCGATGCGCCCGTGTAATAGGGGATCAGCAGCTCGAATTTCAGCGACTGCTGCACCTGGCTGACGGCCATCATCTGGCCCACGCGACCGAAGAAGGGATCGCTCGCCACCTCGAGTGTGTACGGCAGGGCCAGCTCATCCGCCAGCTGCTGAGCGCGGGTCATCCATCCTTCACGGAATTCCCGGATCTCCCCGGGGGACCCGATGCGGACGAATTCACGCATGCGGAAGCTCTGCAGCCGGTCGAGCGAGCGCGAAGGCTCGCGGCGGAAGCAGTCCGCGGCGATGTCGAACCAGAGCCCACCGACGGGCACGGCGCCGCGGGCGGCGACCAGGGGATAAACGGGGTAGCAGGCGGCCGGAGACAGGACCAAGTCCGAGGCCGCAAGGGAAGTCGTCCAGTCGCCGCCGTTCGAGTGGCGCTCGGCGGCGGTGCGGATCTGGGACTCCGACCCGTGCAGGGCGCAGACACAGCCCAGGAGATTGGGAAAGCTGTCCAGGTAGCCGGACTTCTCCAGCTGCTTGCGGCTCATGACGGGCGGGAAGCGCAGCACCTCCGCCTGCGGATCCCGCTGCGATGAGATGAATCCGCCCAGTTGATCGATGACGCTCTCGTAAAGCGCGGTGCGGGCGTACACCCCGTCGACCCCCATGTCCCTGAAAAGGGCGCCCGCCAGCCCCTCGAGCGGGTCATTGGCGACAGCTTCTGCTCGCGGACCGGTCATCGTCGCTGGGCTCCCGCGCGGGTCTGACCCGCGCCGTGGTTCGTCGGGGGAATCGGCATGCTAATCGCGCAGAGAGCCTGGGATCGGGCTCATCAGGGCGGGCGTGGCCAGATTCGTGAGAATGCGGTCGTTGTTGATCATGATGGGCGAAGACAGCACATCGCGCAGATGACGCCCCAGGCTGAACTCGCTGTCGTTGCGATAACCGGACAGGCCACACGCGCGCATCGCGCTCATGACCGTCGCGGCGGCCAGCTCGGAGGCCTCGACCTTGGTGAGCGTGATCATGGTCTGGAACTCAAGTCCGGCCAGGGCCTGGGGATCGTCCATGCACTTCTGGAACCGGCGCAGGGAGTTGCCCATGACGCCCTGCAGCGTGCGCAACTGCGTCAGGGCCTTGGTGAACTGGGGCGCACCCGGGGGCAGCTGGCCATTGCTGTGACGCATGGCGGTGCGGATGAACGCCTGCGCGCGCGCGGTGGCGCTCGCGGCGATGCCGGTCCAGACCGATCCCCACAACAGGTGCGCGAAGGGCACCATCGTGCGCGAATGGATGACCTCATACGGCTCCGGCAGGATCTGGTCCGCCGAGGCTGTCGCCTTGAGCAGGTAGCCTTCACTGCACGTGCCGCGCATGCCCAGCGCGTTCCAGCCCTGCAGTTTCGTTAACGTGTAGTCACTCTTGAGGAAGGCCACGAGGACCTGGTCGGAAGCCTGGGCATCCGCGGCGCGGCGCGCGGTGGTGACCACCCCATCCGCGTAGGCTCCGTAGGAGATGACACTCGCCTTGCGCTCAAGGCTGATACGTCCGTCGGCCTGGGGCTCGACCGGTGCCTCGCTGGCACGGATATTCCCGCCGCCCTGCCCCTCGGTCGTCGAGGAGGCGAGCAGCAACTGTTCGGCGCACAGCCGGCGCAGCAGCGCGCGTAGCGCCTGGCTGTTGCCCATGTGGCGCAGGATGCACGCGACCTTCACCTGGTGCATCGCGTAGATCATCCCGGTGGAAGAGCAGGACTGGCCGAGTTGGTAGCACACATCGGCCACGTCGCCGACGCTCGCGCCCTCCCCGCCCAGGGCCTTCGGCACCATGATGCCGAGCAGCCGACTCGCCTTGATGGCGGCGAACGATTCAGCCGGAAAGCGCGCCTCACTGTCCACATCCTGCGCGCTCGCGGCGGCGATGCCCGCGGCGCTCCTGGCGCGGGTCATGAGATCACCCACGGCGGCATCCGCGACACCCGCGGGCGTGCCTGCGATCAACTGAGCTTCCATTAACGAGACCCCCGGATTAGTTTTCGTCGCGGACAGGCGATAATCTGACTAATCGATGATACATCAGGGCCTTGGGACCTCCTTTGGAGGAGCGTCACAAAAGGCCCGTCCTAGGATAAGTTAAACGACATGTCGGTAGAGCAAGAGACCCCCGGGACGCAGGCAGCCCTGGGAAACCGGCCGTTCGGGCGGCAACCCCCTCCGCCCGCGATCCGGATCGGCCTGATCAATAACAGGCCCGATTCGGCGCTGCAGTCGACCGAAGCGCAGTTCCGGGGGCTGCTGGAGGCCGCCACAGGAACAGCAACGGTCAGGCTTCGGCTATCCTCCTTCCCGGAACTGCCGCGAGGCGCCGATGCGCTTGAGCACATCGCGCGCCACTATTGGCCCCTGGACGAACTCCTCACGGAACCCCTTGATGCCCTGATCGTCACGGGCACCGAGCCGCGCGCGCCGCAGCTTGCCGATGAACCGTACTGGCACCGGTTCGGGCAGGTACTGGCCTGGGCAGAGGCCCATACCCGAGGCAGCATCTGGTCGTGCCTCGCCGCCCATGCCGCGGTGCAGAGCCTGGATGGGATCGAGCGCCAGCGCCTGCCACAAAAGCGCAGCGGCGTGTACGAACACCAGACATCGAGCGGTGACGCGTTGCTGGCGGGCACCCCGCGGGTCCTGCGCATGCCGCATTCGCGCTGGAACGATCTGCCCGTCGAGGCCTTGCGCAACGCCGGATACGAAATGCTCAGCTGGTCCGCCGTCAGTGGCGCGGACGCCTTCGTGAGGAAGCGGCGCAGCCTCATGCTCTTCTTCCAGGGTCACCCGGAGTACGAGGGCACCACTCTCCTCAAGGAATACCGGCGCGACGTCACGCGCTACCTCAGTGATCAACAGCCTCATTATCCGAGCCTGCCGGACGGGTACTTCTCGCCCGAAGCGGTCCGCCTTCTCGCGGAATTCCGTGGCGAGGCACGCGCCGGGCGCAGGCCGGAGCTGATGGCGCGCTTCCCCTACGCTGAGATCGCCGCGGGGCTTGAGAACACCTGGAGCGACTCGGCTGTGGCGATCTACCGCAACTGGCTCGCGATGCTCGCGAGCGCTAAAGCACCGACTCGTTCGTCCGAACCGGTATCATTGGCCGATTCATGAACGACACGTCCGCGATACCGGCCGCACCGCCGACCGCCGTGCGCGACAGGCTTTTGACACTGGTCGCGCAGATTCTCGGCAAGCCCGGCGAGGCGCGGTCGTTGCCCTTGGACGGACGCCTGAGCGAACTTGGCATGAGCTCGATCAAGATGGTCAACCTGATGCTCGCGGTCGAGGGCGAATTCGACCTCAACATCCCTCAGAACGACATCACGCCTGAGAACTTCCGCTCCGTGCTGACGATCGAGGCCCTGCTCGCCAGGCTCCTCGCGCTCAAGCCGTAGCCTCAAGCGCGGCGACCAGTTCGTCGACGTCGGCGATGGAGGTCTCCCCGTGCGTCACGCACACCCTTAAGACCTCGCGCCCCTCGTACTTGGACACCGCCACCCAGGCGCGCCCTGACTCAAGCACCCGCCGGGCGATGTCCCGGATCGCGGGATACCCGGCCGGCGGCGTCACGCACAGCACCGCCAGTCGCGAATCGTTCGCCACGGTCCAGCCGCAGGCGGCGAGGCGCTCCTTGACCAGCTCGGTAACCTGCGCGGCGCGCTCCACGTGCACCGCATACCCTGACCAGCCCGCCGCGGCGAGCGACAGGAACAGGCGCAGCCCGAGGAAGCGGCGCGACCACTGGACGGTATTGAGGTAGGGGTCCAGCTGGGTCACGCTTGAGGGCATGAACTCCGCGCTTACCCGAAAGACATCGCTGAGTACCTGCGGATGGCGCGTGATGAACATGCCGCAGCCCATCGTGGTCGCGAACCACTTGTGCGCATCGATGGTCACAGAATCCGCCAGCTCGATGCCCGCCAGCAAGCCCCGGAGTTTCTGCGATACCAGCGCCGCACCGCCCCAGGCCGCATCGACGTGGTACCAGATCCCCCTCTCGCGCGCGATCCGGGCGCATTCGCTCAGCGGGTCGATCATCCCGGCGCCCGTGGTACCCGCGGTCGGGGATATCAGCACGGGCACGATCCCACGCACGCGATCGGCCTCGATGGCTTTCGAAAGCGCGGCCATGTCCATACGTCCATGGCCGTCGGTGCCGACCAGGCGCAGGGCATCGCGACCGATGCCTGCCTGGTGCACGATCTTGAACCAGGCGGGCTGGCACTCGCGCGAGGTGTACATCGCGACCGGGCCGGCGAATGCCCGCGCGCCCTCGGCATCGAAGCGGGGCTCGGCGCGCGTCAGCGCACAGACCAGGGCGGTGTAGTTGGCCTCCGAACCGCTGGTGGTGAAATGCCCGGCGCTGTCCTCGGGCATGCCCGCCCGGCGGGCCATGGCACGGATCACGTGCGCCTCGATTTCCACCGGTGCCGGAGAGGAGCCGGAGCTGGCCAGCTGCGGATTGAAGGAACCCGCGATGCGATCCGCGCACTGGGACGGGAAGTTCGCCGCCGGGTTGAAGAGACCAAAGTATCGCGGGTGGTTCATGTGGACCACGCCGTGTTCGAGCTTTCCCAGCGTCCAGCTAAGAAGCTCATCCAGCGGCTGCGGAGCCTCGAAATCAAAGCGCGCGAGTTCCTCACGCAGCGCGGCGCGGTCGAGCGTGGGCATCACGGAGCCCTGGCCGATGCGCTCACCAGCATCAGCCAGGTCGCGCGTCAGCCGGTCCTCGATCCGGGTCCGGGTCGCGCGATCAGGAAACAGCGCCGGCGCCGGCGCCGGCAGGATCGCTTTCGCGCTCATGAGCCGCGCGTAGCCGCGGCGAGCGCCTGGTCGAGGTCCTCGATGATGTCGTCGATGTGCTCGATACCGACGCTCAGGCGAATCGTCTCTGGACCAATCCCCGCGAGGCGCTGTTCCTCGGCCGACATCTGCCGGTGGGTGGTGGATGCCGGGTGGCAGGCGAGGGACTTCGCGTCCCCTAAGTTCACCAGGCGCTTGAACAGGCGCAGCGCATCGTAGAAGCGCTCGCCCGCCGCGGGACCGCCCCGGATGGCGAAGGTCATGAGCGAGCACGCACGGCCACCGAGGTATTTCCGCACCAACGGGTAGTACGGACTGTCGGGGAACCCCGCGTAGCTGACCGAGGCCACCCGCGCATCCGCGCGCAGGTACTCCGCCACGCGCTTCGCGTTCTCGACGTGGCGCTCGACGCGCAGCGCTACCGTCTCGATGCCCTGCAGCAGCAGGAACGCGTTGAACGGGG
>JANYBG010000062.1 GCA_025360865.1 Pseudomonadota bacterium | reverse complement strand
TCTTGCTCTGCAGGAAATGAAGCGGAGAGCGCAGCAACATGCGCATCATCGGGTTGATGATTAGGAAGAGAGGTTCGGGTAGACGCATGTGCTTTTCCGAATCCCTAACGGTTAGCTTGAGCGGCCGGCCACTGCCGGTGTTTGCGCGACATGGGCACAACATAGCGCAGTGCGCCCATGGCGCGCGCGTTACTTAACATCCCGGCCGCTCCAAGCATTGGTTAGAAGGCATTGCGCCACTTTAGACCCCAAGGTAGTTCAGCCGGACCGAACACGTAGTGGAGCACGCGGCGCGGAGCGTTCGAGATGGATTTCGAGGAAGCGTGCAATACGAGCGGGCGCATCGCCACGGCCCCCCGCCTCGGCGCAACGCAAGCCACCTCACCCAGATTACGGCGATGCTGGGCAACCTCAGGAGCGGCGATGCGCCCGAGCCGATGCGACCCCGGAACAATGCGCAACGGCCCATTGGCGTCAGTGCTGTCGTCAAGATGAACGCGTACGGCAACCAGCTGCGTCAGGAACTCAGTGGGCGGCTGGCAGAACCACCCACCTTCCTTTTCAGACCACGCCTTGCAGGGAGCATCGGCGACTCGCTCGGCGACGGGAATACTGAGATCCTGATGCAGAGCGACTAGCCAGTTGCGGGACGCTACTTTGG
This sequence comes from Pseudomonadota bacterium, assembly GCA_025360865.1. Lineage (GTDB taxonomy): Bacteria > Pseudomonadota > Gammaproteobacteria > Steroidobacterales > Steroidobacteraceae > 13-2-20CM-66-19. The sequence continues at coordinate 3,326 of JANYBG010000062.1, read as the reverse complement.
CGAAATAGGTGCACTGAATTGCGGTACGGCTGCCGCCAAGCAGTACCGAAAGGCCGGACACTTTCCCGCAGCTGGCGGGCCAGCCGCTGAGCCCAATCGAAATTGAGGAATTCCCGTGTACCGGCGCCTTTCAGGTCTACAGCGTCAACTGCGGCATCGAGAGTTTCGCACTCAGCGTCGGTCAGAACAGCGGGCTCAATGGCATAACCACGAGCCTCGAATGCTGCGACTCTTTCCATGCCTTCTAACGATCCGCTTGAGCGGCCGCGAACGGATCTAGATCGCGCCATGCGCGCACAATAATCCAGCGCGCATGGCGCGCTACTTCAGCTCTCAAGGCCGCTCCAAGTGATGAGATGGACTCCTCCTGGCTGGCAATACGGCATCGATGTGCCAAGCTGAAATTGGTGTAACAGCTGAAGCCTTTCCAGAAGGAGTCCACATATGCACTCTACGACTGTTGCGGTTGATCTGGCAAAAAGCGTGTTCGAGGTGGCTGTAGCGGATGCGCAGTGGCGCGTCCTCGAGCGGCACCGCCTCACCCGGACGCGATTCGCTGCATTCTTTGTCCACCGTGAGCCGTGTCTGGTTGTCATGGAGGCCTGCGGAAGCTCGCACTTCTGGGCGCGCCGCATCGCGGCGCACGGGCACGAGGTTCGATTGTTGCCGGCGCAGTACGTGCGAGCCTACGTTAGGCGCAATAAGACTGATCGGGCAGACGCGGCAGCTCTGATTGAAGCGGCGCGCTGTGCAGATATTCGCCCCGTCCCGGTGAAAACCGTAGAGCAGCAGCAGGTACTGTCGCTGCATCGGCTTCGCGCGCAGTGGATGGGCGCCCGGCATCGTTACCTCAATATGTTCCGTGGCCTGCTGCGTGAATTTGGTGTGCCGATTGCCTTGGGAGTCACGACGGCGAAAGCACAGATCGGGGTGGCTCTGGCGGATGCGGGAAGCGAAGTGCCGGCAGCGGTGCGGCCCGCACTCAGCAGAATGCTCGAGGAGATCGCCTCCATCGAGCAAAGGATAGACGACGTAGAGCGCGACCTTACGGCGCTAACCCGTGCGGACGAGCGCGTGCAGCAGATGCGTGAGATACCCGGCATCGGCTTGCTCACTAGCACGGCGATCCGCGCAACGGTCGGTGATATTCAGCGCTTCCCGTCCGGTCGACACTTTGCCTCCTGGTTGGGGCTTACCGCTCGAGAGTCTTCGAGCGCCGAACATCGGCGCCTTGGCTCGATATCGAAACGCGGCGACATTTATCTGCGAACGCTGCTCGTGCATGGAGCGCGCTCGGCACTGCTAGCGGCTCATCGGGCAAAGCGAACCGGCCGGCCAATAGACAGGCTCAGGCAATGGGCACTCGAGTGCGAGCGGTTGCGCGGCCATAACAAAGCCACCGTTGCCTTGGCCAATCGGATGGCACGCATCATATGGGCCACCTGGAAGTACGAGCGACCGTTCGATGGAAACTGGGCGCGCCAGAGTACCTGACTTTCTTCCTCTGAAGTTGCGAGCGATCTTACTCATGAACAGCGGATCGGTCCGCGGCGCGGTTAAGCCGATAACCAACGTGGCCATCGCAGGCCTTCCAAGCGATTGGCTCCGCGCCGGCGGATCTCATGATGTCCAGAGCTCCTTCACTAAGGCGGCTCATCAACAGGACGAATACCCGACTGCAACCGAACCGCTAGTCATTTCTCGCTTGACGGAGGAGTCCATACCCGTTGGTTAGATTGCGTCACGAGTCGTCTTTCGAGCTTGCCATCGGCACCAGAGTTTCCACACCCCAAGCGGGAGGAAAAACCACCAGATGGGGCCGATGATGCCCTCCGCGTACGGTATGGGTAGCCGAGCAAAAATATACACGAGGGAGATCGGAAGATCAGCGATTCACAAGGGGAGATATTCAAACTGCCACTGAGCGTCGTGGCTTTGGTTCAAGTAAATGGCCAAGAACGCAGCGAACCTCAGGGCGGCAAGAGCTGCGCAGGTCATGAGAACGCGTCGGGGCAACATGATGCAATCCATCGCATAGTTAGACCGCATTGCAAACTAAGTGCTTCACGGAGACCCCTGAGTGAACACAGCCAGCGCAAGTGTTTGGCATACCAAGGCCATCACGGTCAGGACAGTCCGGATGGAGTGAATACGCTCCCAGCGGCTCCAGACCTCAGAGAACTCGCGTGGAGGTGCCTCGCTGCTCCAGGCCATGAGTTGCCGGTTAATCGGAATGTTAATCGCCCGTGTCAGGACAGCTGCGATTAGCAAACCCAACGATGCCGACACGAGTAGCCAGAATGCGATGACTGGTCCATTGCCCCGGAGAAGCACGGTCCAGGTGAGCGAGCCGAGCACTGCAGCGACCACGAGGGGCGGCATCATGCGCTGAAAGATCTGATGAATGATCTGCTGGAGGTGTATGAAACTTCCCGGAGCAAGCTGCGTGGAGGCTCGGGAAACACCGGCACGGTGCCCAAAAAAATCCCCGCGATCAGGCCGGTCGACATGAGCGTGATTACCCGCGCAGCGATTAGTGGCGTCATCAACGGTTCCTCCCACGTCTAGAAATCAGGCTCCAAAGCAATGCGGTCTAACGATGAGCTTGAGCGGCCGTCCGCCGCCGGCTCCTAAGCGACGCGAGCGCACAATGATCTCGCGCTCGCGGCGCAACGTGATCATTTGTCACGGCCGCTCCAAGCGTTGGTTAGCAGCCGACCAAGCACGGCGATAGGAACTCCATGCAAGGCCGAGGAAGTACGCGGCTCCGACTAAAAAAGGGAAAAGCCACAGCACGAAGAAAGTAATCAGCTTCAACGGCCCGCAGCCGGTGCTGTGGAGATACACAATTCCTGCCAAGAAGAGGCAGGTCATTAGTACGTTTAGAAGAATCAGAAGCCACAAGGGAATTCGAGATTGCGGAGTGCGCAGCTTCAGGAGGCTTAGGGAATGGACGAGGATGATGGGAGCAGATGCGAGGAGGTGACTTAGGAGCTGCGACGGAGTTGGTGAGTGAGGATGTGAGTTCAAGATGCGAGCAGCGAAAAATAGAAATCCAGAGGCGATCCCGAATGTCACGACGTAGCGAGCTACTGATTTCATGGCTGCTAACTATATGTAGACGACCGAACTGGGGCGATGCAACACCCCACATGTGTCGGATATCGTGCCGGAGTCGCAGCCATCCGACCTGACACATTGGAGAATTGTATCGCCATTACCGCGACTTGCGACATCCAGTGTTGGAGCCTTTCGCCTACTGGCTGGACGACCTCTGTGGCCGGCGGCACGCTTCCCCGATGCCGCCCCATTCCACCGATCAATGG
>JANYBG010000055.1 GCA_025360865.1 Pseudomonadota bacterium | reverse complement strand
CCATGGTGACGCTGACCACGATCAAGAGCGAAGTGCCGCCGAAATAGAACGGTACCGCGGCGTAGGAGATCAGAATTTCCGGGATCAGGCAGACGATGGCGAGATAAAGCGCGCCGATCACGGTAATGCGGGAGAGCACGTAGTCGATGTATTCGGCGGTGCGCTCACCCGGCCGGATGCCCGGCACGAATCCGCCATGCTTCTTTAAGTTTTCCGCCGTCTCGGTCGGGTTGAACACGACGGCTGTATAGAAGAACGCGAAGAACACGATCAGCGCGAGATAAAGGATCAGGAACAGCGGCCGCCCGTGTCCGAGCAACGTCGTGACCGTGGTGAGCCAGCCTGGCCCCGCGCCGGCGTTGAAACTGGCAACCGTGGTCGGCAGTAGCAGTAGCGAGGAGGCAAAGATCGGCGGGATCACGCCCGAGGTGTTTAGCTTGAGCGGCAGATGCGAGGACTGACCTTCGAACATGCGGTTGCCGACCTGGCGCTTGGGATACTGGATCAGCAGGCGGCGCTGTGCGCGCTCCATGAATACGATGAAGGCGATGACGAACAGCGACATCACGATGACCGCGAGGATAAGCCCCGTCGAAATAGCCCCCTGACGTCCCAGTTCCAGCGTGCTCACGATGGCGGAGGGGAAGGCCGCCACAATGCCCGCGAAGATGATCAGCGACGAGCCGTTGCCGATGCCCCGCGCGGTAATCTGCTCGCCAAGCCACATCAGGAACATGGTCCCGGTGGTCATGGTGATGGTAGCGGTCAGCAGGAACGGCCAGCCGTGCACCAGCGTGAGCCCGCCCTTGTCCAGCGCGCCGGCGGCGGCGAAGGACTGCAGCAGCGCGAGTCCCACGGTGCCGTAGCGGGTGTACTGGGTGATCTTGCGCCGGCCGGACTCGCCTTCCTTGCGCAGCTCCATCAGCTGCGGCACCACCATCGACATCATCTGGATGATGATGGAGGCGGAGATGTAGGGCATCACGCCCATGGCGAAGATCGACAGGCGCGACAGCGCCCCGCCGGAGAACATGTTGACGATCCCGAGGATCGTGTTCGAGCGGTCGCCAAAGAAGCGCGCCACTTCCGCCGGGTTGATGCCAGGCACCGGGATGAACGAGCCGATGCGGTAGACGATCAGCGCGCCAATGAGGAACAGGAAACGGCTGCGAATCTCCCCAAAGCGGGCAGCTTCGCCGAAGGCGGCAGCCGGATTGCTTGCTGTAGTGGTCGCCATACCTGTCCTGATGCGAGGGCCGTTAGGCCTCGATCGTCCCGCCTGCGGCTTCGATCGCCGCGCGCGCACCCTTGGTGGCGGCCACGCCCTTGAGCGTGTACGCCTTTTTGATCTCACCCGAGAGCACCACCTTCGCGGTCTTGGCGTCGGCGGAGATCACCCGCGCCTTGCGCAGCGAGGCGATGTCCACGATCACGCCCTCGACCTTGAGGAGCTCGTCGAGGCGAACCTCGGCGTGCAGGCGCTTCATGGCCGAGCGGAACCCGACCTTGGGCATGCGCCGCTGGATAGGCATCTGGCCGCCCTCGAAGCCGACCTTGTGGTAGCCGCCCTTGCGCGCGCGCTGACCCTTGGTGCCGCGGCCGCAGGTCTTGCCCTGACCGGCGGAGGCGCCACGGCCCACGCGCAGGCGGGGACGCTTGGCGCCGGCCGCGGGTTTGAGTGTGTTCAGTCGCATATATGTCTCTTAAGCGCTCTTCTCGATACGCAGCATGTGCACGGCGGCGTTCATCATGCCGCGGTTCTCCGGGGTGTCCGCCACCACGACGCTCTGGTGGATGCGGCGCAGGCCAAGGCCACGCGCGGATGCCGCGATGTTCCTCAGCTGCCCGTTAAGGCTCTTCACCAGCGTCACCTTGACCTTCTTGTCTGCCATTTCGTTCAGCCCGTGATCTCTTCGAGGGTCTTGCCACGCTTGGCGGCGATGTCCTCGGGCGAGCGGATCTTCGACAGGGCGGAGATCGTGGCGCGCACGACGTTGATCGGGTTGCGCGAGCCGTAGCTCTTGGCGAGCACGTTGCGCACGCCGGCGCACTCGAGCACCGCGCGCATGCCGCCGCCGGCGATGACTCCGGTGCCGTCCGAGGCCGGCTGCATGTAGACGCGCGTCGCACCGTGCGTGCCGGTGATGGCGTAGTGCAGCGAATCGTTACGCAGCGAGACGTTGATCAGGTTCTTGCGCGCCTGGGTCATCGCCTTGGAAATCGCCAGCGGCACTTCGCGCGCCTTGCCGAAGCCGTAGCCGACGCGGCCGGCCGTGTCACCGACGACGGTGAGCGCGGTGAAGCCGAACTGACGGCCGCCCTTGACGACCTTCGCGGTCCGGTTGACGGCTACGAGCTTCTCGACGAACTCGTCGGCCGACTGGCCCTTCTCTGGTCTCGCCATATGTGTGCTACCTACTTAAAACTCAAGACCCGCTTCGCGGGCCGCATCCGCGAGCGCCTTAACGCGCCCGTGGAACTGGAATCCGGAGCGGTCGAAGGCGACCTTGCTCACGCCCGCAGCCTTGCTGCGCTCGGCAATCGCGCGCCCGACGGCCTTGGCCGCCTCGACGTTGCCGGTGTTCTTCAGGCCCTCGCGCACCTTCTCCTGCACGGTGGAGGCGGCGGCGATGACCTTGCTGCCCGCCTCCGCGGTGACCTGCGCGTAGATGTGGTTCGCCGTGCGGTGCACCGTCAGGCGCGCGGTCGCGAGCGAACGGATGTGCGCGCGGGTCTTCACGGCGCGCCGGATGCGGCGTTGCTTCTTGGTGATGATCACTTTTTCTTCCCCTCTTTCAGGGTGATCTTCTCGTTCGCGTAGCGCACGCCCTTGCCCTTGTAGGGCTCAGGGGGGCGGATGTCGCGGATCTCGGCGGCTATCTGGCCGACCTTCTGCCGGTCGATGCCCTTGATCAGGATCTCGGTCACCGTCGGGGTCTCGATGGCGATCCCTTCCGGGATCGCGACGCTGACCGGGTGCGAGAAGCCGAGCGTGAGGTTCAGGCTCTTGCCGGACACGGCGGCGCGTAAGCCGATCCCACCAGCTCGAGCTTCTTCTCGTAGCCCTTGGTCACGCCGGTGACCATGTTGGCGAGGTGGGCGCGCGTGGAACCCGCCTGCGTGCGCGCGGCTCCCATCCCCTCGTACTTGATCTCGAGCTTCTTCTCGGTCTGCACGACGGAGATGCCGCTAACGAGCGGCAGGCTCAGGGTGCCCTTGGCGCCCTTGATGGTCACCGCGCTCGCGGCGATCGTCGCGGTCACGCCCTGGGGCAGATCAACCGGTGCTTTGGCGATTCTCGACATAGTGTTCTCTTAAGACGCCGTTAGGCGACGATGCACAGGACTTCGCCGCCCTGTCCGCTCGCCCGCGCCTGCTTGTCCGTCATCACGCCCTTGGGGGTGGAGACGATCACCGTGCCCATGCCACCGAGGACCTTCGGCAGCTCGTCCTTGCCGCGGTAAATCCGCAGTCCCGGACGGCTGATGCGCTCCAGGCGGTCGATGACCGGCCGGCCCTCGAAATATTTCAGCGCGATCGTCAGGCGCGGCTTGCCCGCCTCGGCATCCGTGCGGAAGTCGCCGATGTACCCCTCGTCCCGCAGCACCTTGACGATGGCCGTCTTGATGCGCGAGGAGGCGAGCTGTACTTCGCTCTTACCCGCCGTCTGCGCGTTACGGATACGCGTTAACAGATCAGCAATAGGATCAGTCATGCTCATACGGCGTTCCTCACCAGCTCGCCTTCGCGAGACCCGGAATCTCACCGCGGTTCGCGACCTCGCGGATCTTCACCCGCGACAACCCGAACTTGCGGTACACGCCGCGTGAACGGCCCGTGATGGCACAGCGATTGCGGTGCCGAACGGCGGCCGCATCGCGCGGCTGCGCCTGCAGTTCCGCCTGTGCCGCCGCGCGCTCCTCGGGCGAGCTCTTGGGGCTGCGAATCAGCTCCTTGAGTTTCGCGCGACGCACCGCGTACTTTTTAACGATCCCGGCGCGACGCTTCTCGCGCTCGACCATGCTTGTCTTGGCCATAAGCCTTATGGTTCCTTTGACTTCCGGAACGGGAAGTTGAACGCCTCGAGCAAAGCTCGTCCGTGACGGTCATCCGCGGCCGTCGTTGTAATCGTGATGTCCATGCCACGCACCTGGTCGACCTGGTCGTACTGGATCTCGGGGAAGATGATCTGTTCCTTGACGCCCAGGCTGTAATTGCCACGCCCGTCGAAGGAGCGCGCCGAGACACCGCGGAAGTCGCGGATACGCGGCATCGCGATACTGATCAGTCGATCCAGGAATTCGTACATACGCTTGCCGCGCAGGGTGACCTTCGCGCCAATCGGCAGGCCTTCACGGATCTTGAAAGTCGCGACGGCCTTGCGGGACTTGGTCACCAGAGCCTTCTGCCCGGTGATCTTGGCGAGGTCGGCCACGGCCGCGTCCATCACTTTCTTGTCCGCCACGGCCTCGCCCACGCCCATGTTGATCGTGATCTTGGTGATGCGCGGAACCTGCATCACGTTCGCGATCTTGAGCTCCTCGCGCAGGCGCGGGACGACCTTCTCACGGTAGTACTGTTCTAACCTGACCATAAGTTCTCTTTTGAGTGCTGCGCGCCGTTCAGGCGTCCAGCATCTCTCCGTTCGACTTGAAGAAGCGCACGCGCTTACCGTCGGTGAGGGTCTTGACCCCGATGCGGTCGCCCTTCTTGGCGGCCGGGTTCCAGATCGCCACCTTCGACAGCGCCAGCGGCATTTCCTTCTCGACGATGCCGCAGGCCTTGCCACCCTGCGGGTTGGGCTTGGTGTGCTTCTTCGCCATGTTCACGCTCTCGACGACCACGCGGCCGTCGGCGAGCACCTGGAGCACCGCTCCACGGCGGCCCTTGTCGCGGCCGGAGAGCACGATCACCTGATCGCCTTTACGAATCTTCTTCATCACAGCACCTCGGGCGCGAGCGAGATGATCTTCATGAACTGCGCGTTGCGCAGTTCGCGCGTCACGGGTCCAAAGATGCGCGTGCCCACCGGCTCGAGCTTGTTGGTCAGCAGCACCGCCGCGTTGCCGTCGAAGCGGATCAGCGAGCCGTCCGGGCGGCGCACGCCGTGCTTGGTACGCACGACCACCGCGTCATAGACCTCGCCCTTCTTGACCTTGCCGCGCGGGATGGCGTCCTTGACGCTCACCTTGATGACATCGCCAACGTAGGCGTAGCGACGATGGCTGCCACCGAGCACCTTGATGCACATCAGTGTGCGCGCCCCGCTGTTGTCAGCGGCGGTAAGCGTTGTTTGCATCTGGATCATGAGTTTCCGCCTTCAGCTCGCATCAAAGCCCGGTGGAGCGACGCACGATCTCGAGGACGCGCCAGGACTTGCGGCGTGACATCGGGCGGCACGGGGTGATGATGACGGTGTCACCGGTCTTGACGGTGCCGTCCTCATCGTGGGCCAGCAGCTTGGTCGTGCGGCGGACGAACTTGCCGTACCGCGGATGCTTGACCAGCCGCTCGATCTCGACGGCGACGGTCTTCAGCATCTTGTCGCTGACCACGCGCCCGGTCAGGGTACGCGCGCCTTTTTCTTCCACCTTGCTCACTACCTTGTTCTCTGTTGCGCTCACTTGGCACCTCCACCGGCCTGCTGACGCAGCACGGTCTTCAGACGCGCGATGTTGCGCCGTACTTTCCCGAACTGATCGGGCTTGGGCGACTGCCCGGTGGCGCGCTGCATGCGCAGCGCGAACTGCTCTTTGCGCAGCTTGACCAGCTCGTCAGCGAGCTCGGTCGCGGACTTGGTGCGCAGCTCTTTGGCGTCCATTTATCGAACCTGCCGTTTCACAAATGTGGTGGACACGGAGAGCTTCGAGCCGGCCAGGCGGAATGCCTCGCGCGCGGTCACCTCGTCCACGCCCTCCATCTCGAACAAAACCTTGCCGGGCTGAACTCGGGCCACGTAGTACTCCACGTTGCCCTTGCCCGAGCCCATGCGGACCTCGAGCGGCTTCTTGGTGATCGGCACGTCCGGGAACACGCGGATCCAGATCTGGCCGCCGCGCTTGACGTAGCGGGCCATGGCGCGCCGCGCCGCCTCGATCTCACGCGCGGTCATGCGCGCGCGACTGGTGGCCTTCAGGCCGAATTCTCCGAAGGCGACACTGCTGCCGCGATGCGCGAGGCCGCCGTTGCGGCCCTTGAACATCTTGCGGTACTTCGTGCGTTTGGGCTGAAGCATGCTCTAAGAACCTTTAGCCTGCGCCGCGGCTTCGGCGGCGGCCGGAGCCGCGACAATCGCGGCCGGGACGGCGGTCGCGGGGACAGCCGCGGCTGCCTCGGCTTCCACGGCCGGGGCGACCTCCTGCTTGTCGAACACCTCGCCCTTGAAGATCCAAACCTTCACGCCGATCACCCCGTAGGTGGTGTTCGCTTCTGAATGCGCGTAGTCGATGTCCGCGCGGAAGGTATGCAGCGGCACACGGCCCTCGCGATACCACTCAGTGCGGGCGATCTCCGAGCCGTTCAGGCGTCCGGCGACGCGCACCTTCACGCCCAGGGCGCCACTGCGCATCGTGCTCATCACGGCGCGCTTCATGGCGCGGCGGAACATGACGCGCTTTTCGATCTGCTGCGCGACCGCATCGGCCACCAGCTGCGAGTCGAGCTCGGGCTTTCTGATCTCGGCGATGTTCAGGCGCACATCGATCATTGGCATGCCCAGGAGCGCGGCCGTTTCCTGGCGCAGCCTCTCGATGTCCTCACCCTTCTTGCCGATGACGATGCCGGGGCGCGCGGTCTGGATGGTGATGTTCACCTTCTTGGCGGCGCGCTCGATGAGCACGCGGCTGACGGAAGCCTCCTTGAGGCGCTCCTTGAGGAACACGCGCACCCGGTAGTCCGTGTGCACATGAGCCGGAAACTGCTTCTTGCCCGCGTACCAGCGCGAGGTCCAGTCGCGGGTGATCCCCAGCCGTATGCCCAGCGGATTGACCTTCTGACCCATGCTTAATCCTTCTTCCCGTCGCTGACGCCGACGGTGATGTGACTATTGCGCTTGATGATTCGCGCACCGCGACCCTTGGCGCGCGCGGCAAAGCGCTTGAGCGTCGGGGCCTCGTCCACGTGGATGAGCGAGACCTTCAATTCGTCGATGTCAGCGCCGTGGTTGTGCTCGGCGTTGGCTACGGCGGACTCGAGCACCTTGCGCACCAGTTCCGCGCCCTTCTTGGGCATGAACTTGAGCACCGAGAGGGCGTTGCCGACCGGCTGACCGCGCACTGTGTCCGCCACGAGGCGGCACTTCTGCGGGGAGATGCGCGCGTAGCGCAGCTTGGAGGTGACTTGCATAGGTTCCTGCCGCCTTAGGCGGAAGCCTCCACCTTGCGATCCCCGGAGTGCGCCTTGAAGGTGCGCGTGGGGGCGAATTCGCCGAGCTTGTGGCCGACCATGTTCTCGGAGATCAGCACCGGGATGTGCTGACGGCCATTGTGCACGGCGATCGTCAGACCAACCATCTCCGGCACGACCATCGAGCGGCGCGACCAGGTCTTGATCGGCTTGCGGTCGTTCTTGGCGGACGCGACCTGTACCTTCTTGGCGAGGTGCAGGTCGACGAACGGGCCTTTTTTCAGTGAACGTGGCATGTGTTTGTTCGCTTCCTAAATCAGCGGATGCGGTTCTTGCGACGCTGGACGATCATTCCGTCCGTGCGCTTGTTGTGACGGGTCTTCAATCCCTTGGTGTTCCAGCCCCACGGGGATACCGGGTGCGGATTACCCTGACCGGACTTGCCCTCGCCACCACCGTGCGGGTGATCGACCGGGTTCATCGCCAGTCCCCGCACCGTCGGGCGGATACCGCGCCAGCGCTTGGCGCCCGCCTTGCCGTAGCTGCGCAGGTTGTGCTCGTCGTTGCCGACCTCGCCGATCGTGGCGCGGCAGTCGATGTGCACCTTGCGGGTCTCGCCTGAGCGCAGGCGCAGGAAGGCGAACAGGCCCTCACGCGAGGTGAAGGACACCGAGGCGCCGGCGCTGCGCGCCATCTGGCCACCGCGACCGGGCTTCAGCTCCACGTTGTGGACGATCGAGCCGACCGGGACGTGGCGCAGGGTCATCGCGTTGCCGGGCTTGATCGGCGAGTCCGCGCCCGAGCGCACGTCATCACCGGGCTTCATGCCCTTGGCCGCGAGGATGTAGCGCCAGTCACCATCGGCGTACTTGATCAGCGCGAGGTGGCTGGAGCGGTTCGGGTCGTACTCCAGGCGCTCGACCTTGCCGGCGACGCCGTCCTTGTCGCGCTTGAAGTCGATGATGCGGTACTTCTGGCGCGACCCGCCGCCAACGTGGCGCGTGGTGATGCGGCCAAAGTGGTTGCGCGCACCGGTCTTGTTCTGGTGCGTCGTGAGGGAGGCCATCGGACCGCCCTTGTGCAGGTGCGAGCGGTCGATCTTGACG